>FR882035.1:79915-129534 GCA_000435615.1 Firmicutes bacterium CAG:238 | reverse complement strand
GGCTCCGAGGGAGGGGCTCGAACCCTCGACCTTGCGGTTAACAGCCGCCTGCTCCACCATTGAGCTACCTCGGAACACCTTCGTGTCAGCACATATTCCATTACCGACAACAATAGAAATTATACTCTATTGTGTCGGCATTGTCAAGACTTTTTGCAATTATTTTTTCACATTTTGCCTAACTTTTTTACCGGATGCTTATTTGCGTAGCACACCGGCTTTTTCAAGTGCGAGAACAATAACGGGTATTATTACAATCTGCAGGATGATTCCCGGCACGGCATTGATAAAAGCCCCTGCTGCAAACATCTGCCATGTGAAAGACGTGCCCATCGCTCCGTATAAAATCATGGAGACAATGCCCCATACGATTCGCCCGCCGACCATTGCGGTGATAAGGGAAACATAAATGCTCCATGTTTTTTTCGGGAGTCTGCGGTAGATTGCCGATGCAATCAGACCGTATGCCGCAAGTTCAAATGTCATAGAGAATGTAATCGGACCCATCGGCGGCATTAGAATGTAATCGGACCCATCGGAGGCATTCCCCAGATTGAGGAGCGAAGAAGCGGTGCCGCCGCACCCACACCGCCAGCCCATTTCCAGCTGCACAAAAAAGCACAAAGCAGAACCGGAATGTGCATCGGGCACAGCATGTTTCCGATTTCTTTTATCTGTCCTGTCAGGAACGGGAGAAGGAGGGCAAGCGCAAGGCAAAGGGCTGCCATTACCATTTCTCTCGTTTTTTCACTGTTTTTCGTTGCCATAATAAAAATCCTCCGTTTTCAAAAAATAAAAGATACACCTTTTCCATCCGAATTTTCTTCCGGAAAAAACGTACCTTCTGGTTACAAATTAATTATCAAATACTTTCTTTTGATTTATGCAATTCCCGCAATTTGACGTATCGTCTCGATTGCTTCTGCAATCAGGGAAGATGTGGACCTGCTGCCCACTCCGACTATTATATTATTACATTTGTTCACAGGAATCAAGACTTTTTTTGCGGGACTGCTTCCGATTGCTTCCGCCATTTTCGGTGTAATCTCCCCGAGCAGGGAATCGGCTATGACAATCCCGATCGGACCGACGATGATATCCGCACTGCGAACCGCAACTACAACGGAATTTTCGCCGGTAGCGCCGCTGTCCGCACCTGCTTTGAGCATGCTTGCGGTAGCCAGCGTGTTGGTGCCTACAGCGGTGATTGCGGCATTCGGAATCATCTTCCTGACAGCCTCAACCATCTGTTTTCCTACCATTCCGCCCTGGCCGTCCACTACGAGAACATTCAGTTCAGCTTCGTTCCCGGTTGTTTTTCTTCTTTCCATAATATCCTGTCCTTTTCGATATTTTCCTTTACAAGACCGATTTTCTTCGTATATTTTTCGACCTTCTCCGTATTTCCTGCCTTTTCGTAAAGCTTGACCAGTTCTTCCATGCTCTCAATGTTGCTCGGAGCGTATTTCAGAACCTCCGTAAAACATGTGATTGCCTCATCGACTTCGTCAAGCTCGCCGTATGCGGTCCCCAGATAGAACCAAAGCGGCCACCAGGAGGCGAACTCGCCCTCTTTGTACGGAGAAAGAGCTGCAATTCCTTCTTCGTATCGGCCGGAAATAACGAGGTTATAGCCTTTTTCAATCTCAACCGGTTTCTCAAGGGTGGCAAGCCTTTCTGCAATCTCCTTGCGGATATCCTTGATTTCGTCGTTGTCTGCGGCATCCTCCGTCAGCTTCATGTACTCGTCCCATGTCAGTTTTGCCTTTACATACAGCCCCATGTTTATGTATGCATAACCCAGGAAATAATATGCGTCCGCAAGCTTCGGATTCTTAAGCGTTGCAACCTCAAACGCTTCAAGAGCTTCCGCTTTAAAGCGGCCGACAAATTCTTCCGCTTCCTCCGAGGCTTCCAAAGTCTCTGCCGCAGCCTCGTATGCGTCCTTACATGCACGGCCGTAGCAATAGTATGCGTTCGCATTGTCCGGCTCAATCTGCATTGCCGCACGGAACAGAATGCAGGCATAGTCATACGATTGCTTCGATGCCGCCGTTTCCACGCCTTCAGCGATGAGGGCGTCCGCAAAACGCACTTCAAAAGTTCTCGTTATATATGCAATATAATTTTCTTTGTATTTGAATTCCGGGTCGCAGCCGATTACAAATGCCATGCACTTGGCAATCGTGAGCGTGGAAATGCTTCCGAGTTCATTCTTTTTCAGCGGAATAGGCACCCCGGTGAGAATGTCTGCGATTCCGGCTTTTTCAAGATAGGCATCCGAAAGTTCATCAAAAACAATTTCCTCAAGGCGCGGTCTCAAATACTGTCCTATTCTGTCTTTTTCCTCTAAATTCATCATTTTATAATCCAACCTTTTCTTAAAAATCTCTTTAAATTTTCAGGGTTCATATTTTGTTCGGCATCCCGCAAAAGTCTTGCATGCGCTCTTTCTTCAAGCCTTACCAAGCCTGTCTTTGCGGCGGCATAGCTTGCAAAAGCATACAAAATTCTGTATTGATCGTCTTTTTTCCGGTCTCTGTTTTGAAAGCCTGCCTCGTAGTAATAGTCCGCCAGCATTTCATAAAATTCGAATGCTCCGAGTCCGATTTCGTCAATCAGATATTCGACGGTGTTCGAAAAACCTCCGCGGTTATAAAAAATATCCAGCATATTTTCAATCATTTTAAGGTGTGCAAGTTCCTGTGCGCTTATATCATCGGTTGCAATCACCTCGTAAGGCGCCCGGTCTCTTGCCACAATCCCATATTTGACCGCCTGCGCTTCCATAGGCGTACCCTTCAGAACTTTGAGAAATCCCAGCTGCATGGCATCCGCCTTGAGCGAATAAACTTTGTCAAACGAGCGTTTAAATAGTGCGTAGCTTTCATGCGGAAGCCCGGCTATGAGGTCTACATGCGTGTGTATGTTCCCTAAAGCAACCAGTTTTTCCGTGTTGAAAAGAAGCGGATACACGTTTTCTTTGCGTCCCACTGCCGCAAGAGTCTCAGGGTTTGCGGACTGCACGCCGATTTCCATTTGAAAAAGCCCTTTTCGCGCTGTCGCAAGGAGTCCGAGCGTCCCCTCATCCAGTAGATCTGCACAGATCTCAAAGTGAAAATTCGTCACTCCGTTATCGTTTTCTATGAGATACTTGAATATTTCATAAGCTCTGTCTCTGTCATAGTTGAACGTTCGGTCAATAAATTTCACCTGCATAACCTGCTTATACAGAAAATATCCGAGATCTGATTTTACACGATCCATAGCAAGCGGGCGCACGCGTTTTTCCGTCGACGAAAGACAATACGCGCAGCCGAACGGGCAGCCTCTGGAAGACTCGTAATAAACAACCCGGTCGCTTTCGCAGTCCAGCATTGAATACGGAAAAGGAACCAAATTGAAATCCAGGGGTTCAATCACATCGTTGACGAAGATTTTTCCCGATTGCCTGTAAATCAGGCCCGGAACAGTATCGAACGGCCGCTTGGGATCCCGGATTACTTCCATGAAACGGTAGAAGGAATACTCTCCTTCCCCGCAGAGGATAAAATCCGCCCATGTATTTTCCTGCATGAATGTGGCCCCGCCAAAGCTTACCTCCGGACCGCCGAGCACGATTTTGATATCCGGCACTGCCTTTTTCAGGTCGGCTGCCAAAACCTTGATCTGTTCAATATTCCAAATGTAGCAAGAAAAGCAAACCATATCATAGTTTGCTCTTACAAGTTCCGTATAGATGTAATTCGGATCGTTGTTGATCGTAAATTCTCTTACGTCAAGATCGCTGTATTCATCCGCCGTGACGGTATACAGATACTTGAGCGCAAGATTTGAATGTACATATTTTGAATTTAATGTTGTTAATAATACTCTCATTTCACCAAAGCACATAAAATCATCAGACTATAACATTCTGAATCTCTCGTCCTTCAAAAGCCCTTTGTCTTCCATGCATCTTTTCAGCGATGCAATCATTGCGTCGTTATCCATCGGCAGACTGCCTCTGAGTGATACATAGTTGGATGCATGATTGCTTCGGAATACGCACGGTTTCGAAGGTCTTGCGTATTTAAGCATCAGGCATGTCTCAGCCAGGACCTCCTCCGGTGTGAGAAGCTTAAATTTACCCTGCCGGTAATCTTCCAGCAGAGGCGCCGGCGGCTCAAGCATGAGCGTAAGAAGGCTTACATAGGATGCATTCATTTCGCTGATCATCGTTCCTGTCTCAATTGCATGTTCTTTCCAAAGTTCGGGACCTGCAAGTCCGCTTATAAAGGTAACCGATGCCTTGATTCCTGCGTTCTCAAGCCGGTTTACGCTTTCGATGAGCTGCTCTCTGGTCTCACCCTTGTTTACCATGTCGAGAACCTTTTGGCTTCCGGATTCCGCTCCCATATATACCATTTCCAAACCGTGTCTGCGAAGTTCTTCAAGCTCTTCCCGGCTCTTTCTCAAAACGTCCGACGCGCGTCCGTAGGTTGTTACTCTTTCACACTCCGGAAAATTCTTTTCGATATACTCAAGAATCGTAAGCAGCTTATGGTTTGCAAGGCAAAGCGCATCGCCGTCACAGAGGAAAATTCTCTCAACTCTGCGGTACTGCTTTCTTGCCCACGCAAGATCCTCGAGTACTTCCTCCGGTTTTCTTACTTTGAACTGCTTCGCCTTGAACATATTGCAAAATGTGCATTTGTTATGTGAACATCCGATTGTGACCTGCACGAGCAAGCTGTACGCTTCGCTCGGCGGTCTGTAAATGTCTCCAACGTATCTCATCGGTTCTCCTCTCCTGTGGTGCTACATTCTTTCCGGTGCCTGCATTCCGAGCAGTGCCAGTCCGTTTTTAATTGCAGTCTTTGCAGCGATTACGAGGGCAAGTTTTGCAACCTTTTCTTCTTCGTTATCCACAAGAATGTGTTCGTCGTGGTAGAATCTGTTAAAGCTCTGTGCAAGGTCAACAATGTGTCTTGTCACGATGGAAGGTTCATACTTTTCTCCTGCCTCAACAACAACCTGCGGGAACTTGTAAATTAATTTTGCAAGTTCGTATGCACTCGGGCTTGTGATATATTTCGGGTCAACCTTTCCGGAAGCAGCCTTTGCCGTAAGCTCCTCGCCTGCGTTTCTGAGTATGCTTGCGGCTCTTGCATAGGTGTACTGTACGTAAGGACCTGTTTCTCCGTTGAAGTCAAGAACCTTTTTCCATGAGAAAACATAGTCCTTGATTCTGTTATTGGAAAGTTCATTGAATACAACCGCACCGATTCCAACCTGTTTTGCGGTTTCTTCGATATTGTCCGTTGCAACGCCCTTTTCCTTTATGATGTCGCGCGTTTCATCAATCGCTCTGTTGAGTACATCTTCAAGGAAGACAACTCTTCCCTCACGCGTTGACATAGTTCCTTCTTCGAGGCTTACAAGGCCGAAAGGAACATGAATGATGTCTTTTGCCCATTCAAATCCCATGAGTTCAAGAATTTTCTTGAGCTGCTGGAAATGCAGGTTCTGCTGGGAAGCAACGACATAAATATTCTTATAAAAATCATAAGTGTCTTTTCTGTATTTTGCACATGCGATGTCACGGGTGATATACAGCGTTGAACCATCCGATTTAAGAATCGGAGCCGGAGTGAGACCGTAAGGTTCAAGGTCAACGATCATTGCGCCCTTGGATTCTACCAAAAGATTCTTTTTCTTCAGGTCTTCCACGATTGCCGGCATCTTGTCGGAGTAGAAAGACTCGCCCGCATAGGAGTCATAGCTGATTCCGAGCATGTCGTATACTCTTGTGAATTCTTTCAAAGATTCATCTCTGAACCACTGCCAAAGTTCCACTTCTTCCTTTTCTCCGTGTTCCAGCTTCGCAAAAGTTGCTCTTGCTTCGTCATCAAGTTCCGGATGGTTTTCAACCTCAACATGGAATTTGGTGTAGTAGCTGAGCAGGGTTTTAATCGGTTCATCGATGACATCCTGTTTGTTTCCCCAGTGTCTGTAAGCAACGATCATTTTGCCGAACTGTGTGCCATAGTCTCCGAGGTGATTGATACGGGTAACGTTGTATCCCATTGCATCATAAATCTTGTAAAGGGAATTTCCGATCACCGTGCTTCTGATGTGGCCGATGTGGAACGGCTTTGCAATGTTAGGGGAGGAATATTCCACGATTACAGGTTTTCCTTCTCCTACGTTGGTCTTGCCGTAGTCAGCACCTTTTTCAAGGACATCTTCCACAACATCTTTTACGAGTTCTTCCTTGGAAATGAACATATTTACGTACGCATTTACTTGTTCTACCTTTTCAAACATGCCATTTTCTGCAATTTTCTCTGCGATGCCTTTTGCGATGAGCGGCGGCGCTTTGCGGAGTGTTTTAGCAAGTTTGAAGCAAGGGAACGCATAGTCCCCCATCTTTGAATCCTGTGGAACTTCAATTATTTCGCGGATTTCGGATACTTCCAGATCACTTACCTGTTCCGCAATTAACTTAGCAATTTCACTCTTAAAATCTACCATTTTATTGTCTCCTTTTCCGTTATTACTTCTATTCCCTGCGCCTTGAGCATGGAGGTGAAAACTCCGTTTCCGTCCACCAGCCTGCCGCTGAATGTTCCGTCATATATTTTGCCTGATCCGCAGGATGGACTGTTCGCCTTGAGAATTGCACCTTCAATCGGCTCATTCCTAAGTGCCGCCATCTGCATGCACACCTTAAAGGATATCTCCGCACCCTTTAAGAACTTGTCGGTTACATCTTCACCTTCCTTGTTCATAATCCGATTTCCGACTTTCTCTGCAGGTGGTCTCGGTGCCTGCAGGTTTCCTGCACTTTCGGGGCAGACCACGATATATTCATGCGTCCGGCAGAATTCGACAACCGCTTCACATCGGTTGTTTCCGCCGTTGTATTTACAGTCATGCCCCAGAAGACACCCGCTTATAATATACATTTCTACTCCTTTAATTTAACAATGGTGACGCCGTCTCCGCCTTCATTGTAGGCACCTTTTCGGTACGATGCCACCAGCTTGTGTTTCTTGAAGCTTCGCCGCAGCCCTTCTTTGAGGACTCCTGTACCGTTTCCGTGTATGACGGTAACTTCTTTAAGGCCTGCCATGTAAGCATCGTCGATGTATTTGTCCACATTCATGAGGGCTTCTTCCAGGTTCTGTCCCTGAACATTGACGGACATGGATATGGTCTGCGCCTTCATGCGATACATATTCGCATATCCGCGGTTTTTTTGCTTCTTCTTGCTTCCGTCGTTTATGAGCATCAAATCCGCGAGGTTCACATTTATCTTCATGATGCCGACTTTGACCGTCAGGTCGCCCTTGTCGTCAGGCAGTGTAAGAACCTCACCGTTTTGGTCGAGGGTCAGTATCTTAACGCGGTCTCCGACTGCAAGTTCATCCGGCTCAATCGGGTTGGCGTTGGTCTGCTTCTCAAGCCCGTCCGCATATCGGTTCTCACTTTCCTTGATGCGTTTTTTACTTTTTTCCAGTCTTCCGATTCGTTCACCGAGACTCTGAATTTTGGAAAGTTCTTTAAGTTCTTTTTGAACTTCGGCGGCCGTCTGTTTTGCCTCTTTTATGATTGCCCTCGCTTCTTCCTTTGCGTCCTTTATGGCCTTACTTTCGCGTTTTTCAAGTTCAAGCTGCCTTTGATCGAGTTCTTCTCGCTGTTTTTTTATTTCATACGCAAGTCTTTCCGCCTCGTCACGCTCTTCGCGGGCTTTTTTCTTATCTTCTTCAATCGCCGAAAGCACATCCTCGAATTCAAGATCACCTTTTTCAATCAGATCGTTTGCCCTATCGATAATTTCCGAAGGCAGCCCGAGTTTCCTTGAAATCTCAAAAGCGTTCGATTTTCCCGGAACTCCAATGGAAAGACGATAAGTCGGACTCAATGTCTCGACATCAAATTCCATGGACGCATTCTCAACACCCGGAGTTGCGATGGCATATTTCTTAAGCTCATTGTAGTGCGTGGTCGCAATCGTGTGTGCACCTTGTGCCGCCAGCCTTTCCAAAATGGAGATTGCAAGTGCCGCACCCTCTGTGGGGTCTGTGCCGGCACCCAGTTCATCGAGCAGGACAAGGCTTCCCATTCTTGCCTTTTCTACAAGATACACCGTATTCTTCATGTGCGAAGAAAATGTACTCAAGCTCTGTTCAATGCTTTGCTCGTCTCCGATGTCCGCAAAAATATTCTTGTAAATCGGCATGCTGCTAGTTGCTGCAGCGGGAATATGCAGTCCGCTCTGCACCATCATCGCCAAAAGTCCGACGGTTTTGAGCGTAACCGTCTTGCCTCCGGTGTTCGGCCCCGTAATTACAAGCGTGCGGTATTCCTTGCCGATTGAGACATTGATCGGCACGACCTTTTTCGCATCAATGAGCGGATGCCGCGCCAGTTTCAGGTCCAAAATTCCTTCGTCGTTAATCTGCGGCTCCTCGCCGTGCATACACGCGGAAAGCTTCCCTTTTGCAAAAATAACATCTAGTTCTATCAAAATTTTCTGATTGTTCAGCAAATCGTGAAAATGCTCGGCGACTGCCGACGAAAGTTCTCCCAAAATCCTTTCGATTTCAGCTCTCTCCGCCAGTTCCAGTTCGCGCAGCTCATTGTTGAGATTCACCACTGCCTGCGGTTCCACAAACAGCGTGGCTCCGCTCGATGACTGGTCGTGAATGATTCCCGGAACCTTCGCTCTGTGCTCAGCCTTGACCGGAACTACATATCGTCCGTCGCGCATCGTAACGATTGCGTCTTGAAGGAGCGATTTGTTGTCCGATGAATTCAGTATATGATTCAACTTGCTTCTGATTGCCTCGTTTTGGCGTGCAATGCTTCGACGAATATTTTTTAATTCGGCGGAAGCACTGTCTGCCATCTCATCTTCGGATAATATGCATCGGTCGATCCTGTCCGCAAGCTCGCGAAAAACAACCAACAAATCGGACATTCCTCTGATTACGGGGATATCCTCAATATCATTTTTCAGAAAAGGCACTACATTGCCCGTAACCTTCATATTATACAGCACTTGAAGGAGCTGGCGCATCGTCAGGGTTCCGCCCTTTCTCGCAAAATGCAGAGAATTCGAGATGTCATAAATCTCGCCGAGCGGGAGTGCTCCTTTCTTGACTATGACCTGCATAGCTTCGCTCGTCTCTTCAAGCCCGTCTCTGATGCGGTGAATTTCCGTTTCGGGCAAAAGAGCCGCAAGTCTTTCCTTAGCCATCTGTGAGGAAGCCTGTGCCTTGAGCATATCAATTATTTTGTTGTACTCTAAAACCTTCAGTGCTTTTTTGTTCATGTATTCCTCTGTAATTTCTCGAGTTCGTTTTTCAGCCGGACGTTTTCCATCTGCAAATCGAAATAGGAATTTTCGAATTCGCTGCATTTTTCTTCCAGTTTGCGGTATTTTTCCTCGCTCTGCCTACGCTCCTCAGCGGACTTTGCCGCCTCTTCCTTGTACTGCATGAAGCTTCTCTTTGCTTCATCCCACATCTTCATGTAATGCTCGGAATCCTTCTCCGTCTGGCGGGCCTTGGCCTCAAGCTCGGAAATCTTCGTTTTTGCCTCATAATATTCATCGGCAATATTAACAGCGGCAAGGACTGCAAGCGATCCCTGCGGTCCTGCCGTAAAGTATTTCGAAATTTCGCGCATTTTTTCGTCAACATACGCTGCGATTTTTATGATGGTTTTTTCGTCTCTTTCTCCGGAGATTGTATAATCCTGCCCATAAATTCTGACGCAGGCTTTTCTGTCTTCCATCCTAATTCCTCCGCCTACATTTCTCTGAGGTTGATATTGAGCTCCCTCTTCAATGCATCAAGGACTTTTGCATGTGCAATCTGCACGTCTTCGTCCTTGAGAGTTTTGTCTGCGTGTCTGTATGTCAGCGTGAACGCAACGCTCTTCTTGCCCGGTCCTACTTGTGCTCCTCTGTAAATATCGAAAAGCTTGATTCCCGTCAGAATTTCGGCACCTGCACCCCAGATTACCTTTTCGATTTCGCCGACTGTCATGTCTTCATCGACAACCAGTGCGATATCTCTTGTCATTGCCGGATATTTCGGAAGCGGATTGTATTGTTTTATCGTATTCGAAAGTTCAACCATTGTTCCGAAGAAAAGTTCCGCACAGTATGCTCTTACACCGATTCCGTACTTTTCGGCTACATCCGGGTGAACTTCTCCCATAATGCCCAGTTCCACTTCTTCTTCCGCCGGACCGTTTTCAAGCTCTGCTATATGGCGTGCGATAATTCTTGCACATCTTCCCGGATGATATACGCCGTATTCGCTCTCGGCAACAAATTCGAGATCTCTGATTCCGAGCTTGTAAAGAAGCTCTTCAACGATGCCTTTCAGTGTGAAGAAGTCTTCGTCCTTGCCGTATAAACCAATCGACATGTTATCGCTCTCAAACGGAAGTCCGAGCTGATTTGCCATGAAGGTATTGCCGATTTCGTAGGCTCTCATGCCTTCCAGGTTTCTGGAATAATTTCTACCCATAACTTCCAGCATCTGCGGTGTAAGAATCGTTCTCATCACGGATGTGTCCTCTCCGAGCGGATTGAGAATTTTCACAAAATCTCTCTCCCATGAATCCTCTTCAATTCCTACATTATCCACACCCTTAGGGCTTACAAACGAATAAGTTTGGATTTCGTTTGCTCCCATCGCGCACATTACATCTCTTGCAATATTTTTGATATCTCTGTCATAGGACTGACTTGCTTCGTTGTTTCCTTTTGGAATCGTAACCGGAAGATTATCGTATCCGTAAAGTCTTGCAACTTCCTCCACGATGTCTTCTTCGATTTCGATATCCTGTCTTACAGTCGGCGCCGTTACATACATATCGTCGCCTTCCCCTTCGACTTTCATTTCGAGGCTTTCCAGATATCCGACCATCTGCTCTCTGGAGATTTCAATTCCGAGAACGTGGTTGATTCTGGAGACTCTTGCGTGAACGGTCTTTGCTTCTGCTTTTTCCGGATAAATATCCACGCTTCCGCCCACTACGGTTCCTGCTCCGATCATTTCAATCAGCTTGCACACTCTGTCAGCAGCCTTTTCGCAGAGGTTCGGGTCGATTCCCTTTTCGTATCTTCCGGAAGCCTCCGTTCTGAGCGTGAGTCTCTTAGAAGTCGTTCTTACGCTGTTTGCATCGAAGTTCGCGGATTCGATTACGATTGTCTTCGTATCTGCAGTGATTTCGGAGTTAAGACCTCCCATAACACCTGCGACCGCTACCGGCTTCTCCGCGTCGTTAATCATCAGCATTCTGTCATCCAGCGTTCTTTCGTTACCGTCAAGCGTAACGAACTTTTCGCCTTCGGCTGCCGTGTCAACGATAATCTTATGTCCTGCGAGACTTTCGATGTCAAAAGCATGCATCGGCTGACCGTATTCAAGCATTACGAAGTTCGTAATGTCAACAATATTGTTGATCGGTCTCATTCCTGCATGAATCAATCTTCTCTGCAGCCACCAAGGAGAGTCTTCCACCTTAACGTCCTTCACGATTCTTGCAACATATCTCCTGCAAAGCGGTGACTTTACATCAACGCTGATATAGTCTGCCGCATTTCCTTCTTCATGCCCGCATACTGTTTCCGGATATTCAAGCTTTGTGCCGAATGTCGCTGCGGCTTCTCTTGCCATGCCAATCATGGAAAGGCAGTCCGGCCGGTTCGGTGTGATTTCGAAATCGATAATCGCATCTTTCAGTTCCATCGTCTCCGCAAAATCAGTTCCCACCGGGTATTCTTTCTCAAGAATCCAGATTCCGTCTCTCTGGTTTACCGGCACAACCTTATCCTCGAATCCAAGTTCGCCGAAGGAACAAAGCATCCCGTTTGATTCCACTCCTCTGAGCTTGCCTCTGGTGATTTCCGTGCCGCCTTCCTGCTTTGGCTGTCCGTGAATCGGACCCGGTATTCTGCTTCCGTGAAGTGCTACCGGAACATAGGCACCTTCAAAGACATTCGGCGCTCCCGTTACAATCTGAACAGGTTCTGCTTCCCCGATATCGAGCTGGCATACCACAAGCTTGTCGGCATCCGGGTGCTTGTCTATTTTTACGATTTTGCCCACTACAACCTTGTGCATGTCCTCTCCGACCATTTCCAATGTTTCCAGATTGGATCCCGACATGATCATGCGGTCGCAGAATTCCTCGGGGCTTACATTAACTTCTGTATAATCTTTTAACCATTCTAAAGATACTATCATTTCTAAACCTCCTTCGCACTACTTGAACTGTTCGATGAATCTCATGTCGTTTTCATAGAGAAGTCTGATGTCATCTATGCCGTACTTGAGCATAGCGATTCTCTCAACGCCCATGCCGAATGCAAAGCCGGTATATTTTTCTGTATCCACACCGCCTACTTTGAGTACATTCGGATGCACCATGCCGCATCCGAGGATTTCAATCCAACCGCTTCCCTTGCATACTCTGCAGCCCTTGCCGCCGCACTTGAAGCAGGAAACATCCATTTCTGCGGAAGGTTCCGTGAATGGGAAGTGGTGAGGTCTGAATTTGGTTCTTACTTCTGAGCCGAACATCTGCTTTGCGAAACTGTCAAGCACTCCCTTAAGGTCAGCCATCGTGATTCCTTCGTCAACAACAAGGCCCTCTACCTGATGGAACATCGGGGAATGAGTTGCGTCAGGCGTATCACAGCGGAAGCATCTTCCCGGTGCAAAAACGCGGATTGGCGGTTTCTGGTTAAGCAATGTTCTTACCTGTACCGGCGAAGTCTGTGTTCTGAGCAGAACCTCGTCGTTGATGTAGAAAGTATCTGTCCAGTCTCTGGCTGGATGATTCGGCCCCGCATTCAAAGCGTCGAAGTTGTTGAATACGGTTTCAACCTCCGGACCTTCCGCAAGGGAGAATCCCATGGATTTGAACACCTTTGAGATTTCTTCAATCGTAATCGTAATCGGGTGCTTGGTTCCCAAGTGCTGAAGCTTGCCCGGTTCGGTAACGTCTATCTTTTCCATCTTGAATTTTGCTTCCTTTGCCTTGTTCTTTAACTGCTCAAAAGAAGCATCCAGCATTTTCTCGATTTCACTGCGAACCTGGTTTGCCGCCATGCCGAATTCTTTTCTCTCTTCCGGGTCCATTTTGCCCATGGATTTAAGCATTTCGGTGAGTTCGCCCTTCTTGCCGAGAACCTTGATTCTTACATCTTCAGCATCCTGGATTGTATCGATTGCTTTGAGTCTTTCTCTGGAATTTTCAAGAATTTTCTCGAGTCTTGCTTTTCTCTCTTCCATCTTTTCTAAAATTGTATCCTGCATATTTCTAACCTTTCTTACCTCTTACTGCTTCGTACATCAGGATTCCCGCCGCCACTGACGCGTTCAGGGATTCAATGTTTCCGTGCATTGGTATTTTTATTTTTACATCTGAGCTTTCGATGATTTCTTTGCAGATTCCGTTCCCCTCGTTTCCTATCACGAGTGCAATATTGTCTGTCAGGTCCTCATCGAAATAGCAGCGTTCCGTATCAAAACAGGTCGCTACGAGTTTCTTGCCGGCTGCCCTGGTAAATTCCACAAGCTCTGAATTGGAGTCCATGAAAACAACCGGCATTCGAAAGAGTGAACCGGTCGCCGCCCTTACCACCTTAGGTGAAAAAATATCCGCGGTGCCTTTCATGACCACCGCAAGGCGGTATCCCGCCGCGTCCGCTGTTCTCAGGATTGTCCCGATGTTTCCCGGATCCTGCAGCCTGTCGAGAACCACGAAATTCCCCGATGCACTCGCAAAATCCCCAGCATCCGTTTCCGGCTTGGCAACGATTGCAAGCACTCCCTGGCTCGTCTCCGTCTGTGCCAAGCGGTCGAACAACTTCTCGTCAAGGACGAATGCCTTGTCTTCCAATTCGGCCGGGACTTTATTGTAACCGCGTCTGACAAGGAGTGTCTCGATGCTGCAGCCCGTCTTCAAGGCTTCTTCAATCAGGTTTTCACCTTCTATCAGATATCTGCCCAGCTTATCTCTGTATTTCTTAAGCGAAAGCTGCTCGCAGGTCTTGTATATTCTGTTGTCCTTGGATGTTATCTCTCTCATAAGCAGTCTTTCGTTTCAGCCTTTCGTTTTAACAAAAGCCGGCTTGCACCGGCTCGTTTTGATTAAAGGAATGATGGGATTTCAAATCTGGATGTTCCCTTTTCCTCTTCCTCTTTCTTGAGGATGTCCTGCAGAGTCACTTCCTTGCCGTCGATGCCTTCGACTTTCCCGAAGATGTCACGGTCACCGGCAGGTTCTCCGGTCAATCCGGTCGTTGCCTCGTCTTTATTCCCTCTTGCACCGTCAACCGGTTCGGAATGTTTAACCGGAAATTCGAGTCCCTCCGCAAAGCCGGTAGCAATAACGGTAATCGCAATTTCGTTTTCCATCGCTTCGTCCACTGCCGCTCCGAAGATGAGGATGCAGTCTCTGTCTGCCTGTTCTTCGACCAGATTTGCAATTTCGCTTACTTCAAGCATTCCGAGGTCGTATCCACCAGCAACATAAAGGAGAATTGCCTTCGCCCCGCTGATGGTCGTTTCAAGAAGCGGGCTTTCGATTGCCAACTTAACGGCATCCTGTGCCCTGTTCTCGCCTGTTCCGCGTCCCACGCCCATATGTGCAACGCCTCTGTCTGTCATTACGGACTTAACATCGGCGAAGTCAACATTAATAAGCGCATAATCGGAGATCAAGTCTGAGATACCCTGCACGCCCTGTTTCAGCACATTGTCAGCCATCTCAAAGGCTTGTACCATCGTTGTGTTTCTCTGACTGTTGTCAACAAGTTTGTCGTTCGGTACGATTACAAGCGAATCCACATATTTTCTGAGGAAGTTGATTCCAAGTTCTGCCTGTCTTCTTCTCTTGGCTCCCTCAAAGGTAAACGGTTTGGTTACAACACCAACCGTGAGTATTCCCATATCCTTCGCAGCCTTGGCAATGATCGGTGCAGCTCCCGTTCCGGTTCCGCCGCCCATGCCGGCTGTGATGAACACCATATCCGCTCCGTCAAGCTGAGCGGTAATCTCGTCGAGTGTTTCCTCTGCAGCCTTCTGGCCAACCTCTGGATTCGCTCCGGCTCCGAGTCCTCTCGTAAGTTTTTCGCCAATCTGAATCTTCGTCTGAGCCAGACATCTGTTCAGGGCCTGTCTATCTGTATTAACAGCGATAAAGTCAACTCCCTTAAGTTCGGCTTCCACCATGCGGTTTACTGCGTTGCATCCGCCGCCGCCGACACCAATGACTTTAATCACCGCAGCTTTTTCCATGTTTGTTTCAAACTGTAGCATTGTCGTTTGTACCTCCTCAAAGTATCCCAATCATATTTTCCATTGTATCATATTTTTATATGCATTGCACTCTTTTTCCTAATTTTTTAGCCGTTTTTTTAGCCAAAAATCAGTCGATTTTCGGCGTAAATGAGATATTGCTGTCTCCGCTTATTTTTATGATGCCTCTTTCGATTTTTCGGTCAAAAAGTTCCTCCGTGACAATCTGCAATTTGTCCTCTTTTACAGCTTCCGTAATATGCTCCGGAGTCCCCGTGCACATAAGGCTGTCCAAGATGTAAGCCTTCATCGTCGACTTGCCGATGGAAATCCTCTTGAAAAACATACCGTTACGGTCCGACTCGTTAAGAAGCTCAAGCACCTGTCTAAAAAGGACTTTTTCTTCGACTTCGATTACTTCTCCCACTTCGAGTTTGCTTATCGTCAGCCCGCTCAAAACTGTCACTTTCGGATCAACCTCCGTTTTTCGCAGAACGGTTCCGTTTGCGTCAATTACAACATACTTCTCGCCGTATACGATGGCTCCTATCTGTTTGCGCTCGCTGAGTTCTATTAAAATGGTGTCCGGCAGGACTCTTCTCACCTTAACATCCGACATGTATGCATCTTTCTCAAGCCTTGCCTTGATATCGGAGCAGTCCGTCCCCCAAAAAATATTCCCTCCGGTTTTGCAGTTACCCATGGTGAGTATTTCCTCATTGAGGTAATATGCGTTCCCTTTCACCGTAAATTTATCTACTGTAAAAATCGGTGAGTTCAGGAAAAAAAACAATCCTGCCAGCACCAACACCGCAATCAGCAGCTTAACAAACGGGTTTATTCTTTTTTTCCTGCTCTTCGTCCTTTTTTCTTTCAATGAGACCACCCAGGCTCCTTATGCCTTTATCAAAATCTTCATACCCTCTGGATATGTGTTCAATGTGTTTTATCTCGCTCCGCCCTTGCGCCATAAGTCCCGCAAGGGTGAGTGCGGCACCGCCTCTGAGATCCAATGCGGCAACTTCTGTGCCTGACAAAAACGATACCCCTTTTATTATAGCATTTTTTCCGCAGATTTCAATATTTGCGCCCATTTTAACAAGTTCTTTTTTGTGGGTGAATCGGCTCTCAAAAATTTCCTCTCTTATGGTGCATAGCCCCTCTGCACAGGTGAGCAGTGTCATCAGCTGTGGCTGGCAGTCCGTCGGGAACCCCGGGTACGGCTGGGTAACCACAAATCCCGGGCTTTTCAGTTTTCTCGGTGCGCTTACTTCCATAATGTTTTCGTATGATTTGATCGAGGTTCCCATGCGTTCCAAAACGTTTATTACCGATTTCAAAACTTCCGGACGGATGTTGCGAAAGGTCGCTTTGCCACCCGTCCCCGCAACCGCCATCATGTACGTAGCCGCCTCGATTCTGTCTTCCATTATGAAATACATTGTATCTTGACGATGCAGGCATTCGCCACCTTTTATGAAGATTGTGTCGCTGCCCGCACCATGCACTTGAAAGCCGCAGGTCTTAAGAAACGACGCAAAATCAACGATTTCCGGCTCTGTTGCACAGTTTTTGATGATCGTATCGTGTCGACCTCCGAGTGCTGCCATTATGAGGTTTTCGGTTGCCCCGACGCTCGGATAGGGAAGCGTGACTGTTCCTCCGCAGCATCTTCCCTTGCACCTAACCTCTTCCCCCAGGGTTTCAATTTCAAAACCCAGTTCATCAAGTCCGTTGATATGTATGTCAATCGGCCGTTTTCCTATCCGGCAGCCGCCCGGCTTGTAAATGCATGCCTCGCCGCACCTTGTAAGCAGACTCCCAAGCAGAAAAACAGACGAACGCATTCCCTGCATCATTTCTTTTGAAATTTTGCTTTCGGAAATGTTCCTGCTGTCTATGACGATACAGGAATCTTTCCACCTCGTGCCTGCCCCGAGCGACTGCAGAATTTCTTCCATGGCAAACACATCTCCGATTCTCGGGCAATCATAAAGCTCGTAAACGCCCGCCTTGCACACGGTCGCAGCCATAATCGGAAGCACCGAATTCTTCGCACCCCTGATTCTATATTCACCCCGCAAGGGAACCCCGCCGTCAATTATGTATTTATCCAAAAAAATACACCTCCCAACTATATTGATTATAGTATGTGAAAAGTGTATCCGGAGTGTATGTTCAAATATAAAATGCCGTATAGAAAGGCAGGATTTTTTTCACCGAAAAAAAGACAGCCCTTTAAAGAACTGCCTGAATTTCGTCATATATGATGTCCAGTGCCTTCATCGGTGCACAGGCTCTTGCCGCACGCCCCATTTTCTCTGCAATTTCCGGGTTGTTTTTCAGGTGCATAACCTCTTTTATCAACCCTTCGGACGTGAGGTCTTTTTCCTCGATCAGGATTGCACCGCCTCTGTCGGCAACCGCTTTTGCATTGTAATACTGGTGATTGCCCGTCACATTCGGAGACGGAATAAGGATGCAGGCTCTGCCGCATACCGTAGTCTCCGCCACAGACAATGCACCCGCGCGGCTGATGATGAGATCGCTTGCCGCAAGATAGTTTTCCATATCGTCAATATAATCTTTGATCAGAATATTATCTTTAAGAACGATGCCGCGTTCTTCTGCTTTTTTGATGATGCTGTCATAGTACCACTTGCCGGTTCCGAAGACCATTCTCATCTTTTCGTGGCCGTTCACAACCTGCATCAGCTCGAAAGCAACTTCATTGATTTTCTCCGCTCCGAGGCTGCCCCCAAAGGAAAAGACGATAAAGTCATCTTGCGGAAATCCGAGTTTTTTGCGTGCCTCTGTCTTGTTCAGGCTGAAAAAGCTTTTGCGCACGGGATTGCCCGCCTCAACCATCTTGGAAGGATCCTTAAAATATTTCGCAGCATCTGAAAAGCCCAAAAAAACTTTGTTCACATATTTCTCAAGTGTCCTGTTTGCAAGTCCCGGGAAGGCATTCTGCTCGTGCAGGAAGGTCCTAGCCCCGAAGCGTTTCCCCGCAATGATTACAGGGAAGCAGACATATCCGCCGGTTCCGATTACGACGTCGGGCTTGAATTTTCTCATTACCCGGTTTGCTTCCAGTACTCCCTTTGCCACCCGCGCACCTGTTTTGATCAGCTGCCACGGGCTTGATTTGTCAAGCCATCTTGCATCCACAAGTTCCATCGGATACCCTGTTTTGGGAACCACATCTTTTTCGATGCCCTCTTCGTTTCCCACATAGAGAATTTCGGTCTCCGGATCCATTTCTTTGAATTTATCCGCAATCGCAAGGGCCGGATAAATGTGCCCGCCCGTACCTCCGCCAGTTACTATTACTCGCATGTTTACTCCTAAAAATTACAAATTCGATGATTTTGATATATTAATCAGGATTCCCATTGCCGCCATAAAAATCAGCAATGCGTTTCCGCCATAGCTTATAAACGGCAGGATAATTCCCGTCGGCGGCATGCACGATGTCACAACCGCAATATTTACAACTACCTGTATTCCGACCATCATGATAATTCCCGCCGCAAGCATCATTCCTGTGTAATCCGCCGCATTCATTGCAACATGGCATCCGCGCCAAATCAGCAGAAGGTACACAGCCACAAGGCAGAAAATTCCCACAAAACCAAGTTCCTCACCTATAATTGCGAGAATGAAGTCATTCTGTGCAAACGGCAGATATAGGTTTTTCTGAACGCTATTGCCAAGTCCCAAACCCGTAAGACCGCCGGTTCCGAGTGCAAGCAGCGACTGAACCACCTGCCAGCCGTTTCCAAGTGCGTCGGCAAACGGGTCACGAAAGCTCATAAACCGAGCTTTTCGGTATCCGTCCGGATCCATGAATATGAACGCAAAACCCGCAGCAAGTGCGGAAGCACCCAAAATTGCTACATGGCTCCACTTTATGCCTGCCACAAGCAGCATTCCGCCTGCAATCAACACAACCGTAAATGCGGTTGACATGTTCGGCTGCGCCATAATAAGACCGCCGTAAACACCCGCTACACCGACAATCGGCAGGACACCCTTCCAAAAGTTTGTACTCCATTTCGGATGCCGTGAAAAATATCCGGTTGTAAACAAGATCATTCCAACTTTTGCAAGTTCTCCCGGCATGATTGTAATCGGCCCGAGCCGAATCCAGCGCACCGAACCGTAGGCTTCCTCGCCAATCGGGGTCAGAACCAGAACCAGCAGAATCGCGCAGATTACCGGCACAATAATCCAAAGCCTTGCCCAAAAATGATAATCCACCTTCGCACAAAACCACATAGCTGCCGTACTTACCGCAAGCCAGACAAGCTGTCTTTTGAGGAAGTAATATGGGTTGTAATGGTTAGTACCCGAAGGATAATAGCTCGCACTGAAAATCATGATTGTCCCGAATATTACGAGAACGGCTACAATCAGCGCAATCGACAAATCCCCGGTTTTTCTGTTGGTCTGAAGAGGTTTTTTCATATTCCCAGCCTCATTACACACTCCTTGAAATGTTTGCCTCTCTGTTCGAAATTATCATACATATCCCAGCTTGCGCAGGCAGGCGAAAGGAGAACGGTATCCCCCGGCTCCGCAGCCGCAAACGCAATCTTTACGCATTCGTCCATATCCCTGCCGAACACATAATCACTGTATCCGAGGTGCTGAGCCGTATCTGCGATAATTTTTCCGTCACGTCCTATCAGCACAAGTTTCTTGACCTTGCCGTCAAAATTCTTAATCAGTTCGTCAAATTCCTGGCCCTTGCCGTCACCGCCTGCAATCAGAATAATGTTGCCTTTAATCGCCCTGAGTGCGATAATCGCCGCATCGACATTGGTGCCTTTGGAATCGTTATAGAATTTTACTCCATTAAGCTCGCCAGCGAATTCAATTCTGTGTTCAACTCCTCCGAATGAGACGAGAGTCTCCGCAATCGTATTCCTATCGATTCCCGCAAAGTAACAGATTGCAGCCGCAGCAAGGCAGTTCTCGACATTATGATCTCCGATTATCTTCAAATCGTTTCTGCTGCATAATTCGATAAGCTTGCCTTCTTCGTTTCGGATCACGAGCATTTCACCTTTGAGGTACGCTCCAAAGTCGAGTTCTTCCTTTCTTGAAAACGGCACAATCTTCGCCTTGCAGCCCTTGGTCAATGCAAAGCAAGCTTTATCATCATAGTTTGCCACGCAATAGCCGTTTTCGTCCTGGTTACGGAAAATTGCAGCTTTTGCCTGCCCGTATGCCTCCATCGTATGATGCCTGTTGAGGTGGTCCGGTGTAAGATTCAGTATTGCCGATACCATCGGCTTGAAATATCTCGTGGTCTGAAGCTGGAAACTGCTCGTTTCGGTAACGAGCCAGTCATCCTCGTCAGACTCGAGTGCTTTTGAAATAACCGCCACCCCGATGTTTCCCACAACGAAGGTCTTGCGTTTTGCATTCTTAAAAATCTCACCGACAAGCGTCGTTGTGGTGGTCTTGCCGTTTGTGCCCGTTATCGCAATGAAGGTCCCCCTTGCGATTCTGTATGCGATTTCAAGTTCTCCGATGATTTCGGCTCCGCCGGCCTCTGCCTCTCTTATAAACGGAAGTTCCGGATTCACGCCCGGGCTCAGAATCAGCATATCAAAATTTTCGACATGCTCCGGAATCTCGTGAAAATAACACGAAACCCCTTTGCCTTCAAGGAACGTAAGGAGCTGACCGTCAACTGCCTCTGCTTCCTTTGAATCCTGCACGGAAACATCCGCACCGAGTTTCAGCATCGCCTGAACTGCGGCGATTCCCGACTTACCAAGGCCTACAACCAAAACCCTCTTGCCTTTTATATTTTCCAAATTCAAGTTATTCATAATACGCCTCTTAAATATTCTTTATAACGATTGCCAGGATGCAGAACAGCAGAGCCGCAGCCCAGAACATCATGACTACATTTTTTTCCTTCATGCCGCAAAGCTCGAAATGGTGATGCAGCGGTGCCATCTTGAAAATTCTCTTATGTGTTTTCTTGTAATAGCTTACCTGTATAATCACCGATAATGCCTCAAACACATACACAAGCCCCGCGATTGCAACCAAAAATTCCATCTTCATCATAACCGCGCCGGCAGCAAGCATTCCGCCGAGCGCCATCGAGCCCGTATCGCCCATGAAAATCTTTGCCGGGTTCTTGTTGAACATGAGAAATCCCAGGCACGCCCCGGAAAGTGCTCCGTATATCACAGGTTCGGTAATAAAGTTCGGGAAATTGTATATCCCCAGAATTACCATGCAGAAACTTACGAGAGCCGTAACCCCGGATGCGAGTCCGTCAAGTCCGTCTGTAAGATTCACGGCATTGCTGAATGCGATCATCACAAAGATGATAAACGGGATATAGAGTATGCCGAAATCCAGGTATACATCCGCAAACGGAATCCACACGAAGCTTCCTCCGATTGCCGCAAAACCCGTGTTGAAATAAGCGAACACCGCAAACGCAGCCGAAAATACAAACTGAAGCACAATCTTCTGCTTCGGGCTGATGCCGTCATTATTCTTTTTGATTGCCTTTTCATAATCATCAATAAAGCCGATGAGGCCGAAGAGCACCATTACGACCAGTACGGCAATTAGGCTTTTGTAATCGCTCGATTTCCCCGCCACGGTTACGGAAACCATGACCGCCGATAAAATTGTCGCGAAAACAATTGCAATTCCGCCCATGCTCGGCGTTCCGGTCTTGGAAAGATGTGATTTCGGTCCCTCCTCCCTCACAAACTGTCTGAACTGCTTTTTTTCCAAAAACGGAATCAGCATCTTTGTAAAAACAGCACCGAGAATCCATGCCGCAACAAGTGCGATTATCGGAATAAGTATTCTGTCCATGTTTTGCAAGCTCCTATCTTGTTTCTTTATCTTTCAGTATTTCTTTAACGATTTCTTCCATTTCCATGCCGCGCGATGCTTTTACCAATACCACATCGCCTGCCGCAAGCAGCGTGTCAAGCTTCGGCATCAGCTCCTGCTTATCTTTGCAATACAGCACCCTGTCGTCGGGAAGAAAGCTTACCGCTCCCTCTGCGTAACCCTTTGCAAATTCGCCCACGGCTATTACATAGTCAAGCCCCGTCCTGCCCGCGAATCTTCCGACTTCGGCATGCGCTGCTTCGGTTTCGCTTCCGAGTTCGTACATATCGCCTATGATTGCGATTTTTCTCTTTCCCTCGGTATTGGCAAGCGTGGTAATTGCAGACATCACGGACGCCGGACAGGCATTGTATGTGTCGTCTATGACTTTGATGCCGTCTTTTTCCTTGATGTTCAGCCTTTTCTCGGTAAGCTGCGCCTCCGAAAGGCCTTTCACCGATGTCTCAATGCCGATACCCATCTGCTCGCCTGCCGCAATTGCGAGCGTGGCGTTTAATGCGTTATGCGCACCGGGCACATTTAAATTCACGATATACGATTTATCATTATGGATTAAAGTATATTTTATACCTTTATCGCCGAAATCGCAAATGTCTCTTACAACATATTCGTTCTGCTCATCCGTTCCCACCGTTATCAGCTTATACGGGCCTGCCACATTCTCTCTGCAAAGCATGTCACAGTCGCCGTTTACGATAAGCATGCAATCCTCGTCAAAGCATGAGGTGACTTCCATCTTTGCTTCGAGAATGCCTTCCCTGCTTCCGAGGTTTTCGATATGCGAAATTCCGATATTGGTTATCAATGCAATATCCGGCTCGGCAATCCGTGCAAGCGTCTCAATCTGTCCGAAATTGTCCATCCCCATTTCAAGAACTGCCGCCTCTGTGTCGGGCGCAAATTCCAATATGCTGAGCGGAAGACCGAACCAGTTGTTAAAGTTCTTGATGTTTCTGCCCGTTTTGTATTTCATGGATGCGATGTAATACATCATATCCCTTGTGCTCGTCTTTCCGACGCTGCCGGTTACGGCAACCTTGTGCTTAATCGGAAGCGTGCTGAGATAATATGCCGCCAAATCCTGCAAGGCTTTCGTGGTGTTCTCCACCAAAATCGCATCCGGCTGCATGCCGTCGGACAAAAAGGCCCTTTTCGGAATCTTCTCCGGCTCGGAGACAATGACCGAACGACATCCTCTCTCAAACACCTGTGCAAGATAATCATGCCCGTTGTTTTTTTCGCCGATCAGCGGAAAAAACAAATCACCAGGCTTCGCAAGCCTTGAATCAGTGCAGACTTTAAGTACCGATCCGTCTCCGCTTCCGCATATCAATCTGCCCTTTACAGCCGATACAACCTCGGCAATCGTAAATTCTCTCATTTTTCTCTCCCAATTATTTCTGTAATGATTTCTCTGTCGTCAAAATGCTTTTTTTCGCTGCCTATGATCTGATAGGTTTCGTGACCTTTGCCGCATACCGCAATGATATCGCCGCTTTGTGCCTGTTTTATCACCCATTCCAGCGCTTGTTTTCTATCAGCAATTATAACATACTTTCCGGCTGTTTTCGCGACAGCCTCTGCAATTTCGTCGATTATTTTTTCCGGCGGCTCGTTTCGCGGATTATCCGAAGTTATGACCGTAAGATCCGCACGATTTCCCGCTGCAAGCCCCATTTCCGTTCTTCTCTTGTGATCCCGCTCTCCGCCGCAGCCAAACACCGCGATAAGCCGTTTTGGATTATATTCCCGCATTGCCTCAAGAAAGCTGTTCATGGCAACTCCGTTGTGCGCATAATCCAGCGCGACCGTGTAATCCGCATAGGTTGGGATGAGTTCTGCGCGGCCCCTTATCTTTATATCCTCAAGTGCCTCGCGCATGCAGGAAGGTTCAATGCCCAGAAGGCTTGCCGCCGTCATTGCCGCCAATGCATTGTAAATATTGAATCTGCCGGGCAGGGGCAGCCTGATTTTTTCTCCGTGAAAAACAAATTCCGTCCCCAGCACGGAACCGTCACGAAAAACATGAATATCTTTTGCCTCCGAAAGTCCGAAGAAAACCTCTTCCGCGATTCCCGAATGCTCTGTCATACGAGCTGCATATTTGCTGTCCGCATTCAGAACCGCAAGACGTGACTGCCGAAAAAGCCGGCTCTTGCACTCCGCATATTCTTCGAAATTCTTATGCTCGCCCTCGCCGATATGGTCGGGGCTCAGATTTGTAAAAATCCCGATGTCAAATTCAATCCCATCGGTTCTGTGCTGCTTCAGTGCCTGCGATGACACTTCCGTAACGACTGCACGGCAATCCGAATCGGCCATCTCACGGAGCATCTCATATATCTCGAACGACTGAGGCGTGGTGTTTTCTGCTTCCCGATAATGCCCTTCGAACCCCTGTTTCACGGTTCCGATAATTCCGGTTTTAATTCCCGCTTTTTCCAGTATCGCCTTGAGCATGAACGAAGTTCCGGTCTTTCCTTTGGTTCCGGTTATGCCGATCATCGTAAGCCCTTCGTCGGGCTTTCCGAAAAAATTCCTCGACGCGGCCGCAAGTGTCTGTCTTGCATCCTTTACTTTAAGTACCGTTGCTCCGTCGGGAAAATTCCCGTTGCTGTCTTCGACCACAAAGATTCTTACACCTTTTTCGGCTGCTTTTTCTGTAAATTGATGCCCATCTGTTTTCTCGCCCCGTATTGCGAAAAACACTGCATCCGGGCTGCTTTTGTCTGAATGGTAAATCAAAGTCCCCGCTTCTTTATCCAAAGTGCCGCAGACTGTGTCAAAGTCCACGCCTTTCAGTAAAGCTTCAAGTCTCATGGCTTCCCCATTCTCTTTATTTTATGATTGTTTTGATTTCCTACTCCTTGTATACATATACGACGGAATTTTTCTTGACTTTTGTGCCCGCCTTTGGATATTGGTCCACAACGATGAACTCGTCGTCATTCTTAGCTGACTTCGGTCTGCTGTATTTCAAATCTTTGCCTCCGATAATTCCGGCAGCCTCGCTGAATTCCTTGCCGACGACATTCGGCACGGTTGTATATCCGCTTTGGAGAGCTTTTTTCTCCGCACTGCTGTATTTCGGTGTGACATTCAGATAGCGGAGTGCATCCGTGAGGATATCCTTTGCAATCGGAGCTGCGACCATCGAGCCGTAGTAGGAGCCCTTCGGACTGTCCACAACCACCAGAATCGAAATTTTCGGATCGTCCATCGGTGCCATGCCGATGAAAGAGCTGTAGTAGTACTTTCCGTATTTTCCCGTTCCGGCGTCAATCTTGTTTGCCGTTCCTGTTTTTCCTCCGACACGGAAGCCCGCAATCCTTGCATTTCCGCCGCCGCCTTCGTCTACTACATACTGCATTATGCTTCTCATTTTCTTGGCTGTTGCTGAGGAGATAACCTTGCGGACCACGGTAGGTTCGTAGGATTCCACAACCTTGCCCTCGCTGTCCGTAAGGGCTTTTACATATCGCGGCTGCAGAAGCACGCCATCATTTCCGATGGCATTTACCGCCGTAAGCAGCTGAATCGGCGTCAGCGAAATTCCCTGCCCGTAGCCGATCGTCGCAAGTTCAACCGGGCCGACATTATCTATGTTCTGTACGATTGCTCCCGATTCTCCAGGATAGTCGATGCCGGTCTTGTCGGTGATACCGTACAAATCAAGGTATTTGTAAAATCTGGTCTTGCCCATCAGCGACGCAACCTTTGCAAGCGCAGGGTTGCAAGAATTTCCGACAGCTTGGCGTATCGTCTGCGTGCCGTGTGCACCGTGCGTCCAGCAGTGGAGTCTCACGCCGGCAACGGTAAAGCTTCCCGAGCAATGGAAAGTCGTGTTGTCGTTGATTACTTTTTCCTCAATTGCGGAGGAAGAGGTTATCAGCTTAAAGGTGGAACCCGGTTCGTAAGTATCACTCACAAGCGGATTTCTCCAAAGGCTGAAAAGGTATTTGTTCTTATCGTCTGCAGACATTTTGTCATATTTTTTCTTGTCTTTTGCGAGAGGCTCCGTTGCATTGTTTGGGTCATAACCCGGAGTCGTTGCACTTGCCAGCACATCTCCGGTCTTCGGATCCATTACAAGGCACATGATGCGGTCCGCTTTTGTCTTTTTCATGCCTTTTTCGAGAGCCTTTTCAACATAATATTGAATTGCTTCGTCAAGGGTCATTACAACATTCAGTCCGTCCTGTGCTTCGTAGTATTCCTCGGCACCCTTCACAAGTTCATTGCCCAAAAGATCGGTGTTCTTTACCCATCTTCCGGATACTCCGCTCAGATACTGGTCATACTGCAGTTCAATCCCCGTACGTCCCATGTTATCGTCGTTGACACTTCCCAGCACTTGGGACGCAAAATTGCCGAGCGGATAATACCTCTTCGTGTCTTCGGAAAGCTCGATTCCCGAAATTTTGAGCTTACGGAGCTTATCTGCAGTCTCTTTGTCAAGATATTTTGCAATTCTTACAAGAGCCTGATTTTTCTTCATGTTTTCATAGACTTCATCGGAGTCCTTATCGATGATTCCTGCGATTTCTCCTGCAAAAGCCTTGATTTCGCTGTCGGGTCTTGTCTTACCTTCTTTGAGTTTGATCTGCGGTGGTCTCGCCCACAGCGTATAACAGGTCGTGCTCGTCGCAAGTTCCTTTCCGTTTCTGTCGTATATCGTGCCGCGCTTTGCTTCTATCGGCGTGTCCTTTGTCTGCTGGTCAATCGCCTTCTGGCTCAGCTCTTCGGCATCAACGATTTGTATCCATGCCACTCTGAACACAAGCGCAATCAAGAGCAATGCAATAATTGCAAAACCCAATGCGATTCTTCTTCTGTTTTTTACCGTTACTTGTGCTCTCATGTTCCTCCCTCAAACAGAAAGCCAGACTTCATGTTGGTATTAAGTTGTCTGGCTCCTTTTCATTTATGAAATTATATTATTTTGTTTGCTTATTTATTCTTTGTAAGCTTTTTCTTTGATTCTGTCAACCAAGTCATCCGGCGCGGACTTTGACGTATCCACATAGATGCACTGCTGCGATTTCGGATATTGCATCTTCAGTTCTCCGGTTGCATATTCCTCAATCAGTTCAATGCTGTTGGCGCTTTCAATCTTGATGTCGAGCATCGAAATCTCGTTTTGCAGCAGGACATTCTGCCTGTTTATCTTGTTTATTTCATATTTAATCTCAGTCGCTTTCGCACTCATCCAGATGGTGGATATGAGCACCGCGCCTGCAAAAATGAGCAGCAAAACCGCCCGTCTCAGCATCTTATGTGTGATGACGGCTGTATCTGCCTGTGGTGCTTTGGTTTCAAGTTCCGGTCTCTGACGCGTTCTCTTTACTTTCGGTGCAGCAGAATTTGTTTCCGGCACAGGATATGCCCACTGTCCTGGCTGATAGGCTTGTCCCAAAGTCGAGTATTCAGATGTGTAAGCTCTGTTGATAGCTGCCATCTCGTCTCCTTGTCAATTTATCACTTCTTCTGTGCAATACGTAGTTTTGCGCTTCTTGCCCTTGGATTTCTTTCGATTTCCTCCGGGGAAGGCAGAATCGGCTTATTCGCCTTTTTTTCAATGTCTCCCACCTTGCCGCAGACACAAACCGGAAATTCCTTTGGACAGGTGCAAGGATTTATCCTCTTTGCGATAATTTCCTTCACGATTCGGTCTTCCAATGAGTGGAAAGTTATGATGCAAAGGCGTCCGCCCGGTGCCAGCACATCACAGAACTCGGATACCGCCTTTTCAAGCTGTCCAAGTTCATCATTCACTTCGATTCTTATTGCCTGAAAGGTTCTCTTCGCCGGATGCGGCCCGTCCCTTCTGGCCGCCGCGGGAATTGCCGCCTTGATTATGTCCACAAGCTGTGCCGTGGTTTCAATCGGTCTTTCCTTTCGTGCTTTTACTATGAAATCGGCAATTCTGGATGCCCATCTTTCCTCGCCGTATTTCGTTATGATTCGTTTCAGCTCCGCGGCATCGTATCCGTTGACCACATCGTATGCCGTAAAGTCATCGTCCTGACTCATCCGCATGTCCAAAGGAGCGTCCTGCATGTACGAAAAACCTCTCTCCGGATTGTCAAGTTGAAACGATGAAACCCCCAAATCCAAAAGTGCTCCGTCTATTTTCTCAATTCCCAGTTCATCAAGAACATCCTTAATGTCCGAGTAATTGCTTTGAACAAAGTATTTGCGGCATTTGTACGCAGACAGTCTTTTCTCCGCTGCGTCAAGTGCATCCCTGTCACGATCGATGCCGATCAAAGTTCCCCCCTCGGAAAGGCGTTCGCAGATTCCGCTGCTGTGTCCGCCGCCCCCCAGCGTGCCGTCCACATAGATTCCGTCGGGACGAATATCTAATCCTTCCATACATTCTTCAAACAGAACGGATGTGTGTTTAAATTCCATCAGAAATTATATTCCTCCAATGCTTTCGAAAAATCTGCAGGATCCATCTTGTTGTCATTGTCCGGTGCATCCCAGGTTTCTTTGCTCCAAATCTCTATTTTCGTCATTGCACCCATGGTAACCAGCTCTTTCTCTATGCCGGCATACGCCTTGAGTTCCTGTGGAATCACGATTCTTCCCTGTTTGTCAAATTCACATTCCGCAGCGTTTGCACAGAAATGCCTTATGAACATTCTCACTTTCGGATCGGATTCCGGTAATTTCGCAATTTTCTCCATTTGGCTCTGCCAGCTCTGGGTTGTGTAAATATACAAACATTTGTCAAGACCCTTGGTCAAAACACATCTTTCACCGAGGCCGGCGCGCATCTTGGAAGGCACGATCATTCTGTTTTTTTCATCTATTGAGTTATATACGGTTCCCATAAACATGAATCATACGCCTCCTTCCGTCGGTATATCTTAAAGGCAATACACCTATTTCATGATACTACATCCAATATACACCACTTTTAACCACTTTTCAATAGTAAATGTGATTTTTTTGTGTTTTTTCCACCACAGGTTCCCCTTTTCTCACCCACTGGATGTCCGAAGCATATACATATAACATAAAGAAAGAAAAGAGGTATCTAAAATATGGCTTGTTCATGTAACAGAACGGACGCCGCTTCGGCAGGCAATGTTCAAAACAGAGTTTTTTTAAATAAAATATTTTTTGAAACCAGGGAAGATTCCTGCCCGCTGATCTTTGATCTGCAGGCGGACGAAGAGAACTTCACGCAGACGCTGAATATCCGCAGCACAAATTCCTGCGGATGCAATTCCGGGTGTGGATGCAATTCCGGGTGCGGATGCAATTCCGGGTGTGGATGCAGTTCGGGATGCGGATGCTGCGGCGGCATAAACTGTGACAGCAGATTCACCGTGACAAACAGCTGCGTGACCGTCAATGCACTCAGCCTTTCCCCTTCTTCGGAATTTGATGCAGACGATGTGACAGTAGACGGTTTTGAAGTAACAGGACTCGAATTCGAGGACGGAAGATATGTCGCGGATCTGAGCGGCATTATGCCGGAAATCACAAAATGCCCTTGTGCACCTGTTGACAGACATATCTGCGGTGGCTGCGGCACGGCAAGGAATTGCCCGGAAGCTTGTGACAACAACGGGCATTTTATTCTTGTGGAGACCGAAGGTCCCTGGACGGCTCTCATTACAATCGTGCTGGAAGGCTTCGTAACGACAAACGGAAGAAGCTGCGACTTTAAGCTCACTTGCAAATCCAATGCAAACATCCCGGTAACATTTACCGGAAGCAATAATTTCGCTGTAAACTGCGCCGAAATTCCGTGCCAGGCTCGAGGTGTTTCCCCTATTCTGGTATTCGACTTCGACGCATGCGCGGTTCTGCTGAATCCGGAAATCACTGTAAATGATTCCACATCCGGCTGTGCAGATGCTTTCAATCTTACAATTGAAGGTGATCTCGTCGTTACACCGAATATGTTCCTGCAGGTTATCCGCCCTTCACTCTTTGCTCTTAATGCCACGGAAGTTGCCGTTGCATGCGACGATGTGGGGCAGTGCGATGAATGGAATGCAGTCAAAAACACCATAGGCTGCGGATGTTCTTCCAATGACAATTCGGATTCGAACAGCTGTCGCAGAAACAGCGTAAGCCGCCGTACTGTATCGGGCATCGCTTGTCAATGCTGTGATACCAACGGTTATCGCTTCTAACTGATGCTCCGCCTTGAAAGGCAAAAAGAAAACCCCGCAGATGCGGGGCTACATAACGCTGATCACATATATTTCTTATTGTTCTTACCGATACGGTTCTTGTATTTGTTCTTACGGTGACTGAAAATCGTTGATTTTCGAGGGTTTACATCTCTGATTGTTTTCATTATCAAAGCGATTGCCACTCCTATAACCGCCGCTACAAGCAAAACCGCAGCAATTGCTGCAACGATTTCATGCGGCTGCAATACCCCGTCGAAAACAATGTTCAGTTTTTCCATCAAAAAAGTAACCATGTTCCTACCTCTTAAATCATTTTCATCTGACAATTGCATTTTTTCTCTTTTGACTCTCATACTATATCATATTTTAGAAAAAAATGCAAAGTATAATATATCCTGCCGCATGCATAATAACTGTACCGCGTCTCTTTCGGCAATGGCGCGGTTTCCGAGATCCGCACTGCGGATTTTATTCATAGATCATTCCCTTTCCTTCTGCGAAAGGGATACATATCCAGTTATGTGATTTTCGGGCTGATTTTTGTGAGAACGATTTCCGCTTCCACATTCAGTTCGCCGTCTGCCTTTTCCGTCTTAAAAATATATTTGATTTCTGCCGGAACGCCGTATTCTTTTGCATCGGCATCCGAAACAGGAATTGCATCCGTTGCGATGACCTTCAGGCAGTCGCCGAGCGGTGCTTCCTTGCTGTAGTGAATTCGCACAAAACTCACCCGGTGCGTGCCCGCCGCAAGTTCCGGTATAAAGTCGCAAAGCACATCCAGATAGTAGGTGTTGTTCATGTGACCGTTGTAATCCAAATCGCTGTAGCTAACCGTTTTGCTGCCCACCGTGTGCATGAACTGTGCGGTTTCTTTCGTGATTTTAAATTTATCTTTTATCAGAAGTCTGTGTTCTCCCATCCAGTAATTCGAAAAATCTGCGTCGCTGACCTTGAGGATTTTGCGGCTTTGCGTATCGACAAGACTCCACTGCGTGTCGGCAATCGCCACAATCCGGTCTCCTTCTGTCAAGGTATAGTTTCTGAGAAAAGTAGCTCTCGTGCTCTCGCAGGGCCAGGAACTTGCAGTCAGACTTTCGTCAAGAAAAACCTCTTCGGGTATTGCAAGATCTACGCGCGCAAGCATGAGTGCTTTTCCCTCATCGAGCAGATCCGAGTAGGAAGGCTTCTGATTTTCCATCTGATGGCATGCAGATTCCTGCATGAGCTGCCATATGCCCGAAGCTTTTCCGATTTTATTTTGATCTACCCGGTATGTGTCGAGATAACATTTTTCGGTATACTGTTTTTTGTTTACCGCTTCTTTCACTGTATTTTCCCCCTGTTCCGCTTTAGAATGTGGCGTCAACTGCCTTCATAAAAGCATTTCTCATTCCGTTTTCTTCCAGTGCCGCAACGCCCTTGATGGTTACACCGCCCGGAGAGCATACCTGGTCTTCTGAAAAGCTGTTTTTCTCTTCGACAAGCAAAATCCCGCTGCACACGGAAACAGGAGTATGCCGATTCGTTTTGCATTTTCGTGCAGGCGTTCCTGATGCGGCGCAAAAGCAAATATCTCTTCTCCTGTGATTTTTCCGCCCTTTATCATTCCCACGGCAAGTGCCTGCGCCATGTTGCCCATTCCGATAAAACCGATTGTACGCATTTTGTTTTTTCTCCTTTATCTGATGTCAAGTTCGACCGGACAATGGTCGGACCCGGCTACTTCCGTATGAATTTTAGCATCCGAAAGACGCTCCTTTAGTTCTTCGGACACAAGAAAATAGTCAATTCTCCACCCGGAATTCCGTTCTCTTGCCTTAAATCTATACGACCACCACGAATAAATCTCTGTAGCATCCGGGTAAAAATACCGGAAGGTATCAATAAATCCGCTATCCAGAAGTTCGGTCATTTTGCCGCGTTCTTCGTCTGTAAAACCTGCGTTTCTGCGGTTTGTTTTTGGGTTTTTCAGGTCGATTTCTTTGTGTGCGACATTCATGTCTCCGGTCACGATTACAGGCTTGCTCTCCTTGAGCTTCAGCAGATATTCACGAAAAGCATCTTCCCATGTCATCCGATAGTCAAGCCTTGCAAGTTCGTTCTGCGAGTTTGGTGTGTACACATCGACCATGAAAAAATCATCAAACTCCAGCGTTATCACGCGCCCCTCCCGGTCGTGCTCGTCTATACCGATTCCGTATGTCACATTTTTCGGCTCCTTTTTCGTAAAGATCGCCGTCCCGGAGTAGCCTTTTTTTTCGGCATAATTCCAGTATTGGTGATATCCCGGTAAATTCATATCGATCTGCCCCTCTTGCAGTTTGGTTTCCTGCAGGCAGAAAATATCCGCATCCGCTTCATTGAAAAATTCCATAAAGTTCTTTCCCATAATCGCACGCAGACCGTTTACATTCCATGAAATCAGTTTCATTCTCTCGGTCCTCCTTGCTCTTCCTTCACTTCCGCTATTGTCGGAAGTCCTCTGGCAGCCATCAGTTCCTCACCCCAGTCGCTGAGCCCCTCGAGTATTGGCATCAGCTTGTCACAAAGCTCCGTCGTCGCATATTCGACTTTAATTGGCACTTCCATATACACCTTCCGGGTTACCAGTCCTTCTTCCTCCAGTTCCCTCAACGAAGCCGCAAGCACCGTATTTGATATTTTGTCCATTTTTCGTCTCAGTTCGTTATATCTGAGCGTTCCTTTGTTGTTCAGTGCACATATAATCTGCATCTTCCATTTACCGCCTATAATTGACATTGCATAGTTCAGCGGACATTTTTCAAGACAAGGACAGTCGTAATGAGTTTCTATCATTTATGTTCCTCCTGCGGTAAGTTTTTTCTTACTTACTCATCTTTTTTTGCGTTATTGCAAGCGTTTATGGTTGGTAATATAATTATATCAGGTAAGAAAAAAAGAGCAAGTTTATTTTGTGAAATTATACGGAGGATTTTTATGGATATTTACTTACAAGGATTGACGATTGGTCTGGCATATTGTGCGCCGATAGGTCTTCAGAATTTGTTTCTCATCAACACAGCCCTCACACAGCGTCGAAGCCGCGTATATTTAACCGTTTTGATTATCATTTTCTTTGATGTCACTCTGGGTATGGCATGCTTTTTTGGCATAGGTGCTATCATGAGTGCCTCCCCAATCTTGGAAATGATTATTTTAGGTATAGGAAGTTTAATTGTAATCTGGATAGGACAAGGACTCGTCCGTGCTCACGATACCATGGACAGCAATACAAAGGTCGATATTCCGATTGCAAAAGTAATTACGACCGCATGTGTTGTTACCTGGTTTAACCCGCAGGCTCTGATTGACGGTTCGATGATGCTGGGTGCCTTTAAAGCAACGCTTCCTGCCGGAACCGATTTTCTCTTCGCAGGCGGCTTTGCAAGTGCTTCTGTTATTTGGTTCACTTCCGTTGCAACCATCGTTTCATTATTCAGTGCCAAATTCAATGACAAAGCACTGCGTATTATCAACATTATCTGCGGTGTCGTCATCATCTTCTACGGTCTCAAACTCCTGTGGAGCTTCATCCAGATGATTCTGCCTTATTTCGGATAGAAGCGCAGTCATTGTAAAAAAATCGGTTGTTTTATTCAAACGACCGCTTTTTGTGTTCTGTAAAGATATGACGGCGACTGTAAATTTATAGGTTCATGCGAAAATTACATTTTTTTGTGTTTTTCGGACGTTTGATGTAACGATCCATTCCATCAATTGACAGTTGGCTTTCGCATCTGTGTGAGGTATCACTATATGTAGTGCCTCACGCCATGCTCATACAAAATGTGGATTCACACATTTATCTATTCACTTCTATGCACGGCCTTCCCCCAAGGGAAATGTACTAAAAGTAAAATTCGACTATATTTTTTGCACCAAAAAGGCGTTTTAATGTAATTTTCGCTTGCACGACGAAAGCACTATTCCCACTTGAAGAATTTGACCGCCTGCATACCTTCTTCACAGCCCCGAAATTCTTCTCTGTATCAAAAAAAACCTCATAAAGAGGTTTTCTTTGTCTTGGTCGGGATGACAGGATTCGAACCTGCGGCCTTTGCGTCCCGAACGCAACGCTCTACCAAGCTGAGCCACATCCCGAAAATAGGAAGCCGCTGACCTACGACCTCATCCATGATAGCACTTTTTACACACAATTTCAAGATGTTTTATGGAATTATTTTATATTTTTTTATTTGTAATTGTGGTACAATGAGAAGCAAATTACACGAGATTGGAACAAAAATGAGCACAACCTATACCACGGGGCAAATCGCAAGGCTCGCCGGTCTGCACCCCAACACCGTAAGAAAATATGAAGAGTGGGAGCTGATCCAAAAGCCACAGAGAAAAGAAAACGGATACCGCATCTATACCGAAAATGATATGAACCGTCTGCGGATTATTTTCGGAAGATTGCAGCTTGTCTTGTAAAAGTCCGTTCCGATTGCAAAATACGCATCTCCGAGTTCATCCGCCAGAAGTGCACCCATTACCTTATTATCTTTGTCGTAGCTTCCGTTTTGCTCAATATGTCCGTTGTGTTCGGCTATGAAAATGCAGTCATTGCCGCGAACCTTTTCCTGATCGAGTACCCACATCGCATTCTCTGCCATCAGGCGGTCACGAAGTGAGATATATCCTGCATTGTCATTCGCTTCACCGCTTATTTCAAGGTTTTGGATCATGATATCCGCAAAATGCAGTGCCTGTGCATCTTGAGCAGGAAGTTGTTCTCTTACCCCTTTGATTATTTTTTTGAGTTCCTTGGATGAGTATTCCTGCTTATAGGAATACTTGTCCTCATCCCAAACTGCTTCTAGTTCGGAGGTGTCAAGTCCCGCTTCCTGTACCGCCTCAAGCAGATAACGGTAGTTGTTTGCATATCGCTGCATGTCGAAGCCGTAAAAACGCAGGTCCTCACCTTTTGGGGCCGTTTCGTTATAGCTTCGCATCCAAGAAATCAAATCCTCTGCGGCGATGAAAAGTAAGGATATTACGATAATTAAGCCGATGTGTTTTTTCTTTATACCTCCGCATACACCGCAGAGTACGGAATTGGTGGTTGACTTATATAATCTTTTACTCCTTTTCTTTCGTTTATTCTTCCCCCTCCTGCCTTCCTTTTCTCTCATTAAATCTTTTAAGAATTTTGAAGAACAAATCGAATAATTGCGTTCTAAGGGATTAATAGTTAACGACCCCGTTTATGCTTGCAAAGCCTTAAAAGGTTACACGTGCGTAAGTAATTTTGCCAGAGAAGTGCATTTCAAACAGTTTGAAGCTGATTTAATTGCGGCCCGCAAAGACAACAAGAATGAAGCATTTGTTAAGCATCACAACAGCAAATATTCGGGCGTACTTCCTGTTTGGGCCATGGTTGAAACCTTATCTTTTTGAATCGCAAGGATATGAACGAAATCAAATTGGCAACAGGCTCTTTTTCCGATTAATAATCATTGCACGCCTGTCGCCTTTACGCTTCACCCCAGCACTTATCGAAGAAAGGATTTTGCTATGAAACAGAGGCACATTAGCCGTCAAATTTTGCTATGTGCCCCTTTTTATGATTTCTTATTATGGGATTTCTTTTATATTAATAGGTGCCTTCCATGATGAGGTTTGGAAGCCATAACGCCATCTGCGGAACATAAGTTGTCAGAATCAGCGTCGGCAAATATGCAAATAGGATTATAATCACGCAATGCTTGAGCATGTCCTTCGTGTTTACTTTGCAGATTCTTCCTCCGAGGTAAAGGAACGGAGCCGTAGGCGGCGTGATATTGCCCATTCCGAGGTTTACGCCCAGAATTGCTGCCATGTGATATGGGCTTACTCCCAGCGATATTGCAATTGGGATGAGGATTGGCGTGCAAAGCAATGTGCCTGAAACATCATCCATAATCATTCCGATAATTACAAGGAATATGTTAATCATTACTAAAATAACATATTTGTTATCGCTTATTGCCAATAAGAGTTCAAGCACTTTGCCCGGCAGATTTTCCATAATCAAAATACGGCTCATTACCATGATGGTTGAAAGCATTACCATGATAACGCCTGTTGTCGTAGCAGTTTCTACGAATACCTGCTTCAGTCCTTTAATCTTAACGCCCTTATAGACCCAAATACTTACCGGAAGTGCATAGATAACGGAAATTGCCGCAGCTTCCGACGGAGTCATATAACCGCCGTAAATACCACCTAAAATAATAATCGGCATTACAAGAGCGGGAGCTGCTGAGAAAGTACGCTTTCTCGCCATGACCCATCTCTGATGTCTGGGAACTTCTTCGTCAAGAATCATTTCAACGCCTGCTTTATGCGACTCTCTTCTTGCCATTACAACACCTACAATTGCAATTAAAATGGTAAGAAGAATTCCCGGAAGTACCGTTGAAAGGAAACAAGCAAGTACCGAAAGTTGTCCCGACCATGCATACAAAATCTGTATGGAGCTTGGCGGTATCAGCATTCCGATAGGTGCTGCGCATGCAAGTACTGCAGCTGCAACGCCCATAGGGTAGTTTCTTTCTCGCATTTTCGGTGCAAGTATCGAACCGATACAGGAAAGGGTTGCCGCGCCGCTTCCGCAAATCGAGCCGAGAACAGCACATGCAACGGATGCAACTGCACAAAGCGCACCTTTTGTTCTCCCACAGAAAATTTCAATAAAGCTGATAAGTGCTCCGCCAATCTTTCCCTTTTCCATGATTCCGCCTGCCATGATGAAAAGCGGAATTGCGAAAAGAACAACGCCGTTCAGCTTGCTGTATGCTGTAGGCATCAGGAAAGCCGGATCGTAACCGAGTGAAAGGGTAAACCAAATCGTTGCCGCACCGAAGGAAAATACAATCGGCACACCTACAACTACTAAAACTACAAGTATGATAAAACCAATAACTAATTCCATTTATATTCCCTCCTCTGCTGTACCTCCGGCGCCGGCAGCGTCGTCACTCTTGGAGGATAATAACTTGATTAAGTGATACAGTTCGTAAAGCGTCATCATGCCGAACCCAATCAATAGCGGAACCTGACAGATAACAAGAGGAATTTTCAGTCCTGTCGATACCGGCCACTGCGCGATATTTCTCATCAGATAGCCATAACTCCACACCGTAAATACTGCAGATATTACGATACTAACTATGTAAACAAATGCATTGAGTCCCTTGAGAACTTTTTCGTTCTTTACATAGGTATTTAGGATGTCACCTTTGATATGGCTACCTTCATAGCTGCCATATACACCGCCAATCCAATACAGCCACATTGCAATTAATGTTATAATTTCTTCCTGTCCGAAGAAGTCTATTCCAAGGACATATCTCGTGAATACGCCGATTGCAACGATACAGGCAGCAACAAAGCTTGTAATCACCAATATATATTCTTCAATTGCGACAATGAACTTCCAAAAGCCCATTTCCTCAATCGGTTTTCTGTTTTTCATTTTTCCCCTCCTAAAGATAATCTGTACCGAAGCACCGCATTCTGCGGTCGATGTCCGGCAGGCTGCAGTGCTCCGATACAAATTCTCAATGGAAACTTATATTGCGCTCTCCTTTGTTTCATTAAGCGAGAAGCTTATTATAAAGTTCATCTCCAAGAATGTCTTTGTATTTCGGCCATACGGTTTCTTTGAAGTGTGCCGCAACCTTCTGAATTTCTTCTTCGCTTGGAACTTCAACCGTAATACCTGCTGCATCCATATCCTTCATTGCCTGATCATCGAGTTTTTGTCTGTCGTTTGCAACCGTAACTGCTTCTGCTTGGAAAGCTTCGTTGATAATCTTCTGATATTCCTCCGGCAGAGTACTGAATTTGTCATTATTCATGATGCCTACAATGAGCTCAAGGATGTATTTGTTATCAACATAGTACTTTAAGACGTCTCCGAAGCTTGTCTTATTGACATATGCCGAACCACCGATCCAGCCGTCAGCCACCCCTGTCTGAAGTGCGGAATACAGGTCAGAGTAAGCAATTGTTGTTGTGTTGTATCCCATAGCCTTTGCGGTCCAGATATAGGAGTCCATTGCCGGTACTCTTAAAAGTTCTTTATGCGCAATTGTGTAATCGGTTGCGTTTTCGATTTTCTTCGTTGCTCCGATTCCCATGAAACCATCGTTGAAGATGCAGAGCGGGTGCAGTCCAGCGTCATTTAAAACACCTTCAAGAAGTCCATAATATTCAGAACCGGATGAGAATTTTTCAACAGCTTCATCGTAGCTTGATACGAGATAAGGAATCGTAAGCATCTCGAGTCTCGAATCATAGGTAGTGGAAAGTGTAATGCAGGCCATGTCAATCGTGCCCATCATAACTTCTTCGTAAACCTGCTGATAGTCCCCAAGCTGTGAGGACGGATAAATTGTAATATTTACATGACCGTTTGTCTTTTCTTTGATTGTGTCCGCAGCTCTCTGTGCCGCCTGCGTGTCAGCGTGGTCTGTAGGATATGACATCGCTAATTTGAAATTATAAGTCTGTTCGGTATCGCCTTGCGCTCCGCTGTCGCCACATCCGACACAGAATGTGAAAACCAATGCTACTATGCATAATACGCTTAATACTTTCTTTCCCATTTTTTTCTCCTTTCTTTCATACATAAATGGATGTCGGTGAATACATTCGCTACAATTCTTAACCTTTTACACAAATTAGAGTGGAAGAACTGTTCCCAAATCCTTTTCCAATGCGATATCATAAAGCAGTTTTGCAGTTGCTACGTCTGCAAGACCTGTTCCGATGTTAACCGTCAAAATCTTTTCTTCATGTGAAGTACGTCCCGGAACCTTACCTGTTACAGCATCGCCAAGTTCGAAAGGAATTTCCTTGAAAGTTCTGAAGAATCCCATGTCTTTGAATCCCTTGAACTGACCTTGGTCGTCTGTAAATGCCTTCGCAAATGTTCCTTCTGAACAAGTTTCAGGCTTGAATAATACGAGATCGTCTACCGGAAGAGCTGTGCAGCCTTCTTTAATCATGTCGCCTGTGATGAATTCGATGCCCGGTTCAACAGAACACGGAACGCAGGAAAGAAGGAGATCGCATCCGATTACAGCGTCTTCTCTCTTATCAACGACTTCGAAGTTTACCTCCGGATAAATTTCGGACATTTCCTTGATGTATGCTTCTACTGCTTCTTTGCTCTGGTCGAAAACTTTAATTGTCTTGATGTTTTTCATAACTGCCATTAAGCCATGAACCTGAATTCTGCCCTGAACGCCTGTACCGATTAAACCTACGATTTCACTGTCAGGGTTTGCCAAAACCTTAGCGGTAAGACCTGTAACCGCACCGGTTCTTACAGTTGTCATCCATACGCAGTCCATAATAGCAAGTGGAATTCCTGTTTCAACATCTGTAAGCATATACAGACCGCTGATATACGGATAGCCTAATTTTCTTGCGTTTTCATATCCGCTTACAATCTTAACGCCTGCGCAGTCCATGGAAGAAATATATGCCGGCATTGTGTGAACGAAATCTCCCGGGAATTCTTTAACGGTATGAAGCGCAATCTTGGATGGCATCTGCGTATTGCCTTTGCTCTTTTCCGTGTACATTTTTTCCATCAGATCGATCATCTGTTCCATTGTGATGTTTAAATCAACAATCTGCTGCTGGCTTAAATACAATAAATCTTTTCCTCTTTCTAATTTCATTTCAATCGTCTCCCTTCAGTGTTTTCACTTTTAAGTATCGGATAGCCATTGGTTAGCATTCTCCGTTTATAAGTATAAATAGCAAAATGTATGCCAACCTTTGAGTGTTGAAATTTCAACGTTTCCCATCAAGCTTTTCTTTGCATGTCAGTCAGCAATTACACATTTTTTTCTTTCAGTAGCACTGACAGGAGCAATTCTTTTATTCATATTTCATATTAAATCTCTTATAAATGTTGAAATTATCGGTTTTATCGCCTTCTTCCAAATCTCATTTCGGATAAAAAAAGAAGTGTAAGTATATACTGTCATGTTTTTTTACACTTACACTTTTCCTTCCGTTTTTATTCGATTTTCAGCCGATCCATCTTTTGATACAGGAGCGGCCTTGCAATTTTCAACATTTCGGCTGCCCTTTTCTTATTTCCCTCAGCTCTCGCCAAAGCCTCTGTAATGACGGCAATTTCGGCTTGCCTCTTCGCTTCTTCGATTGGGCTTTCTCCTTCAAAGTCAAAATAGCTGTGCGGTACAGCTGCCGTTTCTCCTCTGCCTAATGCAGAATTATCCACAATGGAAGCGATTTGTATGGAATCGCTATCCACCAAGTTGTTGTTTGCCGCGCCCATGGCACGCTCGATTACATTCTTCAGTTCCCGCACATTTCCCGGCCAGTCATAGCTTTCCAGCTTCACCACAGCTGCATCTGTAATTCCCGTGACATTTGTACCCAGTGTCATATTATATTCCCTGATAAAATGTTCTGCGAGCAGCCGAATGTCTTCCTTTCGCTCGCGCAGCGACGGAACATTGATTCTCACGACTTCCAACCTATAAAACAGGTCTTTTCTAAACTTTCTTTCCTTTACTAATTCTTCGAGTTTTTCATTCGTCGCGCTGATAATCCGAACATTAATCTGTATGGATTCATTGTTTCCGATTCTTTCGATTTCACGCTCCTGCAGCACCCGCAAAAGCTTCGGCTGCATTTCCAGCGGCAGTGTCTCAATTTCATCGATAAACAAAGTTCCGTTGTCAGCTTCTTCGAAACGCCCTTTCTTACCGCTTTTGACCGCACCGGTAAAAGAGCCTGCCTCATATCCGAACAATTCAGATTCAATCAAACTCGGCGGCAGGTTCGTGATATTCAGCTTAACGAATTTATTAGAACGTCTTTTCGATAAATCGTGAATGGAATGTGCTACCAGTTCCTTTCCTGTGCCGGTTTCGCCGGTAATCAAAACGGTTGAACTCGTCTTGGCAGCATTCTTAATATCAGCCTTCAGTTTTTTTATCTGTTCCGACTGACCAACTATGTCTTCTATCGAATACTTGGTCATGCGGTATTCCTTAAGTTCTTCGCGGTAATACTTGATTTTATCATCCAGTTCTCCGTACATCCGCACAAACTGTTCGAATTCCTTCAGCTCCTGGAAAATGTCATAGGTCATCAGTCCGACCCGTTTTCCATCTTTACGAAGAACATAATGCACGCTCGCCTCCACATCATCCTTAGAGGTGACATTTCCCTGATAGAACGCGATGGTATCCCTCTCATTTTCCATGTTTTCAATCATATGCGTGTACGGAAAAAACTTTTTTATATGTTTTCCTATCATCTGCTCGCTCGTGCAGTTCTTGTATTTCAGCATCTTTTCATTGACATAGGTGATTTTACCGTCGTTGTCTATGCAAAGCAGCCCCGGAATGCATTCCAGCATCATTTCCATGAAATCTTTATCTACCGTCATTTTCATTCTCCACATCGTAAATAGCTGTCACATACTGTTAATAGATTATCATGTTAACAGCTTTTTAGCAAGCAAAAACAAAAAAAGATACAACAAAACCTCGTCATCCTTTCCTTCGTCCGACGAGTTTTTCATGGATTATTTTTATTGCGACGCAATATAATTATGCGAGGATTCCCCCGTAAAAAATCATTACAAAGCCAGCTGCGCTTGTAATATCAAAAAGGATTCTATATATCTTCCGATCTTTTACGGAAAAATTCTTCAGCATTACCACAATGTCTGAAAGCATCACTGAAACGGCTCCGATGCAAAGAACGCACACCGCACTGTAAGAAGAGAGGCTCGCAGCTCCAGCTTCAAAGGCTATTATCATATCAATTCCGCACCCTCCAAGGCATCCGGCGACAACTGCCGAAGCTCCGAGGAGCACTCGGAACCCTTCATGCGCGAATGAAAAAAGCATCCGTGAAGTCCAAAGCACAATCGCGCCCAAAAGAAGTGCGAAGCTCACCGCATAAACACAGTTGTGCACAACAAAACCGCCTCTCAGACAGATATACTCATAAATTAAAAATATTTGTGCCAGCATTTCCCAAGCAACTGCACCTAAAAAAAACACTTCCTTTTTTTCATTCTCTTTTTTATATGCAAAATGTACGAAGGCATTGCCGGCGGCAATTGCTACAGCGCCCGCAATCAGTCCGTAGTTCATAGTCATTTCGCGTCCTCTTTTCTGTCCTTATACCGTTTGGATGCAAGTCAGCTGCATCGACAGCAATTCTGCTTCGATGCAGCTTCCTCTTATTATTATGGGCTTTACATTCCAAAGAGTTTCGGCATAAACATCTTTGGAAGGGTTGTCGCGATTGCAGGAATAAATGTTGTAAGCAAAAGCACCGGTATGTAAGCGAAAATGATAAAAATCAAAATTGGCTTGAGCATCTGATCTGTCTTTGCCTTGCACACACGTCCCGACATATAAAGCATTGGAGCGGTCGGAGGAGTTACATTACCCATTCCGAGGTTTACGCCCAGGATTGCCGCAAAGTGGATTGGATGAACCCCTATGGATGTCACGATTGGAACCAGAAGCGGCGTACATAACAGAATGCCCGATACATCGTCCATCAGCATGCCTATGATAACCATGAAGAGGTTTACAAGCAGCAGAATCAAGATATAATTGTCTGTCAGACCCAGCAGAGCATTTGCAATCTGCGTCGGAATATTTTCCATAACAAGTATTTTAGAGAAAATCATTACCATAAAAAACATTACCATTACCGTACCTGTGGAGCACGATGTATCAACAAGGGTTTCCTTGAGACCTTTGAGTGTCATTCCTTTGTAGATAAACATTGCAACCGGAATCGCATATAAGCATGAAATTGCTGCAGATTCGGTCGGTGTCATAATTCCTGAATAAATACCTCCAAGGATGATTACAGGCATCAGCAGTGCCGGAATCGCATGAACCGCATCCTTTCCGGACTTTCTGAAAAATTCGCTTTTCGGAAGCTTTGGTGCTACACGAATATCCATTTTCTTCGTACAGAAATAGTTTACTACACTGAGAAGAATTACCAAAAGTATTCCCGGAATAATCGTTGACAAGAAGCATGCAAGTACAGATTGTCCGCTCGACCATGCATACAGAATCTGCGCTGAAGAAGGCGGAATCAGAAGGCCCAGCGGGCAGGCTGCTGCCAGCAGGGCTGCCGTATATCCCTTCGGATATCCTACTTCTGTAAGTCTTGGTTCCATCATCGAGCCGATGCAGGAAAGTGTCGCCGCAGCAGAACCGGAAATTGCACCGAATACCGCACAGGTAACTACAGATACGGTTCCGAGACCGGATTTTGAACGTCCGAGGAAAATCTGTACGAATCCGATGAGTGCTCCTCCGATTTTTCCTTTTTCCATGATTCCGCCTGCCAGTATAAACAGCGGAATTGCCAGCAATACTACAGAATTCAGCTGCCCGTATCCCGCTGCCAAAAGGAAGTCCGGGGTATATCCGTATCCGACTGTAAGCCACATGAAAGCACATGCAAATGCAAACGGAAGAGGAATTCCAATAATTAATGTAACGATTAAAGTCAATACACCTATAAATGCTACCATTTATTTTTCCTCCTTTCCATGCTGATGAGTTTCTGCTTCATAAGCCGCAGCTTCCGCAGCTCTTCTCGCTTCCATTTCTTCTTTGTCAGGAAGTCCTGTGTTCGGATACTTTTCCATCAAACTTCTAGGGAAAAAGTCATAATCGTTCGGCTCCGAGAAATATCCGATTCTTCTAAAGTTCACAAAGTTTTTAATTAAATAATATACATGATAGAATTCCATCAATACCAGTCCTAAAAGGATTGCAATTCTCGGGATAAACAACGGAATGCTGAGTGCTGTCGTCGACGGCATTCTTACGATTGCATCGGTAAGATACGGAATTGCCCATGTAATCAGGACGAAATTTACAATTACAAGCACCGCCTGTGCCAGCAGAGAAAGCAAATCTTTTCTTCTGATGTTTTTTGCCAGTGATGCAACAATGTCGGCCTTAATGTGGCTGTTTTCATAGGAACCGTAAGCCGCCCCCATAAAGTAAAGCCAAAAGGCAAAGATCAGTATGATTTCGTCAGAACCATACCAGTTTTTGGTGAGGAAATAACGCATGATTGTCGATATAATGATGACACCTGAACATCCGACGCTGCATATAATCATGAGCCACTCTATCAAACATTTCAGTATTTTCCAGAAACCGGTATTTTCGAATTGTGTTCCGAATTTTGTTTCCATGATAAACCTCTTTTTCTTCTTTAAAAAGACAGTCTGCGCAGTTTACAGCTGCGCAGACCCAGTTTTAAATATTTACAGCCTTATTCTTCAAGAGCCGCAACTAATTCTTTAAGAGTGTCTTCACCGATATTCTTATAGAGTTTCGGCCAAGTTTCTTTCTGAATCTTTTCTACGCATGCAGCCATTTCTGCATCTGTTAAGTTGATAATTTCTACGCCGTACTCTTCCAAACCCTTAAGAGCTTCTTCATCTAATGTCTTCGCAGTTTCGAAGGACTCTGCGGATGCTGCTGTGAATGCTTCTTCAATGGCCTTAACGTATTCTGCCGGCATTTTGTCAGCAACGCTCTGGGACATGAAGAAACCGATATTTTCTGCGAAGCAGTTATATGCTACATAGTACTTAATAACATCTTTGAAGTCAGAATAGTTGAGCTGCGGAGTTCCGCCGATCCAACCGTCACATACACCTGTCTGCATGGAAGTGTATAAATCAGAATACGGAATTGTAACAGCATTGTAGCCTAAATCTTCTGTAACGAGATTGTAAACTTCGATTGCCGGAGCTCTAACCTTCATATTCTTATTGATTGTAGGATCGCCATAGTTTTCAGGATAGTCCGTGAATCCCATACCAATTAAGCCTTCTACATACATGCCGAGAAGCTTAACACCCTGCTTGGCATGTACGTCTCTGTACTTATCGAGGAAGTAGGAGCCTTCTCCGAATGCCTTGGAAAGCTGCGAATAATCGGAGAACATGTACGGTACGAAGTTCATTTCGATTTTTGGATCATATTCTGACGGGCAAGGGATTAATGCTAAATCAACTGCGCCTCTGCCAAGGTCTTCGTAAGTCAAAGTATAATCGCCAAGCTGTGAAGATGGATATACCTTGATTTTTACAGCGCCGTCTGTCGCTTCTTCTACTGCTGCCACAGCTTTTTCGATAGCTGCATATCCCGCATGTTCTGTGTTGTAGTGAGTTGCGAGACGAAGTTCGTAAGTTTCACCATCACCGCCGGAAGTGTCACCGCAGGAAGCCAGTGTGAACACCATGATGAGGCAAAGAATGACTGCAAATAATTTCTTCATTTTCTTTCTCCTTTGTCTTTTTATGAGTAATAACTGCCTATTAAACCGATTGCTCGGATTATTTCTCACCTGTCTTTACATACTTAATGATTTCATCTCTTGTCATGCCTACAAGTCCCATATCATCAGCTGTAAGTCCTTCTGCTCTCCAGTCTTTTTCGTGAATTACATTGTAAATATCAATACATGAATTGGTCATCGGTGTCGGCACGCCTAAAACTTCCGCGACGGATGCCCAAGGAACAAGCCCGTACGGACAGTCTTCTGTCAGATATCTGTTAAACAAATCATTCGGTCCTGAAATCGGAGTTAGTGCAATGTCGCCATGGCCTGCCATGTAAAGCTGCTCCCAAGTGTAAGCTCTTTCAGGCATTCCACCGAAGTCTTCCATCGGATGAAGGTTGTATCCAAGCTCATCACCGATTGCTTTTCTTTCGTTGTCCAATACCATATTCAGCTTACATGCGGACGGAGTCCATCCATGCTGATACAGATAGAAGTTTACTTCAGGGCTTTCAATCCGGGATACATTGAAGAGGCAAGGGCCTGTATGCCATGCAGGATTTACGATGGAAAGACCGGACTCCAGTACGGATTCATATACGCGCTGGAATGGGAAAAGAGCATCTACAAGAATGTCGTGCCACTGTTCTTTCGCATCTGCCGGGAAATATGCGATGTTCATGTTTGTTCTGCCGAAGCATGTAACAACCCCCGGTTCCAAAATACGAGCGTCATAAGGAAGGTTGTTTGCGTCTGCCAATACCGGACATTCCGCATCTCCGAAAACCTTCTTGATTACAAGTGCTGCAAATGCTCCCGGGAAAGTAACGATAATCTGTTCTTTCTTAACATGTCCCTTTAAAGCTTCTGCATAATGCTCATGTGCAAAAGCCGGAGTAACAAGGAGAATAATCTCCGCATCCTTTACTGCTTCTGCGATGTCATCCGTTACTAAGTCAAGCTTTGCGACACCGTCTACAGCGCCCGGAGTTTTACCCTTTGCGATAACTGTCTGTGTGTCGAATACCTTCTGCATATTGTGTTTATATTCAGGGAATTCGAACATTTTAACCGTATGACCTTTCAGCTTCATATCCGCTGCCATACAATGTGCGCCGTTTCCGCCGCCTAATACTGCGATTTTTCTTGAAATCATATCCGTTCCTCCTATAAGATGCTTGATTTATTTTCAATAATATTTTAACAAGCCTCCAAAAGAAAAACATCATGCCTTCCATACGAATTTTATCACGAATCTGCACTTTTTTTTTGTGCTTTTTGTCAGATAAATCTTTCGCATCTCAAACATGATGTAAAAAATGATTGTTTTCAATTGTATAATGGGATTATTTCCTTCGTTTCAGTCTGGAGATTCGCAGGCACAGATAAATGGAAATCGTGCTCTTGAAATCGTGCAAATCAATGCCGCAGTTTTCTTTGATTTTCTCAAAGCGATAGGTGAGCGTATTTTTATGTATTCCCAGCCTTCTTGCGGTCTCCGCGAAGTTGAACATGGACTCGCACCATGTAATAATAAGCTCTTCGAATAACTCCGCATTCTTATCGTTCAAAATTCCTTTGATTCGGCGCTCCAGCCTTTTGCCCTTGTAATATTCCGCTGCCTCTATGAGCATTCTTTCCAAAGGCACATCGATAATTCTTACAATGCTTTTGTCCGTGCTTCCCGAAAGTGTAGTCGCAAGGAGCATTTCCGCCCTTTCATAGCTTGCCTTAAGTTCTGAAACGGAAGAACTTGCTTTGCTCAGCGCAATATGAATCAGTTCTTTTTCGCTTTCTAAAATTTCATTCTGCATCCCTTTGCATTTTGCGGTGAGAACTTCGTCCGTAAGTTTTCCTATTTCCCTTTCCACTGCCGCAAAAATCAAGTATTTTTCATAAGCCGCATCAAATACAACGATAATGTCCTGCCGGTCATGGAACTGTCTTTTTATTGCTCGGTAAACCTTTGTGGAATACATATCCCGCGTCGCGTCGACTTCTTTTGCGGATTTGCTTTTGCTCACGATAATCGGGATTCGCGGTTTTGTCAGGTTGAATCCCAAAAGTATTCCTTGGTTAATAATAGCAGATTTTGCAGTCTCGTCCCCATTATAAGTGATAATCATTGTTGCGAGCATCTGCAGGTTTGAATGTCTTATATGAGCCGACTCTGCCTCAATTCGGTCTTTTAGCATGATTTCAGCAACCATCTTTACCAGCATTCCGTATTTTTCTACTTCCTCTGAGTCTCCTCTGATGCCGATGGAGCCTACGACTTCGTCATGAATTGCAATGGGCATGGTAATGCCCGGATAGGTTCCTCTCAGTTTGCGGCATTCTGCGGGACCGTGTTTTTTTTTCATTCCCGACGCCATAACCTCAATTGATGCTTCGTGAATGTCATTCAATCTGTCAATATTATCTTTGTCTGCTCCTATAATGACAGCTTTTTTATCCGTAATAATAATCGGATATCCGGTAACCCGCATCGTTATTGATGCAATTTCTTCTGCTACATATTTCAGCATTTCCTGCCTCCGTAAAATAATCTCCTTTTGTTTTCGGAATCTTAAATAGGAAAACTTATCAATACCGTGGTTCCTTTGGCGGAGCTTTGCAGCGAATAAGTTCCGTGCAGTTTATCGTGGGTAAGGCCCTTTACGATATCCAGCCCGAAACCTGAACGATTCTTCGTCTCTTTTTCACTTTGCTTACTGCACTCTTCACCGTCGTTGAAGACGATAATCGTCGCCTGATTTTCACCGACAACCAGTCTTACTGAAATCCTGCCACGCTCTCTGCTTTTCAGTCCGTGTTTCATCGCATTGACCATCAGTTCATTGACAATCATCGATACCGCCTGCGCCTTTTCGAAGGACAGCTCCATGTTCATTCCTTCAAAATCAAAACTTATCTGCTTTTCGTTTCCCTGGTGAATCTGTTCAAACAAGCGTACCTGTTTTTCAAGGGCCTCGCAAATGTCCACCTTTTCTGCCAAAGCGGTCATCATGATTTCATGCATTGCCGCAAGGGAATTGATTCTGGATATATTGTCGCTTAAAATTTCTCTTGTCTCGGTATTTTGGCTTCTTCTGCGCTGCATATTGAGAATGCTTGATATCGTCTGCAGGTTATTTTTGATTCTGTGGTGGGTTTCCTGCAACAAAATATTATAGTCCTGCGGGGTTGCATTGATATCCGCAACACCCTCGCGTATGAGCTCCTGTGATGACAACATTTCTGTTACATTTGCCATATGTGTCAGTTTATTATTCAGCCGAGCATTATCTGTAACATCAGATTCCTGAATAAAAACAGCGATAACTCTGCCGTTATCGCCGAAAATCGGCGAAGTCCGCTGCTGCACCTTTACATTTTCCTGTGAAATGCCGTAAGCATCCTTCATACCCACACCTGTTTCTCGGGTATAAAACACAGTCGGTTCTTTTTGGCGCAGAACTTTTTCGCCTTCAATATTTCTTTTATATAAGGATTTTTCCGGTCTGCCGTGGCTGATTACAATCCCCTCTTTATCGGAAAGAAAGCAGTCCACAAAAATATCACTCTGGGTCAGTCTCGCAAAATCTGCCACAGTTCGGTCTATTTCTCTCAGTTTTTCAAGTTCCGCCGCGGTAAGAGCAATGTTCTCCTTAACAAATTTGTAATCCATATTTCCATATGCGGGCGGCGTCTTCGCCGCCCTACTTTCTTAAATTTTTATATGAAATATTATATCTTAATTACATCTCGTCTGCAAGATTGCGATTTACATAACCGCTCTGAAGATTTCTTCTCTCGGACTTGGTATTACAACGGAATTCAGCAGCATTCCATTGCTTCCGCCTGCTGCTGCGCCTGCTTTGCAGGCTTCTGTAACGGCTGCCACCTCTCCTGT
>FR882035.1:78857-79905 GCA_000435615.1 Firmicutes bacterium CAG:238 | reverse complement strand
AACTTCTCCTGTGAGGGTTACGAAGGATTTACCGCCGATTCCGGTTCCGAGTCTGACTTCAATCAGATTTACATCTGCAGCCTTAACAGCGGCATCTGCGCCCATGATTGCGCTCGTTACGCTGAAAAATTCAAGAACGCCAAGCGCATTCCTATCCTGCGCCGGTGTTGCAAGGTTGATTGCCTGGATTACCTGTGGGTGGACTCTCGGAATAACTGTTTTTTCAATTACATTGGCCTCACCGATTTTAGCGCCTGCCTGAACCGAGGAATTCACAGCCGCAACCTCACCGCATACGAGTACATGGTACTTACCCGGGCAGCTTGGTCTTGCGCTGATAAGCTCAACCTCTGCAGCCTTCAGCATCGCATCGGCCGCTTCCACACCCTTGGCAATACTGTTTAATTCTAAAAATCCTATTGTTTCGTAATTCATATCCTACTACCTCCCTCAGTTCCTTTCGATAACAATTTTCGTGTCATCTGCATAGGTCACCGTTCCATCAATCGATGCATGGATGTTCGCGCCCATCTGTCCCTGCGGCATCGCTGCAATCAGCTGTCCGCATTTTACGGAATCACCGCAGCTTACAATAGGCTCTGCGGCTGCACCGATGTGCATTCTTGTGGAAATCTGAACTTTAGAAGGCTTTACCTCCACAGTTTCCCTTATATCGTAGTCATAGTATTTATCTACTGCCATGCGCGCCGCAATTCGTTTTGAGGGAACCTTGCGGTTTTCTCTGGCAGGATGGGCTTCCCACTCGGTCTGCTCCGGTTTCTGATACCTCACTTTGTTCTGACCGTAGATAGTCTTCAGCATCTTATTAATACGCCTAGGCTGAAGTCCCATCGGGCAGGCATATTCTTCACATACGCCGCATTCCGAGCAAATCAAAGCCTGTTTTACATCTTCGTCTTCCAAGATTGCCTCGATGTCCGAATTATATGCGAGCTTTCGCATTATCTTATGAGGCTGCAGCGGATGTCCCAGCATATGTCTGGTGCAGAGCTCCGTGCAGAAGCTGCACTGAATGCAGGCGGCTCTT
>FR882035.1:74653-78838 GCA_000435615.1 Firmicutes bacterium CAG:238 | reverse complement strand
CTCTTCCGACTCTGAGCATCGTTTCAACACTTGTATTTCTTCTGTTTGAAAGATGTGAGGCTTCATCCAGCACTATGATTCCGGATGTCGTCTTGGTAACATATTCATCTGCAATTTGCTCTGCGCCGACTCTTCTTCCCATCAAAGGTCCGCCGAGTATCACGGTATATCTTCCCGGAATCGGATTTCCGCAGTCGATAATTTCTTGAATCGGTGTTCCTACCGGAGCAGAAACAATCTTCGGATTTGCCACCTCGCCGGTCAGCGTGATAATCTTCTGTGTGAGCGGAATTCCCTTCAACGCATCTGAAATCGCCGCAACCGTTCCGACATTGGATACAACGGCGCTTACCGCTGCCGGGATTGCCGAAGGCGGTATCACGCGTCCCGTCACTTCATAAACCATAATCTGCTCATCGCCCGCAGGATAGAAGTTTTCAAGCTCATGAAGCTTCACATCCGAATTTCTCTTTTCGATTGCCGCATTGAGACATGCAATTTCTTCATGATAATGGCCTTTCAGTGCAATTACCTTATGAGATGCTTTCAGATGCTCACCGATGATTTCAACCGTTTCAATAATGTCCTCTGCCCTGCTTCGCATGGTATATCGGTCTGTGCGAAGCAGCGGTTCGCATTCTGCCGCATTAACAATAAAATACTCTACCTCTGTTTTCAGCTTCACATGCGTCGGAAAGCCCGCGCCTCCACAGCCAACAACCCCTGCTTCAAAAATCTTATCTAAAATGTTCATCTACCTTTCCCCCTTATTTGTTTCTGTCGACCTCAAGGGAGTCGATAATTCCTACAATGGCTGCATCGATAGGAATATCATCACGGCCAAATGTTTTTCTCGCCGTACTGCCTGTGACTACCAGAACTCTTTCGCCGATTCCCGCGCCCACAACATCTGCAGCAACAAAGGTTTCCTTGAAATTTGCTTCGCCGTAGGTGTCGGTTTGCTCTACAACCATCAGCTTTGATCCGTCAAGGCTTTCTTCTTTTTTGGTTGCCCATACATGGCCCACAACTTTACATATAATCATTGCTTCTCCTAAATATACATCAGCGTTATCTTCTCTTTGTTAACATAGTCCTTTGCCGGAGCGGACAGTATGGCATTCTTAGGTACCGAAAGCTTTACGGCATTTGTGTTTTTCAAAGCTTTTCGAATATCCTCTTCCGTGATAAAATGCTTCTTCAGCGCGGTACCGGCTTCCGCCTTCGGCGCTTCCTGTCTGTTCAGCGAAGCCACACTGCAGGCCGTCTTATCAAGCGCATTAATCACACCGGTATTTCCGTTTTTGAACATGCACGCATTCGCTTCGTCGAAATCAATGTGCATTGCAAGCCCTGCTTCATCCGAAACCCGGATTACAACACCGTCAAAGGTTATCGGCCTCATTGTCCTCATTGACACCGAAACTTCCTGCCCGTCCGAGAATCCCCATTGATTCGCCTGTGCGGGTGTCATATGAATGTGATTTTTTGCTACGATCGTGCTGTTCTTGGCTGCTATGGATTCCTTTTCGGTAGCGATGATAATGCCAGCGGCTCCGCTAAGATCACCTGACATTCTCAGTGGTGCATCAACCCCTAAAAATCGCGCGTCCGAAAGGCTGAGTTCAACCTGTGTTTCCTTGCGTGCCGGACCTAAAACCGCAACATTGCGGTAGACATTTTTCGGTCCGATAAGTGTAACCCGCTCTTCGCTTGCAAACTGTCCAATCTGCGAAAGATTTTTCTTCGGTGTAAGCTTATAGCCCTTCCCGAAAAGTCTTTCAATGTCCTGCTGCGAAAGGTGTACATGTCTGCCCGATGCTTCCACTAAAACTTCAACATCGTTTTGACCTGTTTTTTTCGGCGGCATCGTTTGATATCCTGACACAACCTCTTTCACAATATTTTTTATTACTTCTTCATTTATCAAATCATGTTGCATTACGATTCTCTCCCTTCTGCCAAGCATTCGAGGTACATGATGTACAACGCGCTGCTTAAGCGATTTAAAGCCCTGAGTATATCCGCTCTGGAAATTTTTTCACCGGTACCTGTCGTATCGCAAAACGCATTGATGGCTGCAATTTCAACCTCTCTGGACATCGCTCTGAGTAAATTCAGTTCTACCGGCAATTTCCCCATCTTGTATGACGGAGCAATATGCCCGATTCCGAAGTACTGTGTCGGATGCTGCGAAACATATCTGAGCTCGTGTTCATTAAGCCCCAGAAGGGTAATTTTATCATCCAGCTTTTCTTCCAAAAGTTCGGAAACCATTATTTTTCTCGCATAGTCGTTGATTTCCTGAAGCATGTTTACCATGTTCTGGCATCTCAACTCTTCTGCTAAGATTTGTGTTTCCAAAACCTTTGCCTGGAAAGTATCGATTTTTCCTCGTAAAATGATACGCGGATGGTTTTTAAGGACAAGCCGCTTGGCGTCAAGATTGGTCATGTGCTCCGGTTTTTTCGGTTTTGCCTTTGCATCCTTATCAATAATCGTGATTCCGTTTTGTTCGGCATAGTCCTTTGCTTCCTGACTGATAAACATTGTGAAGTCCGCCCGAAACTCTTTTACAATCATTTCTTTCGTGGCATTTTCTATATCTTTTGCCTTAATAATCTGCATCAGTCATTCTCCTTCAACTAATAAAGTTTGTGCTTAGGGTTTTACCCTGCATAGAATTTTACTTTAAGGTTGGAAGGATGTATTCAACTTCGTTGTGCGGTCTTGGAATTACATGTACAGATATGAGTTCGCCGACTCTGTCTGCTGCTGCTCCGCCTGCTTCGGTTGCTGCCTTTACTGCGCCTACATCGCCTCTTACCATAACGGTTACAAGACCGCCACCGACATGTACTTTACCGATTAAGGATACGTTTGCAGCCTTTACCATTGCATCTGCTGCTTCGATGGATCCTACTAAACCTTTGGTTTCTACCATTCCTAATGCCATTTTTACATTGTTTTCCATTTTTATTTTCTCCTTCTTTGTTTCACTGTTTTGTTTGCTCTTTTGATTCGCTTGATTTGTTTTTTTCTTTTTTCCTGCGGAAGCCTCTGCCATTGCCATCACTTCCGGAGATGTGTTTTCTATCACTTTCGAAGCCATAGCCGCACTCCTTCAAGTCTTATTCCAATGTCGGAAGAATGTACTCAACTTCGTTATGCGGTCTTGGAATTACATGTACGGATACGAGTTCGCCGACTCTGTCTGCTGCTGCTCCGCCTGCTTCGGTTGCTGCCTTTACTGCGCCTACATCGCCTCTTACCATAACGGTTACAAGACCGCCACCGACATGTACTTTACCGATTAAGGATACGTTTGCAGCCTTTACCATTGCATCCGCTGCTTCGATGGATCCTACTAAACCTTTGGTTTCTACCATTCCTAACGCCATTTTTACATTGTTTTCCATTTTGTTTCTCCTTTATTCACTCTTATCTGTTAGCTAAAATTGATCTTAATACTTCTTTTGTAATCTCTTCAATCTGATTCTTTGTCAGATCAGCTTCGCCGCATGGCTTGTGCTGCGGTTGACTGCAGGAAGCTGCTCCGCTTGGACTTGTCTGAAGCTGTGCGACTTCTCTTCTGAGATCTGCAAGCTCCATCGTACCGTATGCAACTCTTCGGATATTAAGCAAATTCATCGGTCCGATATTATCGGAGGATGCCGAGCCGCCGACTGCACCGCAGCCGAGCGTAAGTGCAGGCTGAAGGCCTGTAAGCGCACCTACTCCGCCAAGCGCTGCCGCTACATTTACAAGTACTCTGGATACCGGTTTGCGAAGTCCGAACTGTCTGATAATTTCTTCATCGCTTGAGTGAATTGTCATCGTATGACCGGTTCCTTCATTTTCTAAAATTTCTATAGATTTGTCACATGCTTCTTCCCAGTTCTTTACAGTAAAGAAGGCAAGAATCGGACAAAGCTTTTCTCTGGAATAAGGATTGTCCTTTCCAATCTTTGTGGTTTCGGCAACCAGAATGAGCGTGTCATTCGGAATATCTATGCTTGCCATCTTTGCGATTACCTGTGCTGATTTTCCTACAATTGCCGGGTTCATTGTATTGTTGGCTCTCATGATGAATTTTCCTACTTTTTCAATTTCATCCGGCCTCATAAAGTAGCAGTGCTGCCTCTTCATCTCCGCAACGACCTGGTCTTTTATGCATTCCTGCGT
>FR882035.1:59543-74640 GCA_000435615.1 Firmicutes bacterium CAG:238 | reverse complement strand
CATTCCTGCGTAATAACCGACTGCTCTGAAGCGCAGATTGTTCCGTTGTCAAAAGTCTTTGATTCAACGATTCTGCGTACCGCTGTCGGAATGTCTGCGGACTTTTCAATAAAGGCCGGTCCGTTTCCGGGGCCGACGCCGAGTGCCGGATTACCCGAGGAGTATGCCGCATGTACCATCGCTTCTCCGCCTGTCGCCAAAATCAGTCCTGTATCTTTATGCTTCATGAGTGTGTCCGTCGCCTGCATGGTCGGAGTCTGAACCACCTGCACGATGTTGTCGGGTGCTCCGCACTCCTTGCACGCTTTTTGTATAATTTTGACTGTCTCGAAAATACAATTTTTTGCGCTCGGATGAGGAGATATAATGATGGCATTCCCCGCCTTCAAAGAAATCAAGGATTTATACATTACTGTTGACGTAGGGTTTGTCGATGGAATCAGGGCGACAACCACTCCCACGGGAACCGCTACTTCGAAGAAGCGTCCGGCTCTGTCCTCCCGTATAATTCCTACGGTCTTCAGATTTTCCATCGCTTCGTAAGTCATCTTTGAACCCAAAAGGTTCTTGAGAATCTTGTCCTCCCACTTGCCAAATCCCGTTTCTTCCTGCGCAAGCTTTGCAAGCGGCTCGGCATTTCTGACACAGCTTTCGCATATGTGCTTTGTGAGCTTATCAATCTCAGCCTGAGACCAATTTGCAAGCTGTTTCTGCGCCACTTTGGCATTTTTAATTAAGTCTCTCGCTTCCTGTATGGAACGTAAATCTTTATCGTATTCCAAATTTCCACCTCCCAAATATTTTCAAAATATGATATGTTTATCCTTTGTTGTAACTGTTTTACTCTTCGGTTTTAAAAGACTTTCGGTGTATCCGCAATCCTTTCAACCGTTCTGGCAAATGCCTCACATGCCGCCTTACATGCCGCCTGGTCACCAACCAACAGCCCTCCCGCAAAGTTTGTTTCCGTCGGCGGTCCGTAAAACACCTTCATCTCAACCTCTGCCGACTTGAGAGCTTCATCTAGACCGCAGATTGCTTCGTTCGGCGGTGCAATCAGATATGCCATCGGTGTTCCCTCCGGTATGCCTGCGACCGATGAAAGATAACTTCCGGTTCTGGATATCGTGTGTGCAAAGTACGGAATGGAGCCTGAATCATTCGCCGAATAGAAGAACGCATCGTTTTCTACATACTCGCTGAACGCTGCAATCCCTGCTTTCACCTCGGCAGGTGTGGTTCCTGCAAGAATCCCGATAAATTCTCCGGCAAGCTCTGTAGATGCATTTCCCGAACCTGCGTACATCGAATGTGCATAAGTGACGATTACATCCGCCTTCTTGGTTGCTTCGTCAATTGCCGCATACGAAATATCGTCAATGTCCGATGTCATGATTCCTAAAGACCTGTATCCTTCCGGAACTTTCAGGGCTTTTAGCAGGAACGGATCTGCGTTTGGAATTTCCTGAATGCTCAGGACCGTCGCCTGAATTCTATCACCTTTCAACGCTATCCCTCCTTACAGAACCAGGTCAACGCCGCTTGAGCGGGTTGCCAGCATCTTCTCGATAATTTCCACAAGATATGCCCCTGCCTCTACCGGCTGAATTCCGTTTTTATGTATATTTGAAACAACGGTTCTGCGAGATTCCGGCATGCCTACCTCAGCCTTATATGCCATATACGCCGACATACTGTCTGCTGCTGCAAGACCCGGGCGCTCACCTAAAAGCACTACCGTTACATCCGCTCCGGTGATTTCAGAAATCACATCCATCGTAGGAACTCTGCCGAATTTCACGAAGAACGGTGTCCCGACCGAAACGCCTCTCTCCTTTAGTCCGTCCATCAATACCGGAAGAATTTCTCTGATATTCTCATCGATAGCTGAATTGGAAAGCCCATCCGATACATAAATCTGAACCTGCGGATTCATTACACAATTCTGCTTGATGAAATCGACGGATTCCTGTGGAAGCTTCCTTCCTAAGTCCGGTCTAGTAAGATGTTCGTTGATTTCTCTCGCCTGCGACTGAATAACCGGAAGATTCATCTGCTTCAGTATGTTTTCATCCGCGGCTTTCATTACCGCATCCTTTGCCATCGCATGGTCTGCGCGAAGCGAAATCAGCGATTTCGTGTTCAGACGCGGACCGGATCGGCCTATGCCTACCCTTGCGGTGGTCGCCTTTCTCATAGCGTTGATTGCAAGCTGATTTTCAGGATCAGCAATCTGTATTGAATCTTTATATTCTTTGCTTGCAATGTCGAGAAGACCGCTACCAAAATCCGTATCGCTATAATTTGCGGAAGATCCTGTATCCATCAGGCCCGTTTCCTTTAAAGCCTTCACAACCTCAGCGGTTATCAGTTCAACTAATTGCCTATTGTCCACAAAGTCTCCTCCTTTCTATCTTCTCATAAAGATTGATGGATCTCCGGCATACTTCGTCAGTTTGCCGTTTTCCATAATTCCCATTTTTTCGCACCATTCTTCAAACGGTTTAATCGGACGCAACCCGAGCAGTTCCCGCAGCGCAGCCGTATCATGGTAAGCGTTGGTCTGATAGTTCAGCATGATATCGTCGCCGCTTGGCACGCCCAAAATATAGTTGACGCCGGCTGCCGAAAGCAGAATGGAAAGATTCTCTATGTCATTCTGATCGGCATCCATATGATTCGTATAGCAACAGTCACACCCCATCGGAATGCCTGACAGCTTACCCATAAAGTGGTCTTCGAGTCCCGCTCTGATAACCTGTCTGGAATCATACAAATACTCAGGTCCGATAAATCCTACTACAGTGTTGACCATAAACGGCTTGAAATGCTTCGCGAATCCGTAGCACCTTGCCTCCATCGTCACCTGATCTGTATCAAAATGTGCGTCCGACGAAAGTTCCGACCCCTGTCCTGTCTCGAAATAAAGGAGATTATCACCTTTGCCGGTTCCTTTATTTTTAAGGATTTCATACGCTTCGTTTACCGTTGCACTGCTGAAGCCGAATGCTGAGTTGCCTTTTTCTGAGCCCGCGATAGACTGGAAAATCATATCTGCCGGAGCGCCCTGCTTTACAGCTTCAATCTGCGTTGTTATATGTGCAAGCACGCAGGTCTGGGTCGGAATTTCAAATTTGTTTTTTACTTCGTCGAAGAGTTCCAAAACCTGCTTGCAGGAACCGACCGTGTTGTTTACCGGATTCAGTCCCAAAACCGCATCGCCTGTTCCGTAGCTCAGTCCTTCATACAGCGATGCTCTGATTCCGTCAATTCCGTCAACCGTGTGATTCGGCTGGAGTCTCGTTGACAAACATCCTCTGAGCCCGATGGTTGTGTTGCAGGTAGCCGGTACTCTGACTTTTCCGGCTCCGTACACCAAATCAAGATTTGACATCAGCTTTGCTACAGCCGCCACAACCTCCGAGGTCAAGCCGTTTGAAAGTTTTTTAATATCTTCTTCTGTTGTTTTTTCCGACAAAAGATATTCTCTGAGTTCCGCAATAGACCAGTTCTTAATTTTGCCGTACATAATGTCACAGCAGTCATCCTGAATAATTCTTGTGACTTCGTCTTCTTCATATGGAACTGCAGGATTGTTTCTCACATCGGATACAAGCAACTCTGACAAAACTTCCTTCGCCGCGATTCTCTCAGAAACGGATTTTGCTGAAAGCCCCGCCATTTCGTCGCCGGATTTTTTCTCATTGGCTTTTGCCATAACCTCTTTCACCGATTTGAATTGGTATGTAGTTCCACCCAATACTGTCTTTAGTCTCAAGGTCACACCTCCGTACATTCTTTTTACTTTAACTGAAAATTAGTGTTTTAATTACAATCGGTACCGCAATACCGTTTAAAATCGGTTTGCCTATATCTATGTAATCGCCCGAACCCATTTTAATTTTGTCCAGGCAAAGCACGCATTTTTCGCTTTTAATGTATCGTTTAAGCACCTGACCGAGTGCCTTCGCCATATCGTTCTCACAAAGGATTATCATCGGCGTATCTGCGCCAAGACACATTGCATCGATTTCGATTAATGATTGAGAAAGGTTCTTGATATCATCATAGCTTGCCTTTTGCTTTCCCTTTATGCATATTCCGATGCGTTCGTTCTGCGATTGTCCTATAAACCAGCCGAGTTCTTCTCTGGCGATATGTGTATCGCATTTATAAAGTGCTTTCTCTGCTCTTTCACCGATTTTGAAAACCGGCAGATTTTTAATCGGAAAAATTTCATCGCTGTAAGATATCGTTGAGCCGCTTACTTCCGTAGTATAAATTCCTGCGCCAACAACCGTTGCTCTTATGGTTTCCTTTGGCTCTATCACTTCATACGGCTCGCTCGGAAGCTTTTCCCGCAGTGCCTTGGCTATGCATGGTCCAAGGTCGTCATAGCGGTACATATCTTCTTCCTTGCCGTAGAAGCAGTCCGCAACTCCGCCAGAAAACGATATATACTGGACCGGATAGGGCAGAGTGAGCTTCTTTGAATTCTTCGTGGTTGCGATTCTCGTAAAGCTGTAATGCTCCTGATGAAGCGCATCCAGAATTACATCTGCCAGCAAGTCTCCTGCTAGAGCAAGTTTGTTGTCATCCACTGTCATTCCCGGAATTACCTGTATATTGCGTTCCTTGCCTACATCGTTGAAGTGCCTGGAAACATAGGTTATTTCCCGAGCTTTGTTATACTTAATGAGCCTTCCGCCGACATCAATGCAGGTCTGTCCGACCAAATCGCCGCAGTTGAATACTGAAATATTCGTGGTGCCTCCTCCGATATCCAGGTTTGCAGTCACGCAGCCATATGTTTTTGAAAAGGCTTCCGCCCCTGCGCCTCTGCCTGCGATAATGGATTCCAAGTCCGGTCCTGCCGTTGCCACCACGAAGTCTCCTGCGAATTCCGAAAGCTTATCTGTAATCAATCTGGCATTTTCTTTCAGCGCCGACTCTCCGGTTATAATCACCGCTCCGCTGTCTACATCTTCGGGGCGTATTCCGGCGGACGCATACTCCTTTTCAATAATTCTTTTTATCTCTTCACCGTCAAGCGTTTCCTGATCAAGCAGCGGTGTCAGATAAACAGGGCTTCGATATATAATTTGTTTGGATGTCAGTTCGACATTCGGAGCCATATACACCATGGCCGTGTTTTCGACTGCCAGTCTGCTCACGATCATGCTTGTGGTGGTTGTTCCGATATCAATTCCGACGGACAATATCCGGTTGTCGTCTTTCATAACTGCTCTTCCTCCGCTTGCTGCTTCAAAAATAAAAAGCGCAAATCAAACCGTATTTCAGGTTTTCTTTGCGCCTCTTTGCACTCGCTCACGTCATTGTGAACTTATAAAAATGTAAAAGTATAATCTTTAATGAAGTATGCTTTCTGTTTCGATAATAATTTTCGCAACTTCTACGATGGTTTTTCGCTTATTCATGCTGATTGTTCTGAGATACTTGTAAGCCTCGTCTTCAGAAATCGAATTGTTCTGAATCAAAATGCCCTTCGCCTTCTCGATGATTTTGCGTTCTTCAAGCTTTTTCTCTTGGCCTTCAACCGTTTTCTTAAGCTCTCTGAACTCCTTCAGTCGTTTAACTGCAATCTCGATGGTAGGCGTCAGTGACTTTTCATCCACTGGTTTCACCAAATAGCCCAACGCTCCAAACTCACCCGCTTTATCCACAAACTGTTTGTCGTTGTAGGCGGTAAGCATGATAATTGCAATATCATTTCCTGCCCCTCCGATAATCTTGGCTGCTGTAAGTCCGTCCATTACCGGCATCTTGACATCCAAAAGGACCACATCCGGCTTCAAATCTGCGCACAGCTCCACAGCATCAATGCCGTCAGCTGCCTCGCCAACCACTTCGTACCCCTGGAATTCCAAAGCCTCTCTGATATCTAATCTGGTAATTACATCATCATCGGCGATGACCACTCTTGTCTTCATATCTTACCTTTCTTTCCTCAGGTCGTAAATCTTAACAAAAAAAGCTTATGCAAAACGAATCACATAAGCTTCAATGCTCTTTTTCAATGCACCCCGTTGTGCATCGTCTATAGGTTACACTAATTTGAAAATTTTGTCAAGTGTTTATCAATCATTTTTTACTGCGATTTTTACTGCCAGTCCGCAGGGTAAGTAACATAGACATATCTGGTGAAATCAGGTGTTTGGAAATGTATGTGCGAATTCTTCGGTATGAAAATAATCTCGCCCGGACCTGCCTTTACAATTCTCCCGTCAATTTCAATTTCAAGCGTACCATCGAGAACAATATCGTATTCATCATAGGTGAGCGTCCATTCAAATGAGGTGTGATTAAGTTCCATGATTCCGCATCCCATGTTCGGCGCCTCCTCAAGCGTCGTGACATCCTTCAGCGCGACGCCCTGCTGCTCAAAAGGCTCACACCTAACCGTGCTTTGCGCTATCTTAAGAATTCCCGACGGATCCTTCACCTTCGTAAAGCCTTCATCCGTCTCGACCGTCTGCCCCGGATACAGCTTGTCTCCAAGTTTTTCGTTTACAACTCTCTCAACTATTTTTTTTATCGTTTTTTCGTCCATCATTTTTCCTTGCCTCTTTCTTCCTTCGCGCGCTTCTTTTCTCTGCGTTTTTCTTCCTTCGCCTGCTGCTTTTCGATATATTTTTCTCTTCTGGCTTCTATCGTCGGAGCTGCCTTTTCATTTACCTTTTCTTCGTACTTCGTCTTACTCTCCATGAATGCCTGCTTAAACTGTCCCTGTCTTTCACTGTACTGCTTTGATGCCTCCGCATCATCATAGACACCGACCGCATTATATGCTTTAAGCATTGCAATCCCGTAAATCAACATGCCGACTGAAGCTGCCACGGTCAAAACCGGTGAGAACCTTCCGAAAATGGTTTCGCTTGCCGTACTGTTCACAGCTGTAACATTGACAAGATAATACAGCAAAAAACTAATCGCCATGTTCGCACCCAGCTTGTTGTATCTTAAATACAGCCCCGTCATCATAGCCGCAATGCCAATCGCCACGCAAAACGCAAAACTCCCTCTTTCAAAGTCATACGCGCATTGATAAAGGCTGAAGATCGCACAACCGGCAATCATTACAAATTCTTCCTTTTTGCCGGGTTTCGGGAAAGAGCAGGCCCCCAATGCTCGGAATACTGCCTCTACTGCAACTGCGGCGGAAAGCGCCTCTGCCAAAAGCCACCCATTTGCGGTAATGTTTTCACCGAAAGCCATGTTAATCGGATAGTAGTTTCCGATAACCATGAGAAAGACAAGCGAACACACTATGTAAAGACACTTTTTATCGTATATGCGCACCTCGAAGCTCATTTCATAATCAGATATTTTCAGATATCCAAGAAATCCTGCGCCCATCGCGATGTTTACTAAAATTATCATCTGCTGCTGCGCTTCTATGTACTTGCCGTACAAAACAGCCCCAATCATCAGCATCAGATATACCGCTGTCGCCGCCGTATAGACAAGCAGACCGTTTTTTTCTTGCTTCATCTTTTCTGTTCTCCCTGTGCAAAATATGTTTTAGTGAATTTTACAACTTTTTATTTACGATTGCAATGTTTTTTTGTTCCGGAGGCGGTTTCCAAACGAATGCTTGCAATTCAAAAAGGGTGACCTTGCGGTCACCCAATTCGTGTCTTTATGAAATTTTTCTTTGGTTTTTGTCTCAAGTTTAACGCACGGTTTCGAGTAAACCGTAGTCTTCGTCGTTTCTCTTGTAAACAACGTTTACATTCTCGGTCTCTGCATCAAGGAATACGAAGAAATTGTGCTGCAGCATTTCCATCTGCATGATTGCTTCTTCCGTAGTCATCGGCGCAAGCTCGAATTTCTTGGTCTTTACAAGTTCGCCGTTTTCTGCGGTTTCCACTTCAGGAAGCATTTCGAATCTAACGGATTCCTTTGATTTGTTTCTCTTCATCAGTTTGCCTTTGTACTTGGTAAGCTGTTTTAAAAGCTTGTCGGCAACAATGTCAATACAATCAAATACATCCTGTGATACATCTTCCGCTCTGAAAATCGTTCCCTTGGTTGCGATGGTTGCTTCCATCTTAACTTTGGACTTCTCAGGGTGAATAATCACCTTTGCCTGAATGTCGTCAGCAAAGTACTTACCCAGCTTTTCGAATTTTTTGTCAATTGCGTCTTGAATTTTTTCGCTGATTGCAATGTTCTTTCCTGTTACGATGATCTTCATAATGGTGACCTCCTCTTGTGTTTCTATGGTCTTATTATACCACATGTTGTATGAAGTTGAACAGTCTTTTTTCGAAAACTGCGTGAATATTTTGACACAAAACGACCGCCTGCCTGACCTGGTCTTTGCCCCCACACTTGCCTTTACCCGATTTTCGGAGGACTTACTTCTAAGGTACGCCATGATCACCGCCCGATCTCCTGCGCGACGGCTTACGTGGATCCTTTTGCCCGCACCTGGCTTGGATTTTCAACCACAGACGCAGACGGTCCTTTTTATTTTAGTCTTAACTTCCGCAATGTGCAAGCACTTTTTTTCCGGAGCTTTCGGCATCGTCAAAAACACCTTCCGCCTGCTTGCTCCCCGTTGCCATAACAAATACATGGACCTCCAATGCGCCGGCTTCTTTCAGAATCTGCGCACAGTGATTTATCGTAGCCCCCGTCGTATAGATATCGTCTATCAGCAAAATACGGCTGCCATGGATATTCCGGGCCTTTCGAGAGTTTACACGGAAAACTCCCATCAGATTCATGGCTCGATCGGCAGGCGACAGACTGCGCTGTGCCTCGGTTTCCTTAACACGTTTTAGGATATCCGGCTCGTGCCGCATTCCACTCTGCTCACAAAAATATTTTGCAATTTTTTCCGCTTGATTGAATCCTCTTTTCTTAAGCTTTCCCTCGCTGATCGGCACGCCCGTCACAAAATCGCAATGAAGCAGTTCCGCAGCCCTGGGGTCGGTACATACCCTGTCCGCTGCAATCTGCCCGAGCACGCGGGCCACATAGCTGTGACCGTTGTATTTGAGCTCAAAAATCAGTCTTCTGCTGTAAAGTCCATACTTAAAACAGGCCCTGACGGAATCGACATACTCCGAATTTCCTATGTAATCGGGCTGCCTGCTTAAGTCAACCTCTATATTTCCCCATTCGATATGCCTGATGCAGTGGTCGCAGAGGCAGTACTTTCGCGTACGGTCAATGAAGTTGCCGCATACAATGCAGTACAGGTTCTGCGGATAAACAAAATCCATCAGAGCATCCATTAACTTTTTTCTTCCCATTTCCATACCCTTTTTTCCTACATCAGCCCGCACATGCCGACGATTCGTGCCTTAAGGCCGGAGTTTCGGCTCTTGCTGCGGTTGTTGTCAACCATTCCATTCATATACTGCGGATTTCCAACGATGACAACATCCTCTTTTCCTCTTGTGACTGCCGTGTACAGAAGACTTCGCGTCGCCAGAACCGGCGGAAACCAGCTCATCGGCAGGATTACGACCGGAAACTCGCTGCCCTGGCTCTTGTGCACGGTAATCGCATACGCAAGTTCCAGCTCATCAAGCTGAATGTACGGATATTCCACCCATCTGGTGTCATCATACACAACCGTAACGGTTTTCATTTCTTTATCGACCGCCGCAACAGTTCCGATTTCACCGTTAAAAACTCCTTTGCCCGATGCTTTCTCATTGCCCGCAGCTTTATACTCGATTTGATAATCGTTCTTATTTTGCATCACACGGTCGCCGACCCGAAAGACGGTACTTCCGAACTTAAGCTCGTCCTTTTCCTCGGACGGCGGGTTAAAGGTCTTCTGGAGATGCTCGTTTAAACTTATGCTTCCGATGAGTCCTTTTTTGGTCGGGGTCAGCACCTGCAGACGCTCCTTTGGAATCTCGGAGGAAATATCAACAATCTTTCGCAGGATTTCCTCATGTTTGTCCGCTTTTACCAAGCGGAAATCCTCTCCGAATTTCGGATAATCGCCGCTGTTGATTCTGTGAGCGTTTATAACGATTCCGCTTTGCTCGCTCTGTCTGTATATATGCGTGAGCGCCGATGTAAAGAAAAATTCACTATCAATCAAATCTGCAAGCACATTTCCCGCTCCCACAGACGGAAGCTGGTCCGCATCGCCTACAAGAATAAGGCGGGTTCCGGGTTTGAGTGCATTGCAGAGGGCTTCGGCAAGAAGCAAGTCCAGCATCGATGCCTCGTCGATAATTACAACATCCTGCGTAAGCGGTTTTTCGGCGTTTCTTCCGAATGCCATGTACCGCGTCTCTTCATCGTAAAAAAACTCAAGAAGCCTGTGCACGGTGCAGGCAAAATGCCCGCTGGTCTCCATTACTCGCTTCGCCGCTCTCCCCGTAGGTGCCGCAACCGCAGCCTTCAGCCCGCTTCCTTCAACAATCGAAATCAACGTATTGATGATTGTGGTCTTTCCTGTACCCGGTCCGCCCGTAATGATTGACACTCCGCTCAGCAGCGCATTGCGGACAGCCTCTTTCTGCTCGGACGAAAGTTCAACTGCCGATTGTGCCTCTGTCTTTGCAATCAGTGCCTCGATATTGCCGCCCACCGGTTTCAGCCCGTCCTGCGGATTCTCAAGCCTTGCGAGCTTCCCTGCCACGCTGCATTCCGCCTTATAGTAGCCATAAAAATACACCGCCCGCACACCGTTCACATCGGCAAGCTGCAGCCGCCCGTCAAAAACCATATCCTCCGTAACATCTTCCACAAGTTCGCTGTTTATCTGAAGATTTTCTGCGGTTTCCCGGCACAAATCCTTATAAAAGGCAAACGAATGTCCCTCCGAAGCATATTTTTTCATAAGAATGGCAATCCCCGCTTCGACTCGATATCGGTTTTCGTCGCCGAAGCCGAGCGATTTCGCGATGGCATCCACCTTCGCAAATCCCATTCTCGGAAACTCCTCGAGCAGCCAGTACGGGTTGTCCTCCGTCAATCCTATCGCTGATTCGCCCACAAGGTCAAAAATCTTGACAATATAATAGTTCGACAGCCCGATTGAGCGTAAAAATAAGGTCACCTCAGGGGTGACCTCTCTTATCTCAGCCATGATACTCCTCTGCCCCAAGCGGCAATTTTGTTTCTCTTATATTTCTTGGCAACCTTCAGCAGTTCTTCACGCGTATTCTGCTTCGGTCTGACATGGGTGGATTCCGTAAGCATTACGAGCATCTTTTCGACATTTGTTTCGTCACAGATTCCTGCTTCGATTAAATCGTTTGCATCAACGGCAAGATCCTCAACGAAAATAACCTCGTTGTTTTTCTTGATTTCGCCGAGCATATACATCTTACTTCGGATCTTGGTTTCTGAGTCGTAATCGAATGCCAATCTCTGCGCTTTCTCAAGGTTCAAAAGATATTCGTATCTTTCCATGCTTCTGTCATAGATGAATTTCTTGAGATCCTGTGGCTGTGCAGTGAAGTACAGCTTCGGCATATCATGCACGGCATCCACAAGGTGCTGGTGCGTTTCTTCATCAAAGTTGAGTTTGTCGATGGAAGGCATGGAACGTTTTTTGTGAATGGTCGAGTAAAAAAGACCCAGTCTTCTTTCCGGAACCTGCTTCGTCTTCTCAATTCCTTCACAAAGTGCCATCAGGTCGCTCTTCTCTCTGCGCGTCAGTCTGCTGAACTGCTGCTCGCCGAGGATTACCCGAAGAAGTCCCGTATTCATGAGCATGTTAAGTCCCTTGCCTGCATGAGGAGCTGCCATGATATCCGTGAATTCATCTCTGATTTTTTCCGGTTTAACCGTTTCAAGAAGGCTGTAGTTCGCCACGATCGCTTCGTATACACTCTTATGTAAGTCGAATCCGAACTGTGCTGCATAGCGGATTGCCTTCATCATGCGAATCGGCTCTTTGCGGAAGGACTCGCTTGCTTCGCCGACCGTCTTAATGATTTTCTTGCGAACATCTTCTCTTCCTTCATAAGGATCAACAATCGGCTTAACGCCCGCGTATGGATTCATTGCAATGGCGTCTATCGTGAAATCTCTTCTTGCCAGATCCTCTTCAACATTGTCTGTGAAGAGATTCTCGTCATCCCCTGAAGACTCGCTCGCGTTTTTGATTCTGTAAGTGGAAATATCAATGATATAACCTTCCTCACCGATAACTTCGCCCTTTTCGTTGCAGATTTCATCAATCAGTTCTTCTCTCAGCACACTGTACTTCGTGCTGAGAATTTTTGCTTCAGGGAAAAGTTCCGTAAGCTCTTCAAAGCCTGCTTTCGTGATTACATCCCAGCTGTAGGTTTTCTCTCCCATCATGGAATCAATCACACATTCTCCCGTCACATAGTTTTCAAAACCCGCATCCCCTAAAGTCTTCATTATCTTAGTGACTTCCTTAGGTACTTTAATCATTTCTTTCCTCCTTCGATTTTTTTGATTTATTCAAAATTGTGCCTGTCGGCTTATACAGTTTCCGGTTGTCAAGCGTTCTTACTTTGTCACTGAATTCTCCCTCGGCGGTTGCCTCAAGTGCCGCTTCCATGTCGAACATTCTCGCATCCAGAATGTCGAGGTAGTGCAGCAGTTCCGCTTCCGGGAACAGCGGTTTCTTCGGGCTTCCGAATTCCGGTTCGTAGTGATGCGCAAGTATCATATGTTCCAGCATGATGGCCTTTTCTCTCGGAAAGCCGAGTTCAAGCGTCATGCGGTCAATCGTCTTGACTCCCTGAATAATATGTCCGAGCATCTGCCCTTCAAACGAATATCCTGTTGCGATTCCGTCGGATTCCGCCACGATTTCGTTGAGCTTTTCCATATCGTGCAAAATCACTCCCGTCGTTACCAAATCGCGGTTCAGATTCGTATACACCTCGCAGGCACGTTCTCCTGTCATAAGCATGCGCTTCATATGATACAAGAGCCCTCCGAGCTGCGCGTGATGGTTCTTCTGTGCGGCCGGATAATACATCAGCTTCTCCTTGTTTTCGCTGAGAAACTTCAGGCATATCGCTTTAAGATCCTTGTCGGCGATTGCTTCTGCCCTTCCCAAAATATAATCATACATCTTGTGAGGGTCTTCCGGAGCCGCCTTCACATAGTCCTGCATATCAATCTCGTCATTCTCGTTTGCCGGCCTGATTCTCATAACACGCATCTGGAGCTGCCCCGCCCATTCGGTTATGAGTGCCTTCACCTTGACGATGTCCTTCTCTTTGATTGTCAGAATCGACTCGATTTCTTTGTCGGTGATATCCCATTTTTTTGCGGTTACTTCGCCGTATTTATCGCCAAGCGTAAGATCCCAATACTGTTTTCCGTTGGAACCTGTCTTGATGGCGGTAGCTTTCACCATGAAGAAGTCAATGACTTCGCTGTCTTTCCTTAAATCTTTTATATATACTTTTTTCATTTGACCGTCCTTTTCCTATTGCACCGCATGCATACGCAAACAATTAATCTACATTATATATCAAAATCTGCTTTTTCGCAAGATTTTTAGCATTTTAGCTGTTCAAATACGTCGCAAGTGCGGTGGCAACCGTCTTGCCGGTGGTTTTCGATGTGAGCTCCGCGCTCAGGTGAATGATGTTTCTCCCGCAAAACTCAATCTTTGCTTTGCTCAGCAAAACTTCTTTCAGTCTTTTTGCAAGCAAATCATTATCCGTCGTAAAATCAGAAAAAGACATATTACATCCTCCGTTTTCGTATCATTGGTTTAATTTACATTATATACCAAAACGATAGATTCTGCAACATGTCTTTCCTTTATTCTTTGTTTGTTTTTTTCCGATTCCGGTTTTACTCGGCAGCTTCCTCAAGGAGCACGGATGCCTTGAACAAGTCTCCGTCTATGGTGATTTCGAATACGCCGTCCATCAGGCGTACCAAATCCTTTGCAATTGCAAGTCCAAGTCCGCTTCCTTCCGTATTTCTCGACGCATCTCCGCGCGTAAAGCGTTCCATCAATTCCTCTTCGGAAATATTCAGTGCATCTTCGGAAATGTTCTTCACTTCGAAAAGCACTTTGCTGTTTTTACGGCCGATGTTCACATAAACACGGCTGTTTTCGAGTGCATATTTGGAAACATTCCCAAGCAGATTTTCAATCACTCTCCACAAAAGCTGACCGTCTGCCATGACTTTCGGACCGCCCGTACTCTCAATCTCGCTGCCCTCCGCAGCACTTGCGGCGATGCACGCATTGGTAACGATCACATCAAGTCCGCGTGCTTTGAGCCTTGCATCCATTTCGCCGAGGCTCTGGCTTACCAGGGAACCGAGGTCGATTGCTTCTTTATTTACAGGAATCGCTCCGCTGGAAGCCTTTGCAGCCTCAAAGAGTTCCTCGGTCAGAACCTTCAGGCGTTCGGTCTTTTCGTCGAGAATCTTCAGATAGCCCGGCGCGTTCGGGCTTTCCAGCCCTTCTTTTTTCAAAAGGTCGATATAGGATACCATCGATGTCAACGGTGTCTTTAAATCGTGCGAAACATTGGAAATCAGGTCGGTTTTCATTCTCTGCGTCTTGAGTTCGTTTTGAACTGCCGCCTCGGAAGCGTCCGAAATGCAGTTCAAATCTTCCGCGAGCATATCCAGTTCCGTATCCGGAGCACCGTTTTTGTCCCTGTCAACGGATATCTTGTATAAAAGGTTGCCCTCTTTGACCTCAGTTACACCTCTCCTGATTTCCTGGAATTTTCTGACCTTCTTCGGTACAAAGATAAAGATAAGAATGAAGTCCAGGATTGCTCCGACCCATGTCATTGCAAGGAACACCATGCCAATCAAAATTCCCACATATTTCAGCAGGAAATTGTCGGTCGTCTTTATCGCATGCACCACTGCTGCGATTCCGTTCCCGATTGCCTTAAAAATGTTCCCGAGCAAAGATTTTTCCCAGAACTTCCGCGATTTGATTTTTTTGACCATCGCCACAAGACAGATGATCGTCAATGCGATTGCAATCGTCATTCCGGCAATGCACAGCACAAATATCGTCATATTGTTCGGTCCGAAGCAATACAAATCTTCGTTGACCGGCACATACAGACTCGGCAGTGCTTTGATTCCCGGCCACATCATCACCATCGGATAGGCAAGCATAACC
>FR882035.1:50768-59470 GCA_000435615.1 Firmicutes bacterium CAG:238 | reverse complement strand
GACCAGATGCGGTCGAACCAATTGAGATGGATTGTTCCATCCTCCTCGCGACTGAATCTTCCGGAAAAAACGCACAGAAGCACAGTACCCGCAAGAAACAGTATGCCAAGTCCCGTCAATACCAAAATCATGCTGCTCAGAAAATCATCCTGCGCCTTCGGCGACTGGAAATACACCGTCCATGGGCTTACCATAATCCAGTCGAGTGCTTCCTTTGCTTCGGCATTCGTAATTTCCGTATCCGTTCCAATCCATTGATTATATAAAGTCGCATAATTATTCATGCTTGCAACCGATACCGCAAGGCTTCCGGCTATGCCTGTCACCACGCCGACGATTACGGTAAACACCCATAAAAATCCGTCGAATATTTTCAGCTTGTCACGCTTTGCTTTCGGCTTCATTCTTTCTTCGATAATCATATCTTCGTCCATCATAACCCCTCCTCGTTTTAAATCTTTTCAATTTTATAGCCGATCCCCCAAACGACTTTCAGATACTGCGGATTTTTCGGATCAATTTCAATCTTTTCCCGGATTCTCCGGATATGTACCGCCACGGTGTTCTCCGCACTGTATGCAGGCTCGTTCCAGACCGCCTCGTAAATCTGCTCAATGCTGAAAACTTTCCCGGCATTTGATGTCAAAAACTTCAGAATCCCGTATTCGGTCGGCGTCACCGGGATTTGCTCCCCGTCCAGCGTCACGGATTTCTGCTCGTCGTCAATCACCAGTCCCCCTGTGGTGCAGATACTGCTGCGGCCTTCGTTCTGTCCCGAAAGGCTGCCAAGCCGTACATAGCGCCTCAGCTGCGATTTGACTCTGGCAATCAGCTCCAGCGGGTTAAAAGGCTTCGTCACATAATCGTCCGCCCCAACATTCAGCCCCGTGATTTTGTCGTAATCCTCGGACTTTGCAGAAAGCATGATAATCGGAATGTTCTTCTCCTCTCTGAGCTTCATGGTTGCCTGCACGCCGTCCATTTTTGGCATCATGATGTCCATGATAATCAAATGAATCATTTCCTTCCTTGCGATTTCCAAAGCTTGAATCCCATCGTATGCCTTAAAGACATGATATCCTTCGTTTCTGAGATAAATTTCGATAGCGCCTGCGATTTCCTTATCATCGTCGCAGACCAGAATGTTGATTTGATTTTGATCCATTGTTCTCTCCGTCCCCTTCTCGTTATACTATAAAGGGCATTTATTACAAATGCCCTCACGAGTTTCTTACGAAAATATTACAAAACAGTTACGCCTCGGTTATGCCTCGTATTCGAAGCAGTCCATGAATCTGAGTTTGAACGCATTGAGTGCGTGCAGGCGGTCGATTCTTGCTTTTGTTTCCGCATCGTCGATTTCGCCCGTGCGGATATAGTGGTCAAGCACTGCATAAGTGAATCCGAGGTTTTCTTCGTCGGTCTTCGGCTGCAGGCCGTCAATCGGAGTCTTGTCCACAAACATCGCAGGCAGCCCCAGTTCTCTTCCGATTGCTTTTACTTCCTGCACCGTCAGCTTGCTGAGCGGACTGAAGTCTCCGGCACCGTCGCCGTACCTTGTCGCATAGCCGACCCAGTCCTCCGAAAGGTTGCAGGTATTTGCCACGCGTCCGTTAAACGACTGCGAAACCGCATAGGTTGCCGCCATTCTAAGGCGCGGCGGCAGATTGGTAATCGTCTGCGTCTGAATCGCATCTTCTCCCGCTGCCTTTTTGATTTGTGAAATCAGACCGTTGAAGCAGTCCTCAATATTGATTACATAGTGCTTGATTCCCAAATGTTCCACAAGTGCAAGCGACACATCGATATCGAACTGCTCGCCCTTCGGGAGAAGCACGCCGATGACCCTGTCCTTTCCGAGTGCTTCTACACAAAGTGCTGCCACAACCGAGCTGTCCTTGCCGCCCGAGATTGCCACAATCGCGTTGCAGCCCTTTCCGTTTACCTCAAACCAGTCTCTGATCCATTTTATAATATCGTCTTTTACCTTTTTTGCGTCAAATGCCATGTTATGCCTCCAAAATAGTATGTACTGTAACAATATGCTGATATTATATCTTACTTTTGTTGTTTTTGCAATCAATCGACCTTGTTTTTTATTCCTGAATTTGCTATAATGGAAAGGCTGCAATGAGAAACCAGAGCGGACTGCAAGCCCGAAATCCGTCTCACAACTGACTTATAGGAAAAAACTTTAAGAAAATTGTAACCTTTTCCATTGCAAAATTGATTTACTAATGAAAGGAGAGCCGAAGGGATGAGTGATACTTTTGTTCAGAACGAAAGTATTGAGACCTTAATTCATCGTTATAAAAGCACAATTTACGGCGTGGCCCTGTCGTATACGAGCAACCGAGCAGATGCGGACGACATCTTCCAAGAAGTTTTCCTCATCTACTATAAAGTGAATCCACGGTTTAATGACGAGGAGCATCGAAAAGCATGGCTTATCCGAACAACGATTAACTGTTCTTTAAGAGTTGTGCAGAGCACTTATCACAAGCGCGTGATTCCTATGGATCAAAACGAGATGAATGAAGGCTCATTTCAATTTCGTACCAAGGAGGAGAATGCTGTTTACTTAGCGTTGCAGCAGCTCCCGGAGAAATACAGAACCGTTCTCCAGCTCTTTTATTTTGCGGACATGTCCGTTGAATCGATTGGGAATGCCTTGAATTTGAAGGTCAGCACCGTGAAGGTTCAGCTCATGAGAGGCCGCGAAATGATGAAAAATAAACTGAAGGAGGAAGATTATCATGGTTGACGAATTCTTTCGCGACATGGATGACTTCGCATCAAGCGACATAGTCTATAGCATGAGAGAACAGATGACCCCGTCTGATGAGGTCGTTTCGTCTTTGCTTGCCAAGATTGCCGAATGCGATGCTTCCCCTGAACGCTTTGAAAACTCAGTACCGTTTGAGGCTGTGGTCAAGAAGAGCCCCGGCCGCAAACCTTTGGTCAAATACGCAACGGTTGCTGCGGCAAGTGTCATCGTGCTGGTTTCCGCTTTCGCTGTATTCGGAAACGGCAGTCCGTCCGACATCGGTAATTTAATCGATAACGTCGTTCCGGGAAATGTGATTACAACGCCTGACCCGGCGGCTTCGGATAATCCGTCTCTCACAGACGGTGACAATTCGGGCAAGGATACTCCGTCCAAGCAGACCGACAAGACGCAGAAAGATGACAGTTCAAAACCTGCCGCTGACAACAAAACAACGAATACCGATTCCGCCAAGTCCGGCAAGCCGGTAAACACAGGCTCCGACGATTCCACCGCTCCGGCTCCGAATAACAATTCAACGCCGGCCGTAGGAAAGGATGGAAACGGTGATGTTGATTTCAGCAGAGAAATCCTTGCTGAGGAATCTGTTTCCCACCTTGCGATTTCCGGCGGCAACTATGTAGTGGAAACATCTTCAACATCGCTTACAACCACTTCCGATATTAAGTCCATTTCGCTCGCTATTCCGGAGACTTCAACAACCAATGAGGCGGTTGTTCAGGCTCAGGTTAAGAGGCTCAGAAATGTTTCTTCGGATCTTATGGTTGCTGTAGATGTAGACGGATTCAAGCAGAGTCTGCTTTATCTGAATGAATCTTATACACCATCCTCGCTGGAACAATTCATTGCCGACGCGGGACTTGACACGGATGTTTCGTATTCCAAATATGTCTACTGCAAAGGAGAAAACATCGGATACTCTTCTTATCATAAGTTCAGTGTTCCGGACATCAGGGAATATGTAGATAACTACATCTTCTCAAATGACAATTCTCCATTATGTGGCAGCAAAGCTTATAACAATGCCGGCGTTCATGTAACCTTCAAATCGAAATCCAATCCTACATGTTCGTCAATTGACTTCGGTGTGAGTGACAATGGCTATCTTCTCGTAAAGATGAACGCCAGCAAATCATTTGTATTCTACATCGGAGCTGATAACGCATCGAACTTCATCGCAAGCGTTACCGGGGAATAATGAAAGCCTTTTTGAAAATGACCCAGAATTGGGTCATTTTTTTATTGTTAAAATCATTTTCGGGTCATTCTTGTGCCGTTTTTGAGTCAAATATCGCTTTTTTATTATTTTTAAGGCTGTTTCGAGGATTTTTTCGAGTTGGCACGCTTCTTGCTTATAATATTTGCACAAAAGAAAAAAATATAATTTAAAAAATAACAATTCTATAGGAGGTAACGAGATGATTACAAAGAAAGATTTTTTAGACTACGCATTTGAAAGCGCAATCACATCCATGAACTACAACTCCCTTCAGGCTATGTCCGGTGACATCGCTGAAGAGGTTATCGCAACAGGTATGCAGGCATATGCAAAAGACCAGGGCCTGACTTTCACAGACGAAGAAGTTCACGCAACAATCGTTGCCGGAATTGAAAGTCTGAACAATGCAGGCGCAGATTTCAAGCTCCAGACTTGGATGATGAAATAAAGAAAGAAACTCCTAAATTAAATAAGTATGAATAAATAAAGAATGAATGCAAAAAACGGAGCCACTGGCTCCGTTTTTTACAAATTATATTTCACTTTCTTTCGTGCAAGGGTTGTCTGCGGCAAGTTCAGGAAATCGGCCGCTTTTCGCGTTGTGCCCTCCTTCTTGAGAGCATATTCTATCAGCTTCTTTTCCTGCCTTTCTATAATTTGATTGAAGTCCAGCGATTCTTCTCTCTTGAATTCCTTGCGGATGTCTATGACACTCTCGTCATAAACATTTTCGTTGAGCAGATCGTCAACCAAATCCGCTTCGATTGTATTTTCTCTCCCGCAAATATATAGCCGGTGAACCGTATTTTCGAGTTCCCTCACATTTCCCGGCCAGTGGTATTCTTCGAGTTTCCGGTACGCCTCCGGGCTGAAATCTTTATCCACCCCATACTTCAGGCTGTATTTCTTTATGAAATCCTTTGCAAGGCAGTAGACATCTTCTTTTCGCTTCCTGAGAGGCGGGATCTCAATCTGGCAGATGTTCAGCCTATAGAAAAGATCCTCTCTGAACTTTCCTTCGTCTACCAGCTTCTTAAGCGGTATGTTGTTCGCACAGATAACGCGAACATTTACATGCTTCGCCTGCGTACCGCCCACACGATAAAACGTGTTTTCCTGAAGCACGCGCAGGAGTTTAGACTGCATGGACAAAGGCAGAGAACCGATTTCGTCAAGGAAGAGGGTGCCGTTGTTGGCCATTTCAAAGTAACCTTCTTTTCCGGTCGATGACGCCCCGGTAAACGATCCCTTTTCATACCCGAAAAATTCCGACTCTGCGAGGTTTTCTTGTATCGTTGCGCAGTTTATCTTAATACACGGTTTTGACTTCCTCGGACTGTTTTGGTGGATTAAATCGAAAATTCTTTCTTTGCCTACCCCCGTCTCCCCTTGTATGATTACATTGCAATCATATTTGGCTATGTTTAGGGCATCCGCAATCAACTCTTCCGTTACCGGGCTCATAAACAAGAATCCGTCTATCTGTCTGGCAGCCTTCTGCCCGTGTTCTTCTTCACAGCTTACTCTGAGTTTGATCTTGCGCTTGTTTTTTTCAAAATATTCATCGAGCTTCTTGAGTATCGGCTCGGCATCCTGAACCAGTCCGAGCGCAATGCTGTATGTATTTTCATATACGCTGTCCAGTGCATAGTTGACTACTCCCTTTTTCCCGAGGCTCTCGGTAATCAGAAGCGCCTGTGAATAGTTATTGTCTACATTGGTATGGCAGATAAGACCACCGCTTCTTACCATGAGAGCTGCCACACTCTCACAGTTTTTGATATTCTCAAGATTGATAATCACATCCATCTGATTCATTTCACCTTCCCCCAAGATGCGGGCTGCAGTTTCGATTGGATGGCTCATCGGGTCGAAATAAATATGATCTATCAGTGGGCTCAGAACGTCCAGCAAAACTTTTTCTTTCATATTGGCGGAGCATGTGCATCCGTTTTCCACAAGCAGGGATATTTCAGCATCAGGCACACAGTTTTTCATCTGCTGTGCAAAAAGCGCAATTTCAACAAGGCTGACACTGATAATGAGCACCTTCTTTATATCCATGTCCTTGACAATCTCACTGAGTCCAAAGAAGGTTCCCTCTTCATCAATGGCTCTTCTCAGGTATCGTTTTCGATTTTCCGGCAAATCATCGCAGATTTCCAAAATCGTTGTTTCAAACAGAATCGCATATCCCTTACATTTAATCTGACCGAAATCGTAATCGATATCTTCGATTTCTTCTATGTATACGGGAATTCCCGTCATGGTACTCATGCAGACAACATGATCGCCTACTTTAACATCGTTTCTGCCGCAGTCATCAGATATTTCCTCCACTACTCCGGAACATACGGCCCCGCTGTTCGTATAAGGGTTGTGAATCTTGCCCCTTTCGTTGACAAATTTCATAATCTTACCCGCTATTTTGGCCGTATCATGTTCGCATATGGAGCAAATCTGGCACATACTATCCCGCTCCATTGTTATGTAGTCAAGCAAAATACGTATCTCGCGTCCTTTAAGTTCCCGTGAATTATCAACCTTCCATGCGGTAACCGGAAGACTGCCTTTAGGTTCTATTACTCTAACCTCTCCGAAATTTCTCATGTTATTGCCTCCTAGTATCTATTCAATTATATCCATTTTGCTTTCTTTGTCAATATTGCAGTGCCATTTTCGGGTCATCCTTTTTATTTTTGCACCGTTTTTGGGTCAGTTTCCTTTTTTTCCCTTATAAAAAGTGTTTATTTCTGCGTTATTAAGCGTTTTCTTAACTTGGCATGGTTCTTGCTATTAAATAAAACGCAATTAAAATTTATACTTTAATTATAGAAAGGAAATGAAACAATGAATTTTCTAAAAGCATTTGTTAAGTTCGTTCCTGTATTCGTTTTAGCCGGACTGATGATTTCCGGACAGGACGCACTGATTGCAGCTGCAATCGCAGCGATCGCAGCTGTCGTTGTTGCTCGCTTTGTATGCGGCTTCAAATTACAGGAATGTATCGATTCCGCTATGTCCAGCGTATCTAACATCCTGATTGCATTATTTATCTTAATGTTCGCTTACGCGATGGCAAGCTTATTCATGTCCACAGGTGTAGGCGCAGCAGTTGTAAACATCGCACTGAAAGCCGGCATCACAGGCAAGAGTGTTGCCTTCATCGGTATTCTTTGTACTGCGGTTCTTTCCGTAGCAACCGGTTCTTCCTGGGGTACATTCGCAGCATGCGCACCGATTTTCTTATGGCTGAACGAAATCGTTGGCGGTAACCTTTACCTTACGGTTTGTGCTATCGCAGGCGGTGCTTGCTTCGGCGACAACATCGGTCTTATCTCCGATACAACAATCGTATCCTCCGGTATCCAGGGCGTACAGGTTGTAGACAGAATCAGACACCAGGGTGTTTGGTCTGTACTCTGCCTTGCACTCGCTTGCATCTGCTTCCTCGTTGCAGGAATCACGATGGGTCTTCCGGGAGAAGCGGTTGACGGTTCCCATGTTGTAAACCAGATTACAGATGATGTATGGGCATTCCTTGCAGAAGAAAGACCTGCTGCAGTTGCACTGCTTGAACAGGTTCGTGACGGCGTTGCTCTTTACATGGTTATTCCGCTCATCCTCGTTATTGTACTTGCAGTTCTCGGGCTGAACACATTCATCTGTATCGGTTCCGGTATCGTTTCTTCCTATGTACTCGGAATCTTCGCCGGAACGGTTGGTACTTTCCAGGATTTCCTCGATGAAGTCATGGCAGGTTTCGCAGATGCAGGTTCATGGGTAGTTGTAATGATGATGTGGGTTGCTGCTTTCGGCGGCATCATGCAGAAGATGGATGCGTTCGCTCCGCTTGCTGCTCTTGTTGTAAAGATGTCCAAGAAGGTAAGACACCTGCTTGGATGGAACGCAGTTCTCTGCTTACTCGGAAACGCTGCTTTATCCGATGAAATGGCTCAGATTGTAACAATGGGTCCGGTTATCAAGCAGATTGCAGAAGAAAACATTGAAGCTGAAAGCGAAGAAGCTATGTATAAGATTAAGCTGAGAAACGCTACATTCGGAGACGCTATGGGCGTATTCGGTTCCCAGCTCATTCCATGGCACGTATACCTTGCATTCTATGTAGGTATCGCTGCCGGTGTATATCCGCTTCAGCAGCTTGTTCCGTTAGACTTCTTAAGATACAATTTCATGGCGTACATCGCAGTTGGATCCCTTCTCCTCCTGACATTCACAGGTTGGGACAGATTCATTCCACTGTTCAAGCTGCCGCAGGAACCTGTTGTAAGATTAAAGAAGCACGCAAAACAGGACATTTAATTCAGAAACAATTCAACTTAATTGCATAAAGAAGGGACTGTCGCTTTAACGGAAAATATCCAACCGTCAGGGCACAGTCCCTTTTGTATAGGATTGCATCTCATGGATCTGTGCTATTTACGAGGCCGGAAATAGCATTTACACGAAGAAGGCTTCTATAAAAGGGCGCTTCGTGTGTCTGAGGGATTTTTAGATGGGAAAAGAAGCTGCTGTAAAATAATAACAAAATAACGCCGTGGAAAACGTTGAGATTTCAACATTCCAAAATATGACATTCTTAAAAAGGGCAAAAGCATGCCATAAATCCAGCGGAAAATGTGGGCAAAGAGGTGTTAAACAGGCGAAAATACACGAAAAGGGGGTCTATATACG
>FR882035.1:42338-50662 GCA_000435615.1 Firmicutes bacterium CAG:238 | reverse complement strand
AACAGGAATCATTAATGCTACAGCCCCTTCTTATATTCTATATCAGTGCTGCTACTCCGTATGTTGCAACGGTTACAATGACTGCCGCAATTACAACACCTGCAGCAATTGCAGGAAAGGCTCTTTTCAGCTGCATATCCAGCATTGCCGCGATCAGTGCGCCGGTCCATGCCCCTGTTCCGGGAAGCGGAATCGCTACGAAAAACATGAGTCCCCAGAATTCATATTTGAGAACCTTGTCTTTTTTTCGGTCCGCCTTATCCTCAAGCCTTTTTACAAGTGCCGCGAGTTTTTCACTCTTTGTCTGCATCCACTTGAAAATTTTCCTGATGAATACGATAATGAACGGAATTGGAATCAGATTCCCTATGACTGCCGCTGCCACGACAACCGGAATGTCAAGCCCTGCTATTACGCCGGCAGGAATGGCTGCCCGCAGTTCAAGCACCGGAACCATTGAAATCAACAATGTCATCAAAATGCTCCCTGCGGTTGTCCCCCAAAATTCAATCATATTTCTTTCCCCTCGTTTCTGACCGCTGCCTGTGCCGCAGCCAGTTTGGCAGCAGGCACCCTGCCCGGCGGACATGACAGATAATTTATACCGATTCTATGGCAGAAATCTATGGTTCTGCTGTCGGATGCCTGATTGCCGCAGATTCCAAGCTTCAGTTTTTGCTTGGTATGCTTGCCGATGGACGCGGCAAGTTCCACAAGGCGTCCTACGCCGTCTGTATCCAAAGTTTTGAACGGATCCTCACTCAGTATTCCGTTTTCCACATAATTTTCGATAACTCCGGAGGCTTCTGCTTCCCTTGAGAGCCCGAAAACCATCTGTGTTAGATCATTTGTCCCAAATGAGAAAAAATCGCATTCTGCGGCTATTTTGTCTGCAATAAGGGCAGCTCTCGGGGTCTCAATCATCGTTCCTATCAAGATGTCAGGATTGTTGTCTGAATCTGCGGTGCAGGCTTTCGCTGCTTCGCTTATGGTCTTCTTCACCCTTCGCAGTTCTTCGAGCGTACTTATCATCGGAATCAGAATTTCGATTTTTATATCACTTTCCGTTTCTTCGCTCACTTTAAGTGCCGCTTCGATGACTGCCTCTGTCTGCATCTCCGTAATTTTAGGCAATGTGACCGGTAAATCCAAAAGCCGTATCGTCACAGGTCGTTCCCCCATGATGCGATAGAGCTGCTCAAAATTGCGTTTTTGCTCTTCTTTGAGGTTTTGAAGCATCTCTTCGCGCTTTGCGATATCCTGCGTCAGAAGCATCTCTTTCAGCATTGGCATCTTTCCGTCATTATAAAGCATATTCTCGGTTCGGCAGAGACCGATTCCTTCCGCACCGAGTTTCGCTGCTTCAGCTGCCTGGCCGGCACTGTCCGCATTTACCCTGACCTTCAGTTCTCTTACATCGTCAACCCACTCCATAAGTGTATCGTAGTTCCTTTTAAGTTCAGATTCGCAAGGTATGGCGCCGCTTTCAATTTTCGAGATAACCTGCTCCATTTTCTCTGCGTCCTGCCTGAGTATTGCGGTTTTCTGCGTGATGAGTTCTTCCGAAACCATGTCGACTGCGATTTTGAGTGCAGCTTCTGCTGTCCGGTCCGCCGCGGAGGTCTGAAGCATGTACAGCTTGTTGTTTTCAATCGTAAATTCTATGGTCTGGACATCTTTGTAATGACGCTCCAGGATTCCGGAAATCTTTTGTATGGCTTCGTATACCTTTGGAAAATTGTCCGCCAGCCTCGAAATATCCTGCCGGATATTTGTTGTGTCCGCTTCGTTTCCTTGTGCTCTTACCGCAAAGTTTCCGGTCAGTTTCTTTTCTCCCGTCTCGCAGCAGCGAGTTGCTGCAATGCCCACCGCAGATGCATTTCCGAGGTTTCCGAAAGTCATCGCTTGAACGCTCACGGCCACACCCTGCACCTCTTCCGGATTAAAGTCATGATGCCGGCGATAGGACTGTGCTTCTTCGCTGTTCCACGAAAGGAATGCCGCCTTTACAGCGCCGAGAAGCTGCGTTCTCGCATCTTGCAGCGTGCCTTTTTCCCCGTCTCCGACAATCTCCGCATACATTGCATTAAACCTGCGATAAGTATCATAGGCAAATTCCCTGTTTCCCGTCAAACGGCAAAGTGCCTCTGCGGTCTCATCATTGATTCCGACATTTAAAACGGTTTTCGCAAGTCCCGGCACGAAAACTGCCGCACCTGTCCTCACGGAAACAAGCAGAGGATTCTCTCCTCTGCCGAATGTTTTGCCGGTTACATCTTCAAGTTCCGCTATCTTGTCAAATATTTCGTTCTCCATTTCTTCCGTTATCCTGCAGCCGTTTTCATAAAACTCGGCGCATGCCTTGGAAGTAACGGTAAATCCGAAAGGCACCGGAAGCCCGATCTGCATCATCTCTGCCAGATTGGCTCCCTTATTGCCAAGAAGGTTCCGCATTTCTTTGGAACCTTCATTGAATGAATATACAAATTGCTTCATATTTCTCCGTTTCTTGTGATTAGAAGGATAATCTTTCTTCGATGTAGGAGCGAACCTCGCTTACCGGGATTCTTACCTGCTGCATCGTATCTCTGTCACGAATGGTAACGCATCCGTCTGTCTCGGTATCAAAATCCACGCAGATGCAGAACGGCGTTCCGATTTCGTCTTCTCTTCTGTATCTCTTTCCAATGGAGCCCGCAGCGTCATAGTCAACCATGAAGTATTTTGAAAGTTCTTCATGGATTGGCTCTGCAACAGGTGCAAGTTTCTTGGCAAGCGGAAGGATCGCTGCCTTGAACGGTGCGAGTGCAGGATGGAATTTCATTACCACACGAACATCTTCTTTTCCGTTTGCATCCGTAAGAACTTCTTCTGTGTAGGCATTGCAAAGGAATGCAAGCACGCTTCTTTCAACGCCGAGCGATGGTTCGATTACATACGGAATATAATGCTCGTTCTTATCCTGATCGAAATATGTCATATCCTGTCCTGATGTGTTCTGATGCTGCGTAAGGTCATAGTCCGTACGGTCAGCAACGCCCCAAAGTTCGCCCCAGCCGAATGGGAATTTGAATTCGAAGTCGGTTGTTGCCTTCGAATAGAAACAAAGTTCTTCCGGACTATGGTCACGAAGTCTGAGGTTTTCTTCTTTGATTCCGAGGGAAAGCAGCCACTGATGACAGAATCCCCTCCAGTAATTGAACCATTCGAGGTCCGTTCCCGGTTCACAGAAGAATTCAAGTTCCATCTGTTCAAATTCGCGCACACGGAAAATAAAGTTGCCCGGTGTGATTTCGTTACGGAAAGATTTTCCGATTTGTCCGATTCCGAAAGGAACTTTCTTTCTTGAAGTTCTCTGCACGTTCTTGAAGTTTACGAAAATACCCTGTGCAGTTTCCGGACGAAGGTAGAGTTCCGATTTGGAATCTTCCGTTACACCCTGGAAAGTCTTAAACATCAGATTAAATTGACGAATTCCCGTAAAATCCGTTTTGCCGCATTCCGGACACGGAATATTGTGTTCGGCGATGTATTTTTCGAGTTCTTCGTTGCTCCATCCGTCCACAACGATTTCCGGCATGCCGTTTGCCGCATGGAAATCTTCTATCAGCTTATCGGCTCTGAATCTTGATTTACATGATTTGCAGTCTACGAGCGGATCCGAGAATCCTCCCACGTGGCCCGAAGCTACCCATGTCTGAGGGTTCATAAGAATCGCGGCATCCAGTCCTACATTGTACTTGGACTCCTGCACGAACTTTCTCCACCATGCTTTCTTTACATTGTTCTTAAGTTCTGCTCCCAAAGGACCGTAATCCCATGTGTTTGCAAGGCCTCCGTAAATCTCCGAACCCGGATAAACGAATCCTCTGTTTTTGGAAAGAGCTACAACTTTCTCCATTGTTACTTCTCTGTTTACATCGCTCATTGTGAAAACCTACCTATCTTTTGTTTTTATTCTTCTTCTTTTTTCTCTTCTTCGTCAGTGCCTTCAAGCACTTCTTCTACTGCATCTTCGGTATTTTCAAAGATGTCTTCCAAGTCTTCTTTCTTGGACTTGAATTCGTTGTACTTGTCGCATGCTGCTTCCTTGATTGAATTGTAAGCACCTGTGCCTTTTTCGATAACTTCGTCAAGCACAACCGAGCCTTTTTCTTTTACATCGCTTGCAAAGCCTTCTGCTCTCTTGGTTATGTCGATAACCTTACCGTCTGTCGTGGTGAGTTCAACCGTGCATTTGAAACCTACCGCTGCGATAGCTGCGGCAATCACGCCCCACGGAGCAACGAGTGCGCCGACAACCCCTACGTTTACAGGGATGTTAACGATTGTTTCGTCGCCTTTCTTAACCGCAATTTTGGAGACATTGCCTTTCTTCACCATTTCCTTTACTTTATCCATCGTATCGTTTACAAATTCGTTTGTCTTTCCGCCCTTGTTGATGTCAACGGTTTCTTCGATTGCGATGATAGCATCTATAACGCTTCCGTCAGCCGCTTCAAGTGCTTCTTTTGCTTCTTTGTAGGATACTCCTGTTCTGTCTTTTACCAGTTCAATCTTTTCCAATGTAATTTCCATAAAAATACCTCCTAAAATTAATCGCTTCACAAATCATGTGAAAAAATACTCTCACTTTTTAACTTTCCTATATCAAAATGATAAGTCAGATAACTTTTCATTATGACGTTCAGCTGTTTGAAAATACGCTCGTCCAAGGCAATCCTGCCGAATGCGTTAAACGGCTCTTTTCTAAAATACTTTAATATATCTACTATACCAAAATTTACATCATAAATCAATGCCTCATTCGTGGTTGTTTCACGAAAACTCTTCACACAATCTCCGCAAATCACGCCGCCTTCACTCACACTGAAATGCTTTCCGTCCGCAGGCTTTCCGCAGCACACACATTTATCAAGGACAGGCATCGTGCCGAGTGCGTCCAGAATCTTTACAATGTATGCCATCACCAGCGTTTCGTGCTTCCTGCTTCTGGCCTCAAGTGCCTCAAAGAAATCCAGCAGGATTCGGAAAATCGCAGGCTGCGGCAGATCTTCGGCAAGGAGCTTTTCCGTCAGTTCGAGAACATAGGATGCCGCCAGATACTTATCAAGATCTTCCCCGATGCCATAATAACTCTTTATCACCTGGCCGTTATTCAAATTGTAACTGTCTCTGCCCTTAAAAAGCTCATATCGTCCGTAGGTGAACGGTCTTGCCGCAAGGGCCGATTTGTTTTTTCCGCCTTCCGCGGCACTCGTTCCGACGCTGATTTTTCCGAACTTTCTTGAAAAAAGCAGAATCATCCTTCTTCCTGCCACGGTTTTGGTCTGTCTGAGGACAATGCCCTCTGTATCGGTTATCATCTGTCAAAACCATCCTTATATCCGAAATTGGAAAGTGCAAAGTCGGAATCTCTCCAGTTTTCTTTTACCTTGACCCAAAGTTCAAGGAATACCTTCGTTCCCAGGAGTGCTTCGATTTCAAGGCGGGCACTCTTGCCGATGCCCTTCAGCTTCTTGCCTTCTTTTCCAATGATGATTCCCTTGTGTGATTTTCTTTCGCAGTAGATTACCGCACCGATTCTTGTGATGTTTTCTTCCTCTCGGTAGCTTTCGATTTCAACCGCCACCCCGTGCGGAACCTCGTCCTGCAGGTACAGGAGGATTTTTTCGCGGATGATCTCGCTGACTATGAAACGCTCCGGATGATCCGTAATCATATCTTCCGGGAAATACATTGGACCGGGTTCAAGAAAATCCTCAATTCTCGCCAAAAGCCGTTCCACATGCGTTCCCTCGAGTGCGGAAATTCCCAGAACATCCTCGAAGATCCCCATTTTGCTGTATTCGTCGTAAATCTTGCGGAATCCCTCCGGATCCATCTTGTCGATTTTGTTTATAATCAGGATTTTCGGGGTTTTTACCTCTTTCAGCATTTCGAGAATATATTTGTCCCCCGGGCCTCTGCCGAGTTCCTCGTCCACCAGAAAGAGAATGACCTCAACCTCTTTGAACGTGTTGATTGCAGAATCGGTCATGAATTCGCCGAGTTTGCTGTGTGGCTTGTGGATGCCCGGCGTGTCGATAAATACCATCTGCACGCCGCGTTCGTAATCGCCGTCGGGGATGTTTGTATAGATGCCGCGAATCGTATTGCGGGTCGTCTGCGGCTTGTCCGTCGTAATCGCGATTTTTTCGCCAAGCACCGCATTGAGAAGCGTTGATTTGCCGACATTCGGTCTTCCGATAATTCCTATAAATCCTGTTTTCATTAAAGTCTGAATCCCTCCGGTAAAATTTCTTCCATTGTGTAAACTCTGAGGCTTTCTTCGTCATCTCCCGTGATAATCTTAAAATCATCGTCACAGAATTCTTTCATGAACTGCCTGCAGATGCCGCACGGCCATGCCTCTCCTTCTTCGCAGACGATAGCGATTGCTTCAAATTCACTTTCCCCTTCGGAAATTGCCTTGACAAACGCCGTTCTTTCCGCGCATATGGTTGCTCCGAACGAAGAGTTCTCTACATTGCAGCCCGTATACACTTCGCCTTCTTTCGTAAGCAGTGCCGCACCTACTCTGAACTTGGAGAACGGTGCATAGGCTCTCGGCAGCATTTCTTTTGCTTTTGCGTATAAATCTCTGTACATCATAATTATCCCTCCTGACGCATTAATCCTATCTGCTTCATTATTTCCTCTTCGCGTTCCCGCATTGCCTTCTTTTCGTCGTCTTCCATATGGTCGTATCCGAGAAGGTGCAAAACGCTGTGTGTAAAAAGATATACCAGTTCTCTTTCAAAGGAGTGTCCGAACTCTTCGGCCTGCTCCCGTGCTTTTTGCTCGCAGATAACCACATCTCCGAGGCAGATTTCGCAGACCTCGGGAATTTCCTCTTCAAGGTCATCAAACTGCGGAAACGACAGCACATCCGTCGGCTTGTCAACACCCCGATACTGTTTGTTGAGCTCGTGTATCTCATCAAGGTCAACAAATGTCACACTGATTTCACAGCGTTTCTTGTCGAGATTGTACATGTTTTCGGACTCAACGGCATACTCTGCCGCTTCGGTCATTTTTTGCAGAAGTTCTTCCGGTACTGCATGTCCCTCTTCAAAATATATTTTCATTATTCTTGCATTTCCTCCGGGTATTTTCTGTAAAACTGATCATATGCGTTTATAATCTTCTTGACCAGTTCATGCCTTACAACATCCGTGTCTTTCAGATAGCATATGTCGATGTCTCTGATATTTTTCAAAACTCTGAGTGCTTCCACAAGCCCCGATTTCTTGCCGCGCGGCAGGTCAATCTGGGTCACGTCTCCCGTAACAACCACCTTTGAGCCGAAGCCCATACGCGTCAGAAACATTTTCATCTGTTCGCGCGTCGTGTTCTGCGCCTCGTCCAATATGATAAACGAATTGTCCAGCGTTCTTCCTCTCATGTAAGCGAGCGGAACCACCTCGATTACTTCCTTTTCTTTCAGTCTGAGAGCCGCATCTCTTCCGAGCACGTCGTAGAGCGCATCGTAGAGCGGTCTTAAATACGGGTCAACCTTATCCTGCAGGTCGCCCGGCAGGAAGCCGAGCCTTTCTCCCGCCTCAACCGCAGGCCTTGCAAGAATGATTTTCTGGACTTCTTTGTTCTTATATGCGTTTATTGCCATTGCAACCGCAATATAGGTCTTGCCGGTTCCCGCGGGCCCCACACCAAACACGATGTCTTTGTTTCTTATGCTGTTTACATAGTTCTTCTGCCCGAGTGTTTTCGGCTTCAGCGGTTTCCCTTTGTGCGTAAAGCAGATAACATCCTTGTTTACCCTGCTCTCCTTGTAGGAAATCCCCTCTTCGCTGAGTGAAATGATGTATTGAACCTTTTGTTTGTCCAAAACCTCTCCTTCGTCAATCGCGCCCATAAGTTCATCGAGAATTCGCGATGCCTTATCGATTGCCTCCTCACTCTCTGCTTTGATGATCAGCTCATCATCCCGCTGAATGATGTCCGCGCTCGTTACCTCTCTTATATAGTCAAGGTTGACATCCAGATTCCCGAAAAGTTCCCGTCTGTCAATCCCCTCTCTTATCCGAAATTTTTTGTCCAACTGCCGTCTCCTGTTCTTTGGTTATTTCGCGGCGCACCTCGATGGTCACACCTATTTCTATTATATTTTCTTTTGCGCTAAAATTCAAACTTTTATTTATAATTTCTGCGTTTTCAGGCAGATTTTCTTTCATCCAAAGGCGTATCTGCTGGTCGGCCTTGGCTTTTATCTGCTCCGGCGTGCGTTCCTGCTTGTTTGCGATTATAATTTTGTCGGAAGA
>FR882035.1:0-42329 GCA_000435615.1 Firmicutes bacterium CAG:238 | reverse complement strand
TGTTTCCGATTATAACTTTCTCGGCAGAGCTGCTCTGCGGCTCCTGTAGATGTGCGGGCTCCTCGTAGCGTTCCTGCGCGAAATTCAGGCGGTAAGGAACTCTTGCCCACACCTGTCCGCTTGCTTTGACATAATATCGGTCGGGGTCGTTTTCTTCGAATGTTGTCGGTTCGATCGGAATTTCACCACCAATCAAAATCTGTCCTTTTTTTACATAATCGCCCGGCTCCACGCGTGCCTCACCCCAAAGCGGCTGGACGCTTTCTATGTATCCGTTCTCTTCCGCGACCAAATCGGTATAGCTGATTTTCTCGCCGCTTTCGTCTGTATTTTTATCGCCTTCTGCCGCGGCGCTATCTCTGAGGTCATCAGTTTCCGCTATATCAAGATATACCACTGTTCCGTCATAAACAAGCTTCACCCATGTCACTTGCGGGAATGTAGCATAAATATCGGCTTTTGCTTTCTCCCAGTTTATCGACGGCAGGTAAACGCCTTCATAGATTCCGGCTTCGTTCAGGCACTGCCTGAGGCACTGCTCCGGAATTGCTTTATAGCCGTCCACCACAATCTGCGCGACAAACACGGATTGAAAAAAAACGATGGATGCAGCCAGCAGGATTCCGGCAATCAGAAGCGGTTCTTTTCTTATCTTTGACACTTTCGTCTGCGGACCGGCTTCTTTGATTACGGTTATCCGGTACAGCGATTTTGCAAGTTTTCGCAGCGTCTTACAGTCTCTGTAGGAGACCCACGCAATGAGTTCCGTATCCGAAATCATCCGAACGTTGCGAAGTTTTATCCCTTTGCGGAATGCCGTCGAAAGCAGCTTGTCTGTCCGAAAGCCTTCAATCGTAATCTGTACACGATGTCTATAAAAACTCAACTCTTTGTACTCTTCCCTCAATGACAAGTCTCCCTTCACCGATTTCCCGGATAACGAAATTCTCACCGCCGACCGTTACGTATCTGTCTGAATTTTTTACGGTAACCGCCGCACTGCTTATCATTACGATTTCCTTAACGCTCTCTAGAATCACACGGTTTTCCGTTACAGTCACGCGCGGCACACGAAAATCCAGGTCATACTCCATTTCCGCAAACAAATTCACTGTTTTCCGCACCTACTTCCCGCCTGTTTTTTTCTTTCTTTTCAGTCTATGTACCGCTCGTTTGATTTATTGCATTTTTTTATCAAAAATCCTTGCGAAAGCCGTCCAAAAAGTGTATAATACTTTCGTTATAGGCAGCCGGGCTGCTTTCGGCTTAATTATTTCATGTAAGTCAGGAGGTGAATTGGAATATGGCACAAGTTATCGTAAGAGAAAACGAAAGTTTGGAATCCGCTCTTAAGAGATTCAAAAGATCTTGCGCGAGAGACGGCGTTATGAGCGAACTCAGAAAAAGAGAACATTACGAAAAACCAAGCGTAAAGAGAAAGAAAAAATCTGAAGCCGCTAGAAAAAAGGCTAAGAAATACTAATACCTTCACAAGTCATTTCTTGCCTGAGCAGGCAGCTTAGTCAAGGCTTCACGAATAGAGGTGAATAAAAATGGCAATAAAAGAAAAGTTGATGGCAGACTTCAAAGAAGCTATGAAGGCTCACGATGAAGTTGCCAAGAATACAATCAGTTTTGCGCGTGCGGCAATCAAGCAATACGAAGTTGACCACCGCGAAGAGCTGGATGATGACGGCATTGCAGCAATTTTATCAAAACAGGTTAAAATGAGAAAAGATGCCCTCGCTGATTTTGAAAAAGCCGGAAGAACCGATTTAATCGATTCCTATAAATCAGAGATTGAAATACTGAAAAGGTACCTGCCGGAACAGCTTTCCGACGAAAAGATTCGTGAAATCATCAAAGGAACCGCTGCTGAGTTAGGTATCGAAGGCGGCATGCAGAACATGGGAAAACTCATGGGCCCTGTCATGGCGAAAGTCAAGGGTCTCGCTGACGGAAACCAGGTTAAGCAGCTCGTCCAGGAATTTCTGAAAAAATAACCGAAAAAAACTGCGTCTTTGAATCCTGCGATTCAAGGACGCTTTTTTCTTGAGCCGGGCGGCGCAGGGTGTCTAGATGACCAAGGACGGTGCTTGGGTGCTTGGGTTCATGGGTGCGAGGCCAAAGATAGCGTTTACACAGCACCGCGCCGCGGGGTCAAAGATAGCGTTTACACGAAGAGGGCTTCTATGAAGGGGCACTTCGTGTCTCTAGGGACCTGCATGGGCGAAAAAATCGCACTGTAAAAAAGTGTCAAAAAGCTATCCCCGTGAAACGTTGAAATTTCAACCTCCCAAAACCTTACATTTTTGCAAGGGGTAAAATCACAGTACAAAGCCGGCGTGAAACAGGTTCAACGCGGTGTAAAACAGGCTAAAATACACGAAACAGGGGTCTTTTTGAGGCACTTGGTAGGAATTGCCTAATTTTTCCAGACATCCCAAGGTCATACCAGTCGACCCAAGGTCATGACTGCCACCCCAAGACCACCGGCGACACTCCCAATCCGCCCCAAGTCGTAAGCCCCATATTCGTCATTCTTCCAAAAGTGACAATAAGATATTACAGTTTTCACAAAGATAGGATTCCATTTCCGTGTTCTTGAAAAAACCCTTTGTTACAAATCTGCCTTTCTCGGTAAAAGGCAGGTATGCACCGTCAAGTTTTTCGGTGTCCCAAACCAGTCTCCTGCCGTTCTGGACATATCCCGGAATCATATCGTTATTGCAGTACGGACATTTCATATTGAAGCCTCCCCCTCTTCAAATTTTTTCCTCCGATATTTTTCTTTTGTGTTTTTCCATTATTTCCTATAAACCCCTTTCCCTCTTCGGCAGAATGAAAGCCCTATTTGCGGACACACTGTCGAATAAAGTATGCCTGAAAAGCCATCCAAGTACAAAGCATTACCGCAAAGCCAATCCAGAAAGTCGGAAGTGCTGCCGAAAGGCTCACGCCCATATTCGGCGCATCGCCTGTAATGCTGCACGGCCAATAAAGAAACGCATATACATAGATGCCCAGCAGCGAAAACAAGGCAGCTTCTGCAAGTAGGATGCTTCCTATTTTGTTGGTTTTCCATTGAAATAGATACAGCGCAATGATGATAAGCGGAACCCATGCATAGAGCAGTGAATCCATCCCCCAATAGTATCCCGTTACTTTCGGATTAAATGAGAACCATGGCAGTGCCACCATGGCAATCGCACTGATTACGCACAGAAGTTTTAAAGTTCTTTTCCATTTCGTGTTTTCCAAAATAATCCCCTCCTTTTCCCCTTCTATAAATAAAAACGGCAAAACCTGCAAAGTGCAACAAAAGTTTTCATGCCGTCCTCATTGCATATCAGCAAATACGGCGTATACTTTTCCAATAAGCAGAGAATATCCGCACCGCATGCAAATACAGTATCATTTTTGAGTTAATGGTGCGAAGTTAAGAATTTTCCCAACTTCGCACACTTTTTAAGCTCAGAATATCTTTCCCTTGTACATCTGCATCATTTTCCCATCCAGCTTAACTTTTCCGCAAGAAATCGGCTAAAGTGCTTTATGAGAATTAAAACATTCGGGATGTTTATTATTAAAAACAACTTCGCAGATTCTATAATATATTCCTCGCGGGACAGCGGATAAGTTGTAATTGCTTCATCTCTTATATCACTTTGAAAAAATTCTGTCGTCGTTGAATGCGGTATTAAAAAAATCAAATAGATTGCTACCGCTGCAATCGAAGCGATTAGTATGAACAACATTATTTTTTTCTCCGATATTTTTCTTTTAACTTTTTCCATCATTCTTCACCTCTCTAGTTATACAATGCATCTCTTATAAAATAAGCCGGCGATTTTATGCTCGCAAGAACTTTTTCTTTTATTTGTTGCGAAGCCTCTTCATCTGTGCTCTCTGCTTCAAGTTGCACATCTAAGCCTAAAACAGGCACTGCTTTTATGAGTTGTCCGCCCCTGCTTACCGCCGCAATCTGCCCAAAAGCTCCTGTAAACCCCCTGATATTTCCATCATCACCTCGCTGCATCCCTCCGGCAAGAATAACATCATTCTTAGCTTTCATAAAATAGTCGTAGTCGAAAACTTCCACGAGCAAATCGTCTGCTATATGAAATTCAAAAGACTTATAAAAGGATTCTAAGTCAAACTCTACGATTGCTTTATCATTTTCCATATATTTGTCAAAGAGCGGTTTCGTTGTTCTTTTCAGGATATCTGAATAGTCTTTAAGTGCCGCAGCTTCAATCATGCCTCTTTCTTGCGTTGAAGATGTAATTTTGTTGTCTTTAGATTTTGTTACGCTTTTTTTCATATCATATTTGATACTTCCTGCTGCCTGAACCATTTCATCTATGGAAACATTTCCGCTCAGCAGGCACAGCGCATTGTTTTCACTATCTTCCCATGCAAGAATTTGAATCTTATCATCATTGCCGGCTAAATTTTGATAAAACACCGCGTCTTTATCGCCTATGCTTATTTTCGTTGAGGATTCCGCATAATTTTGAAGGAACGCAGCATCAAAAGTCCCTAATTCATAGCAGTCCAAGGACAAGAAATTTCCGCCGTCATTTTCATAGCTTACCTCGCACCAATCCCCTGTATCTATAGCTTTTTCGTTCACGAAAGAAAATCCAGCCGGCACAGTATTAAGCGAAGGAAACCCCATACTGCGAAGATTTTCACCTAAGGAAAATTTTAAGTAAATTCCGCCCGCCGCTATCAGGAGTATCACAGCTATAACCGAAATGATGATTTTATTCGATTTCATTTAATCCTCCCTCTTAGTATCGTGTACCTGTTTTTTGATTCCAGCCAATCATCGTAATCCGTCCATTTTCCGTTTTTATACTGCTGTAAATACAGATGGATTGTCACCTTTGTTGTTTTTCCGGCTTTCCCAGTTACAGCTGCGGAAATATTTGCTTCACCCGATGTAATACGCAGCTTAGCATATGCACCCCCATAATTTTCATCCATCGGAATTACCGAATCAAATATGGATGCCGATGCTATGGCCACAGCACTGAATGTCAGCAGACAAGTCATAAGCAATACGCTGATAATTCTTTTCATTTCTTCACCTCCTCCCGTTTCAGTATCAGAAGTTTCTCTTCTATACACTAAAACCGCTGAAAAGGTGATTTGGGGACAAGAAATTTAAAATATTTTTTGTATTTTTTTCAGTACATTTCACTGTATGCTTTCGGCAATCACGAAAAGTTCATCGAACGAAATATTAGAGGAAATGGTATATAATGAAATCCCATCACTCCATACGATAAACGGTGTCTCTCCTTCGGTTTCCGCATAACCTTTAAATCCATTTATTTCTATCTGTGTGAAGCTCTCATCTTCATTACCTATACTAAGACCCATAGATTCTGATATTCCTGTTTGGTGATAGAGAATCGTCTTTCCGCTCTTTTCATCAGTATATTCAATATCCTGAATATCTCCATCACGGAATGTTACTTCCCGCGTGTAGCTGTCAGGCACAACAGGCTCCTTGAAAGTAAAGAAATCCTCAGTGTTGGGGTTTTCAAGCTCAAATGTCACATCCAGCGTGCCTTGTTTTTCGTTGTTTTCTTCGTTCCAGATAATAATATAGTGTACCGCGCACGCCGCCAACGCCATTAAGAGTACTAAAACAAGGGCAAAAACAGCCACCTTTCGGAAGCGGAAATTGGTTTCTTTCCGCTCCGCTCGCTGTTCTTTGCCCTGTATGTGTTCAAACCGACGAATCATGCGCTTCATCTTCCGCTCAAACCGCGGCGAAAACTCATAATCAAAGGAAAGCTCTTCGGGATCCGGTATGGATGCATATCTTCGTTCCAAGGCTTCTGCCAAAACCTTCTGAAATTCTGCACTGTTCATTTCATCTCGCCCTCTTTCATCTTGTTTTGAAACAAAACGCGCGCACGCTGCAATCGTTTTTTTGCCGCTTCCGTGGAGATTCCCCCAATTGCCGCGATTTCCGCCGTGCTGCATCCATAGATAGCCGACAGCGTCAAAACATCCGCCGCCCAGTCCGGCAGACTGTCTACGGTTCGCATGATTTCCTTTCGCAGAACTTCATCCGAGGTTTCATCAAATCCCGACGAGAGATTTTCCCAGTAAGAATCCGAGGCTTCCGCCATGTCGCTTCCTGCGAAGTCTTCCGTAAAACTCTGTGTCTTAGGGCCGCGGTTTTCTTTTTCGAGAACGCTGCGCGCAGTGTTCCTAACTATAATAACCACGAAATTCTTCGTTCGGGGACAATGAATTTCTCCGATTTTGTGAAAATTTTTTATTATCTTCAGAAATGCTTCGTGCACGGCGTCTTCCGCGAGATGACTGTCACCCAGAATGTGATTTGCAATCCAGTACATCAGCCTTTTATACTGATAATAAAGCCGTTCAAATTTTTCCTGTTCGGTCTGCGTATCGAGAAGCTGTAAATAGAGCTGTATCATTTTGCTATCTGCCCCGCATATACTTACTCCTGTACCGGGAACGGTGGCCAGCCCATCGGTTTGCCGCCGATAATGTGGAAGTGAATGTGCTTTACCGTCTGGAAAGCGTCGTCGCCGTTGTTGCTTACAACTCTGTAGCCGTTTTCGATGCCCTGGCTCTTCGCAATCTCACCGATTTTGCACATGATGTGTCCCATCAGCTCGTGATCCTCAGGCTTAACATCGTCCAGACATGCGATGTGCTTTTTCGGAATAACCAGCACATGTACTGGACCCTGTGGGTCTAAGTCTTTAAACGCAATAATCTTATCGTCCTCGTAAACGATGGTTGACGGAATCTCATGATTCGCGATCATACAAAATACACAATCTGCCATTATAATATTTCTCCTTTCATACCGTCTTTATATGGTTCTAAAAGCTTAACTTTTTGAAAACTGTTTAAATGTTCCTCGCCGCCGTCCGCGTACACCTTGATGTAATTTTCGGTGTAGCCGCTGATTAGACTTCCTTCCTGCTCGAAGAGAACCGTCCGCACTTCGCCTGCCGAACTTTCAAAGAATCTCTGCGTTACCTTTTCCGCCTTTTCCATCAGACGGTTTACGCGTTTATTTTTCGTCTCGCCGTCGATCTGATTTTTCATCTCGTATGCTGCCGTGCCTTCCCGTTTGGAATAGCGGAATGCATGGACTTTGAGGAAGTCGGCTTCCTCGGTCATGCGAAGGCTGTCTTCAAAGTCCTCTTCCGTTTCTCCCGGAAATCCGCAGATAATATCGGTTGTCACGCCGTAATGCGCGTCGCAGTCTTTCAATACGCGTACAATGTCCAGATAGTCCTGCCTGCTGTAATGGCGGTTCATCGCCGCAAGCACGCTGTCGCTTCCGCTCTGAATCGAAAGATGCAGATGCGGGCAGAGCTTTTCATAGCGCATGAGCCTCTTCACATATTCGGCATTGACTACCGTCGGCTCGAGGGAGCTGAGCCTGATGCGGAATTCCCCGTCCAAAGCGTTAATCCGGCTGATGATGATTTCGATTCCGTGCATGCCGAGCGCTTTTTCTTCGTCCGTAAGCGGATACGGGAAGTTTTCCTCCGTGCCGTAAAGTGCCGTGTTGATTCCCGTCAGAACAACCTCGCGAAAGCCCTTGTCAATCAAAGCCTGCACTTCTTCTATGATCTCTTCGGGATTGCGGCTTCTGACGGCTCCCCGTGCGAACGGAATCAGACAGTAGGAGCAGAACCGATTGCACCCTTCCTGAATTTTGACATATGCGCGCGTGCGCGAGTCCATGGATGTTATGATTCCCTTGTCGTGGTAGGATGTGAGTGCATCGTATTCCAAAATGTGTTTCTGCTTCGTGTGGTTTGTAAAATACTCTTCCACATAATCCACGATGTTGTTTTTTTCGCCCGTGCCCGCCACAATGTTGACCTCCGGCAGAGCCTCAAGCTCTTCGGGCCTTACCTGCGCGTAGCATCCCGTTACGGCAACCACTGCCTGTGGGCACTGCTTTTTCATGCGCCGGATATACTGGCGCGATTTGCGGTCTGCAAGGTTCGTGACCGTGCAGGTATTTATAATGTATACATCGGCTGCCTCCTCTTCCCCTACGATTTCATAGCCGCGGGACGCAAACTGCTCCTTCATGGCCTCCGTTTCGTACTGGTTGACTTTGCAGCCGAGCGTATGAAATGCTGCTTTTTTCAAATTATCAATCCTTTCGGGTTTATATATATTTGTCGAGCTGTGCTTCGACCTCCGGCATTTTTTTGACACCCGGCTTGTCCGTTATTTCCCCACGGAAAACAACCATATCGATATTTCTGAGTGCCGCAAGATTTTCAAGCGGATTTTCCTTCGTAAGTATGAAGTCTGCGGATTTTCCGGCTTCAATGCTTCCGGTAATGTCTCCCACACCGGCAAGCTGTGCATTCCGCTTCGTTGCCGTATAGAGCGCAAAAGCATTGGAAACACCGCAGTATTTGTGGAAATAGTTCAGTTCTCTCCACATATCGTAGTGTGTGATGTAAGGGCAGCCCGTATCCGTGCCGAGTCCCACCGGAATCCCGTTCGCAAGGCAGGCTTTTGCACATTCCAAAATGCCTTCGAATACAATTTTGCCGTTGTACTGTGCAACTTCCGTTATGTGCGTGGTTTCCCTGTCGAATTCGGCAAACGGAAGTGCCGGAGATATGGTAGCCACAAGAAATGCACCTTTTTCCTTAAATAATTCTATGATTTCCGCATCCGGCTTTGCTCCGTGTTCAATTGAATCCACTCCGTTTTCGAGCGCACACTTCACGCCCTCCGGGCTTTCAACATGTGCTGCAACCTTAAATCCGAGCGCATGTGCTTCGTCACACGCTGCTTTGACATAGTCAGCAGGCATCTTAAGCTCGCCCGGTTCGCCCTTTACCTTTGCGTCGAGGACGCCGCCCGTAATCATGAGCTTAATCCAGTCGGGTTTGTCCTTTGCAATCTGCTTCACATAATTGCGAGCCTCTTCGGCACTTGCGGCAACATATGCCAGCGAATGTGCCATATGGCCGCCCTCCACGGATACCGCCTTGTTTGATGCGAGGATTCTAGGCCCTTTGAGCGTTCCGCTGTCAATTCGGTCGCGGATGAGGGAATCGAAGTTTTCGACACCGCCCATCGTTCTTATTGTGGTAACGCCGCTGAGAAGTTCTGTCTCTGCAGCGGATGCACAGATTTTGATTCCGATCTTCCGAAACAATCCGTTGCTCGTAATCAATTTGACAAGTTTGACCGGATCCGATTCTTTTTTCTTCGGTTTTCCGGTTGCCGGAAGATGCAGATGCATGTTCACAAGGCCCGGCATAATATATCTGCCGCCTAAATTTATTTTCTCATATCCCGCGAGTCCTATCAATTCTTCATCGCTGATGATTCGTTCGATTTTATCGCCGTTCGTAAGGATAACTTTACCTGACACCGGTTCCATGTTTTCCGAACCATCGAGAATAAATCCGTTGCTGTATGCGTATTTCATTTTCCCATCCTCCCTGCGCGTGTCTTTTATTTATTTTACCACAACTTGCACGCGAAAAACAGTCTTTGATTTACGATTGGGGAATATAATGTATCCGGAGGTTTTTACAATGAAAAAAATCGAATGTGCCATCATTTTTGCGATGTGCATCCTTATAAGCATTTCCATCGGAACGGTTACGGTACCGGCCGCAAAATCAGCAGTCCTGCTCCACGACAACCGCCAAAGCATCGATCTTCCCATTGTAATGTATCACGGCATTTCGGAATCCGCTTCCGGCGAAAGCAAATATTTTATAAGCAAAGACCGCTTTGAAAGCGACCTGAAATGGTACAGGGATAGCGGCTACACGACCATTCTTCCTTCACAGCTTTATGCGTATGTTTCCGGTGAAGCGATACTTCCTTCAAAACCCATTCTGCTGACCTTTGATGACGGTTATTGCAACAATTACACCTATGCCTTTCCGCTCCTGCAAAAATACAATATGAAGGCTGTCATCTCCCTGATCGGCTCCGATTCGGAAATTGCATCCGATGATATCTATCGCGTACCGTCAAGCTGTAACCTCTCCTGGGGCGAAGTTGCCCTGATGGCAAAATCCGGTCTCGTCGAATTCGGGAATCATACTTACGACCTTCACCGTATCGCAGGCGGCCGCAAGGGTGCAAACCAAAAGCCCGGGGAGAGCGTCGAGGCATATCACGAAATGCTTTCGGCTGATTTAACGAAAAATCAGGAAAAAATCGCTGCGGCAAGCGGCAGCGTGCCTTTGCTTTTTGCGTGGCCTTACGGTGCCTACCCACAGGACAAAAACGCCGATACGGTGCTCAAGGATGTCGGCCTGAAAATGTCCGTAAACTCCTATCAGCACACCTCTGCTGTTGAGCAGGGCAATCCTAACAGCCTGTACGGGCTCGGCAGGTATCTCCGAACGCCGTCTTTTCCTCTTGAAACATTGCAAGAGTGAATTTTTCATGGTATAATGCTCTCATGAATCGGTTCTTGCGGTGCTTCCGCAAGGGCATAACAAAATGAGATTAAACAGGGAGGTTTACCAATGATTCCAGGAAGAAAAGACAACGGCAATGTAGATGTTACCGTAACGGTGGATGTTTCCAAAATCGTGAGAAATGCTGCCATCGCAGGGGTTTTAATCGTAGGCATCATCTTCGGATGCAGCACATACAAGAAGCTTCTCGAATGGGAAGACTGTGACTGTGACTGCGGCTTTGATGAAGAATAAGCGTACACGAAAAAATCGGAACCGAAGGCATGGGTTCCGATTTTTTTCAGTATGAAAGTTATATATCTTTAGATGTAATAGGTCTGTCTGCTTCTTTTTGTTTGCGGATCCGGCGGATAATGTCATCCGCCATTTTTTCTGTCTTCTTGTCATCCGCCAGGTGGCAGGTTCCCGCCAAGGCACAGCATTGACATCCGCTTCCACAGGAATGAATTCCCGCCTTTTTATTCTTGATCTGCCGGATAATGATCGCGGTTACAACTGCCGCAAGCAGTAGTCCGACAACAATTGTTCCTAAATTATCAATCATCCAACTCATTTTTTCTACCTCTTATTTCGCTTCTTTATAAGGTCTTACCAGGTTGTAAATGATTACACCGATAACAGCGATTGCTGCGATTAAACCGATGATATTCATATTACCTTCGAATGCTTGACCAATCTGGTTGATAACGAGTGCAATGCAGTATGCGAATCCGCACTGATAACCGATTGCAAACCAGGTCCATTTTGCGTTATTCATCTCGCGCTTGATTGCACCGATTGCTGCGAAGCATGGAGCGCAAAGCAGGTTGAATACGAGGAATGCATATCCGCTTACCGGAGTGAATACGGATGCAAGTGTTGCATAAAGGTCTCCGGATGCTCCATAAAGGATACCCATTGTACCAACTATGTTTTCCTTTGCAACCAGTCCCGTGATGGATGCAACGGTTGCTTCCCAGGTTCCGAATCCGAGTGGTGCGAAGATCCAGCAGATTGCTCCACCGATAGCCGCTAAGATGGACTGATCAAGTTCATCTTCTGCCAGCATACGGAATCCTTCGTCTGTGAATCCGAAGTAAGATGTGAACCATACTGCGATTGTGGAAAGCAGGATGATTGTTCCGGCTTTCTTAATGAAGGACCAGCCGCGTTCCCACATGGAGCGGAGAACATTGCCGAGTGTAGGCATGTGGTATGCAGGAAGCTCCATTACGAACGGTGCAGGATCGCCTGCGAATCTCTTTGTCTTCTTCAGCATGATGCCGGAGATGATGATTGCTGCCATACCTACGAAATATGCACTTGTAGCTACCCATGCGCTGCCGCCGAAGATTGCGCCGGCGATCATTCCGATGAACGGAACTTTTGCTCCGCAAGGGATAAAGGTTGTTGTCATAATTGTCATACGGCGGTCACGTTCGTTTTCGATTGTACGTGATGCCATGATTCCCGGGATACCGCATCCTGTACCGATTAACATCGGGATGAAGGATTTACCGGAAAGACCGAACTTACGGAAGATACGGTCGAGTACGAAAGCGATACGAGCCATGTATCCGCAAGCTTCAAGGAATGCAAGAAGCAGGAAGAGTACGAGCATCTGCGGAACGAATCCGAGAACCGCACCTACTCCGGCTACGATACCGTCGAGGATTAAACCGGACAGCCATTCTGCTGTGCCTGCTGCTTCGAGTGCATCTCCGAGGAGTACCGGGATTCCAGGAACCCAGACACCGTATGTGGATGTGTCCGGAGCACCGTAAGCTTCTTTATATTCTGTATTCAGGAACTCTGCCATCGCTGCTTCAAAGTCGGCTTTTGTAACGCCGTCTACCGTTTCAACAGCAAGAGTTTCTTCATCTTCTACTTCATAAGATACGCTTGCGTCTGCCGGAACGGCTGCGTCAAGCTGTTCAAGAGCAGCCTTTGCTGCTGCGTCATCGTAAGTTTCGCTTTCCATGTTGAGAGCTTCTGCGATGCTGTCGTTGCCATATGCATCAGCAAATGCGCCGAGAATCAGGTCGGTATCGCCGTACTGCTTTGCAGCTTTTTCGTACTGTGCGGTTCCGTTTCCGAACAGATGCCAGCCGTCTCCGAAGAGTCCGTCATTCGCCCAGTCCGTTGCGGACGCGCCGACGGTAACCATGGAAATATAGTAAACGAGGAACATTATTACCGCGAAAATCGGAAGCCCGAGCCATCTGTTGGTTACGATTCTGTCGATTTTATCGGAGTTTGAAAGTCCGCCCGCATTTTTCTTCTTATAGCAAGCTTTGATGATCGAGCTTATGTATAAATATCTTTCGTTTGTGATGATGGATTCCGCATCGTCATCCATTTCTGTTTCCGCAGCTTTGATGTCATTTTCGATGTGTGCCATGACGTTTGCAGGAATGCTCAGTTTTTCAAGAACCTTCTCGTCGCGTTCAAAAATCTTAATTGCATACCATCTCTGCTGTTCTTCCGGAAGGCCGTGGACTGCAGCTTCTTCGATATGTGCAATTGCATGTTCAACCGCACCTGAGAAAGTGTGCATCGGGATTGTCTTCGCGTTTTCTGCCGCGTCGATTGCCGCTTCTGCTGCTTTGATTGTGCCTTTTCCCTTTAATGCGGAAATTTCCATAACCTTGCAGCCGAGCTGGCGGGAAAGTTCCTCCGTGTTTATCTTATCGCCGTTCTTTTCGACGATATCCATCATGTTTACTGCAATTACTACCGGGATTCCAAGCTCGGTGAGCTGCGTTGTCAGATAAAGGTTTCTTTCGAGGTTCGTACCGTCGATGATGTTGAGGATTGCATCCGGACGTTCATCAATCAGGTAGTTTCTTGCTACAACTTCCTCCAATGTATACGGGGAAAGAGAATAGATTCCCGGAAGGTCGGTAATGACTACATCGTCATGCTTTTTTAATTTACCTTCCTTTTTTTCAACCGTTACGCCCGGCCAGTTACCTACGAACTGGTTGGAACCCGTCAGACCGTTAAACAAGGTCGTTTTTCCTGAGTTCGGGTTACCTGCCAGAGCAATTCTGATTTTTTTCTCGCTCATTTTATTCATCTCCCTCCACTTCGATCATTTCGGCATCGGCTTTTCTGATGGAAAGCTCATAACCTCTTACAGTAAGCTCAATGGGATCGCCTAAAGGTGCAACTTTTCTTACATGCACCGCCGTGCCTTTCGTAATTCCCATGTCCATAATTCTGCGCTTGGTTGCGCCTTCGCCGTGAAGTCTTTTTACCACTGCGTCTTCTCCGACTTTTACTTCTTTCAATGTTTTCATTCTCTTCATTCCTTTCCGCATCTGGATAAAATAAGTTTATACCATGATTTTCTGTGCCATTTCGCAGCTGAGTGCCACGCGCGATTCCTTGACGTTAACAATCAGATTGCCGCCGAGCGAATTCACTACAGTGACGTCTCCGCCTACCACGAATCCTAAGTTTTCCAAATGTTTTTTAACCTCGGGGGTACCGCCGATTTTCTTGATTATATTCGCCTCTCCCCGGTTTGCTAAAGCTAAAGGCATCATATTTCCTCCGTTCCCCGCGAGTACCGCGTGTTGCTGTATTTAGGTTAGTTTGTGCTAACCTTGTTGCTTTATTTTAGGTTAGCTTTCGCTAACCTTTGCTCTTTAAATTTGGTTAGCTTTCGCTAACCACAGATATACTATACTATTGCTTCGCTTCATTGTCAACACTTTTTTCAAAGAAAATTAAAAATTTTCCACTCTTGAAAAGGCGGTTGCTTTGTGCTAACATGAGAATAGTTTTAGGAGGTTCATTATGGCAATACAAGAATCCGGAGAAATGTATCTGGAAACAATTTTAGTTTTATCGAAGACTCATCCGACCGTGCGGGCAATCGATGTCGGTGAAGAAATGGGCTTCAGCAAACCAAGCGTAAGCCGTGCTTTGGGCATTCTGAAGGCGGATGGGTATGTCGTTTCCGATGCAAACGGCTATCTGACCCTGACCGATTCAGGCAGATCCATTGCGGAAAAAATATATGAGCGGCACACCCTGCTCTCGCAGTTCCTGGTTAACCTTGGAGTCGACCCCGAAGTCGCGGCAGAAGATGCCTGCAAAATCGAGCATCACATAAGCGACCAATCATTCGAAGCGATTAAGCGTCATGCAAAGATGCACGCAGAATAAGGACAACCGATATAAAAGGCGCACCCGTTCCCGGGTGCGCCTTTTCTCAGCGTTTACAACTCCAGTTCGTACATGATCATCGCAAGTGCGGCCAGACCCGCTGTTTCCGTGCGGAGAATCGTTTTGCCGAGCGTAACCAGCTGCACCGAAATGCCGCAGGCGGAAAGCTTTGCGATTTCCTTCTCACTAAATCCGCCCTCCGGCCCGATAATGACCGCGATACGCGGTGCGGATGCAAGCGGTTCGTCTGCTTCGGCAGAGTTTCCGGCATCCGTACGGGCTTTCCCGGCAAATTCCCGCAAGGCATCCTTCATCGTACGATTCTCTTCATTTTCGTAAGGGCAGATTACCAAATCGTAGCTGTTTGCAAGGTCTTCAAGCATTTTGTCAAAGGAAAGAGGCTCTGCGACCTGCGGGATTCTGCTGCGCTTGCACTGCTTTACGGTCTCGTCACTGATTTTCTGCCATCTGACGAGTTTCCTGCCGAACTGCCCCTTATCGGTTACGACCGTTCTTTCCATAAATACCGGCACGATTTCGTCGATACCCATTTCAACATTTTTCTGTATAATGGTCTCCATCTTGGCGGCCTTGGGAATTCCCTGGTAGAGGCTTACCCGAATGCACGGCTCGCGTGCGGGTTTTTGCTTATCAAGAATGCGAAGCGTCACACATGCTTCGTCAATCGCTGCAATCTCGGTTTCGTATTCCCACTCACCGCCATCCGATATGCATACCGCATCCCCGCATTTTGCACGCAAAACTCTTGTAAGATGCTTGATATCTTCTTTTTTGTCCAAATAGATGTCTGAGCCGCAGACTGCACTCGGCTCCACAAAAAACTTAATCATGTCCCTCTCCTAAAGTTTTGCGACGATGGCACACCACATACCATCTTCTTTGACTTCCATTATCTTAAATCCAAGTGCACGCATGGTGTCTGCGACCTGAACTTCTTTTTCCGTGAGAATTCCCGAGGAAATATAAATACCGCCCGGCAGGAGGTGTTTTGCAACATCCTCGCTGAGCATCATTACCAAATCGGCCATGAGATTTGCCACTATGACATCCGCTTTGAAATCAATGCCCTTCGTGAGATCGCCGTACTGCGCCCTTGCCACGTTTCCGACTCCGTTAAGTGCAATGTTCTCCTTTGCGATTTCAACGGCAACCGGGTCGATTTCAACACCGAGAACCTCGGATGCATCCAGAAGTGCCGCTGCAACCGACAAAATTCCCGAGCCGCATCCCACATCCAAAACCTTCATTCCCGGTTTCACATACTCCTCCATGAGGCGTATGCAAAGCGAGGTGGTTTCATGTGTGCCCGTGCCGAACGCCATGCCCGGATCAATTTCGATTACCTTTTCTCCCGATGCCGGTTTATATTCCTCCCATGTAGGCTTAACCACAATCGTTTTGCCGACCTTTGCCGGTTTAAAATACTCTTTCCAGTTGTCTTTCCACTCACTGTCATCTTCGACCTTCACTGAAATATCAAGGCTGCCAAGGTCAATGCCTTCGCCGAACTCACCCGCTTCTGCGCGTGCCTCAAGGCCGGCAACCGCCTCTCGAATTTCTTCAAGCTTGGCCCTTCCTTCCTCGTTTTCTTCGACAAAGACCGTAACCTTCGGCGTTTCGTTCTCAAGTTCCAAAATGCTTTCATCAATATAATCCCAGTCGTAATCGTTCTTTTTTTCGAGCAGATCCGCAATGTCCGCCGGGTCTTCGATCACCGCGTCTGTGATTCCGATTTCGAGAAGTGCCGCGATAGTCGGCTCGATTGCCTGCCTGCTGCCTCTGATATCTATCTGTATATACTTCATTTTCTCCTCCGCCAAATTAAACATTCAATTAATTATACACTATTTTTGTGCAATGTGGTATACTTTTAGCAGTCAGACCCGGGAGGTTCTCATGAAAAGCAAAAAAACATATTTCACAACAGGCGAGTTTGCAAAAATTTTTGATGTAAAAAAACAGACTCTTTTTCACTATGACAGCTGCGGGATTTTTAAGCCCGACATTATAGATGAAAACGGCTACCGCTATTATTCTTTTACGCAGCTTGAAACGTTTGCGATTATAAGGACTTTGCGGGATTTGGGGGTTCACATAAACGAAATCAAGGAGCACATGGACAATCGTTCTCCCGAAGCGCTTATCGAACTTCTCGAATCAAAGAAAAAAGAGATTGACCAGAAAATCGAAAGCCTGAAATGGTCACGCATATACATCAACAAGAAAATTGAAGAAACCCGAAGCGGAATTCTTGCACCGGTTGATGAAATCATATTTGAAAACGCAGAGGATCAGTTCTACGTAATCACGGATTATGAAGGAATCGACGACGAGAAGAACATTATGGAGGCTGTTGGGGAACATTTTGCGTTTTGCCAGAGGATGAACCTGTACAGTGCCTATCCGATAGGTGCCCTGATTCCCCGTGATTCGGTCAGCGAAGATGCCTATAAATACAGCCAGTTTTATTCCGTCATCGAACCTTCTGAAATCAGTAAGCATCAGTCCGAAGAACTTACGCTTGTGAAAGGCGGCAGGCTGCTTGCCATTTACGACAATCACGGCTATGCCAATGTCCTTGAAAACTGCAAAAAACTCATTGATTATGCCGCAAAAAACAATCTAACCCTCGGCGACAAATTCTACGAGGACGTTATCCTTGATGATTTGTCAACCGAAGGTTACTATAATTATCTTGTCAAGTTGTCAATCCATGTGGACGGTTAAACATCGCTCCGGTCAACATACTTCGTATGCAGAAGCTGATGTGCCCGCATGCCGCCGGCAAATCCCAGGTATTCTTTGTACAGTTTCTTAATTGCAGGATTGTTGTGAGCCTTACGCACGAATTTTTCACGGTCGCCGTGATAAAGTGCCTGGGCTCTTTTTTCTTTGAAATTAATCCAATTGCGTACATCGGAAACCTGCAGCGGCTGCCCTCCGCCGTTGATGCACCCGCCCGGGCAGGCCATGATTTCGATGAAATCGAATTTTTCCCCGGCTTTGACGCGCTCGATGAGCTTTCTTGCATTGCCGAGTCCGTGTGCCACTGCCGCCCGAATCTTCAAATCAAGAATTTCCACTTCGGCAATCTTTATTCCGTCTTCGATTCCGCGCACCTGTACATAGTCGATGGCATCGGAACTTGTTCCGTTGAGGATATCGCACACCGTCCGGAGTGCAGCTTCCATAACGCCGCCCGTAGTTCCGAATATGAGGCCGGCACCGGTTGAAAAGCCGAGCGGGTCGTCAAACTGCCCCTCGCCGAGGGCATTAAACTCGATACCCAGCGATTTAATCATTCTGGCGAGCTCTCTGGTTGTAATTACATGATCAACATCCGAAAGTCCGTTCACGGAAAGTTCCGGGCGTTTTGCCTCGAACTTCTTTGCCGTGCAAGGCATGACGGAAACAACCACTATTTTGGCCGGATTGATTCCGTTCTTTTCCGCAAAATAACTCTTGATTACAGCTCCCATCATCTGCTGCGGGGATTTGCAAGTAGAAAGGTTCGGGATCATTTCCGGGTAATTGTGTTCGCAGAACTTAATCCAGCCCGGCGAGCAGGAAGTTATGAGCGGAAGCACTCCGCCGCCTCTGATTCTGTCGATAAGCTCGGTGCCCTCTTCCATGATGGTGAGGTCGGCTGCCGTATCAGTGTCAAATACCTTGTCAAAGCCCACCATGCGGAGTGCGGAAACCATCTTGCCCGTCACATCGGTTCCGATCGGATTTCCGAATTCTTCACCCAGTGCTGCTCTCACTGCAGGTGCTGTCTGAACAACGACATACTTGTCGGGATCGTAAATCGCATCCCATACCTCGTCAATGCTTCTGTGCTCCTGCAGCGCACCGGTCGGGCATACATTGATGCACTGACCACAGTTTACGCAGATTGTATTATCAAGACTGCGATTTTCCGGGGTGCCTATAATCGTGTTGAATCCCCTGTTTATCGCGTTTATCGCTCCGACCGTCTGGATATCATTGCAAATGCTCACGCATCTTCTGCAAAGCACGCAGCGGTTCGGGTCCCTCTGAATCGAAATTCCGTCATCGATTGCAAGCGGAAGGTCAACCGTAAGCGGCTCCTGATAGCTCCTGTAATTTTCAAAGTTTGCATCCAGTGTATCCGCAAGGTTCTGCAGTTCGCAGGAATTGGTTCTTGTGCAGCTCTGACATCTTGCAGGGTGGTTGGAAAGAATCAGTTCCAGGTTCTTCTTGCGGATTTTCATAATCTCCGGTGTATGCGTTTTTACCTTCATTCCGTCCTTTACCGGATATACGCATGCAGCCTGAAGGCTTCTTACGCCCTCCACTTCCACCAGACACATTCTGCAGCATCCGATTTCGCTCACATCTTTCAGGAAGCAGAGGGTCGGAATATGAATATTTATTTCTTTTGCAGCTTCAAGAACCGTATAGCTGCCCGGCACATATACCTGAATGCCGTCAATTGTAACATGTACTTTACTCATTTTCGGCCTCCTCCTTAAGCGTTTTTCATGATGGATTTGAACGGACATCTTGCCATGCAGACACCGCACTTGATACATTTATCCTGATCGATAACATAGGCCTGTTCCTTGCTTCCGCTGATTGCACCCACAGGGCAGTTCTTCGCACAGATTCCGCAGCGTTTGCAGAGCTCGTCGGCGATGATAAAGCGAAGCATCGAAATACATACGCCGGCCGGACATTTCTTGTCCCTTACATGGGCGATATACTCATCCTTAAAGTATTTCATTGTGGAAAGAATCGGGTTCGGTGCCGACTGCCCCAGTCCGCAAAGCGATGCACGTTTGACCGTGTTTGCCATGCTCTCGAGTTCATCGAGGTCTTCCATTGAACCTTTTCCTTCCGTAATTCTTGTCAAAATTTCAAGCATTCGCTTGGTTCCGATTCTGCACGGAGGACATTTTCCGCAGGATTCGTCCACCGTGAATTCAAGGAAAAACTTTGCGATGTCGACCATGCACGTATCTTCGTCCATGACGATCATTCCGCCCGAGCCCATCATGGAACCCAGCTGCGTCAGCGAATCATAGTCAAGCGATGTATCAAGATATTCTGCCGGAATGCATCCGCCGGAAGGACCGCCTGTCTGTGCGGCTTTGAATTTTTTTCCTCCCGGAATGCCTCCGCCGATATCGTAAATCACTTCACGGAGTGTCGTTCCCATTGGGATTTCAACCAGCCCGGAATTGTTAATCTTGCCTCCGAGCGCGAATACCTTGGTACCGGTTGACCTTTCGGTTCCGATGCCTCTGAACCAGTCCGCCCCGTTTATGATGATCTGCGGGATGTTCGCAAAAGTTTCTACATTATTAAGCACCGTTGGCTTGCCAAAGAGCCCTTTCTCTGCCGATGAAGGTGGTTTCGGTCTCGGCTCGCCTCGGTTTCCCTCGATGGAAATCATAAGTGCCGTGGATTCTCCGCACACGAAAGCACCTGCACCCAGACGAATCTCAAGTCGGAACGAAAAACCTTTTCCTAAGATATTATCACCAAGCAGCCCGTATTCTTCTGCTTGTGCAATTGCTTTTTTGAGTCTTTTCACCGCTGTCGGATATTCCGCACGAACATAGATGTATCCCTCGTGTGCACCGATGGCGTATGCAGTGATAATCATGGCTTCGATTACGGAGTGTGGGTCGTCTTCCAGAATGGATCTGTCCATAAAAGCTCCCGGGTCGCCTTCGTCGGCGTTACAGCACACAATCTTGTCGGGTACCATCTGCTTTGCCGCAGCCTCCCACTTTCTGCCTGCCAGGAATCCGCCGCCGCCTCTGCCTCGGATTCCTGATTTCTTTACAATATCAATTACATCCTCAGGCTCCATGCCGTTGAGAACTTTAATGAGCGCAGCATAACCACCAGCTGCAATATATTCGTCTATGTTTTCAGGGTCGATGCGGCCGCAGTTCTTGAGTGCGATTCTCTGCTGCTTGGAGAAAAACGCCTTTTCGTTCTTGGAAACAAGTCGTTCGACAGGTTTTCCTCTTTTAATATGACTTTCCCAGATTTCTTCAACATCTTCGGGCTGTACCTTCGCATACATGATGTTTTCCGGCTGGATCACAATAATCGGACCATCGGAGCAAAGTCCGAAACATCCGGTTCTGACCGCACACACCTCTTCGCCCATTCCGTCACGCTCTGCAAGTTCCCGAAATTTTTCGAGCAGCCTTCCCGAGCCGGACGAATGGCAGCCCGCACCGCCGCATGTCATTATATGAATTCTCGCCCCCGCAAAATCGGTCATTCCGAATCTTGCTCCGATTTCGTTCAGCGTGTTTTCGCGTATTTTTTCAATCTCAGCAATGGTTTTCACAGACATTTATTTCACCTCCATCGCTTCATATTTATCGATTATGCCGTCGATGTCCTCAGGCACAAGTTTCCCGTACACTTCCTCGTTTATCGTCACGACAGGTGCAAGGCTGCATGCCCCGATGCAGCGGCAGGAATCCAAGGAAAAAAGCCCGTCATCCGTACACTCCCCGACGTCTATGGAAAGTCTCTCTTTAAGCTTATCCAAAATTTCTGCGGCGCCTTTTACGTAACACGCCGTTCCCAGGCATACGCTTATCCGGTACTTGCCCTTTGGGGTAAGCGAAAACTGGGAGTAAAAGGTTACTACTCCGTACACTTTGGCAACCGGAATATTCAGCCCGTCGGCAATTATTTTCTGCACCTCAAAAGGCAGATAGCCATACAGTTCCTGAGCCTCATGCAGCACAGGAATCAAAGCTCCCGGCGTATCTTTGTATTTGGCAATGATTTTTTCAAGTTGTTCCTTCATCGGAACCTGTTTTTCGCAGCACATACGCTATTGACTCCTCCGTTTCCGTTTTTGTATACAATATTCTAACATAGAATTCCCGCCCCTGGCTAGCAAAAAAACGCGCGTATTTAATAAAAAACAATAGAAATACAAAAAGTTTTACTTGCGTAATCTCTTAACTTATGGTAAAGTAGTTATTGGTCTTGGAGGATTGACCGAGTGGCTAAGGAGCTTGATTGGAAATCAAGTAAGGTGTAACAGCCCCGTGGGTTCGAGTCCCATGTCCTCCGCCAGATGAAAATAACACCCTTTGGGGTGTTATTTTGTTTTTTGTAAATGTCGCAGGGGCTCGGACCCGTGAGGGCAGAGCCGTCGGCGGACGATCCGGTGAATCGTTCGGCATCTTCTAGCAGTTCTTTTTGTAATAGCATTTTAAACGGAATTAACTCAAAAAATGAAGTTCCAAAACATTTAGCAAACTTGCTCAAATGCTCAACATTGATTTTGACCTGACCATGTTCAATTCTAGCAGGAAGAACTTTATTGAAGAAAATGCTGCCAAAATAATGGAGGTATACGATTATGAATGGACAGATGAAGAAATATAGGGAATCCCTTGATAGGATGTCTGAGCCGATCATGCCTAGTCAAATGAAAAATACGATGGATCTTCGTGGTCTAATGCAGTATGCCAAGAATAAGGGCGTCAAGGTCTCACAGCTCACCGAAAGCGAACGATTTCAGCATAGCCACGTGAGCAGTCGAACCTCATTATAACGAATATTCTTCAGAGACTATCGTGCAGCTAACTCTCTTATGTCAGCTGTCCGATAGTCTCTTTTCGTACAAAAATGTTTTTTCAAAATGATTTGATTACACTTTGATTACACCTCGTGGCCTTCGAGTCCCATGTCCTCCGCCGGAAATCAATCTTTCAAACATCCCACAGGGACAACATATACGCCGTCCTTCCTGCGATATGGATAGTCTCCCGTGCCTGTCAAAACCATAAGGAATGACGGAACTTTCATCTTGTCTGTATCGATTTTGGCTTCCATAGCTTTCAGAGTGTTTGCACCTTCCTCTATGAGTTTATCCCCGCCGAGTTTTATTTCGATCAGGCCATATCTGCCATTTCTCAAATGAACGACAGCATCGCATTCGAGCCCATCTTTATCTCGATAATGATAAACCTGTCCGCCGAGTGCCTCTGCAAATATCCGAAGATCTCTGATGCAAAGAGTCTCGAAAAGAAATCCGAAGGTTCGCAAGTCGTTAAGTAAATCCTTCGGGCCTATTCCCAAGGCTGCCGCCGCAATCGAAGGATCTGTATAGTATCGGGTGTCTGATGAACGAATTGCAGTTTTTGAACGCAGGTTAGGATTCCACGCGGGCATATCTTCCACAACAAAAATTTTGCGAAGCGCATTAATATAGGAAGCGACGGTCTCTTCGCTTATGGTCACTTCATCATTTGCGGAAATATCCTCTGCAAGCACGGTATTTGGTACCTGTCCTCCTTGATTTCGAGCATAGGAAAGCATAAGTCTACGGACTCTCTCCGGATTTTTCTGTACATTATCCGCTCTGTTAATGTCAGAACGCACAACAGCATCAAAATAATCTCTTGCCTGATCCAAAGCAATCTCATCGCGCATATCTACCGCTTGCGGCCATCCGCCCCGGCACACCAAAAATGCCAAACGGTCAATTGTAATATTCGATTCCCCATCAATAGTTTCCTTGCCGTCAAACAATTCTTTCAAGCTGACTTCACCGGTTGAATCGTCCGATTCATATAAACTCATCGTCCTCATCGTCAGCCATGTGAAGCGTCCGGTACCCGAGTGCGTAATTTCTTTCGTGTCAGCAGGAACAGCAGAACCCGTCAGTACAAACTGACCAAGGGCATCACGGTGGTCTACTTCAAATCGTACGGCATCCCACAGTTTCGGTGCAAGCTGCCATTCGTCAATCAGCCTCGGTGTTTCGCCTTTCAAAAGGCGTCTTGGATTGAGCTCCGACATGGAAATATTTTGTTCTTTCTTTTCGGGATCATCCATATATAAAATACTTGCGGCAACCTGTTCTGCAGTAGTGGTTTTACCGCACCATTTAGGGCCTTCGATAAGTACGGCACCTTTTCCCTCAAGTTTTCTTTTCAAAATATCATCAGCAATTCTTTTTCTGTATTTTCTCATCAGATTCACCTCAAATTAATCGTTCCTCTATAGTATACACGGTATTTTCAAAAAATACTACACTTTTCCGCCGATTGGCGAAATATTTTTCCGACGATTGGCGGATTTTCATTCCGACGATTGGCGAGTTCGTTCCATTTATCCCTCTTTTTTCTTCGTTATCAGCACGATCTCCGGCGGGCAGTTCGGCTGGTTCAGCATGTCGGTATGAACGCAGTGGTAAATGCCCTTATCGAGGTTTTTCGCCCATCTCAAAACCGCCTCCCGCTCCTCTCTGCCTGACGGGTGCCCCCAATAAACGGTCACGCACAAAAGCCCATCCACTCGCAAGAGTTCCAGTGCCGCCTGCAGTGCACAAAGTGTTGATTCTGTATGGGTGGTAATTTCCTTGTCGCCGCCCGGCAGATATCCGAGGTTAAATACGATTACCGCAGCCTTTTCGGGTACACGGCTTTTCATGTCCGCATGACTTTTGCAAAACAGTTCAACCTTTCCGCTTCGATTATGCGCCCCCAGCAATTCGGCGGTTGTCTTTACAGCCTCCGGCTGAATATCAAAAGCGTACACCCTGTCGCATACTTCGGCAAGCCAAAGCGCGTCGTGCCCGTTTCCGCAGGTCGCATCCACAGCGATGAGCGGCCCATTCTTGTCCGCGGATTTTCTGAATGCATCTATATAGTTTTGACAGACAGCACGCGCCAGAGCTGTCGTATTCTTAAGTAAATTTTCCATAATCTTACTCTCCTATCTTGTGTTCATTGTACAAGATTCGTTCGCCGGGTGCAAGATTTCATCGCAAAAAAATTGCCGCAACGGTTTTGCGTCCGTGCGGCAGTTTTCGTATTTTATTATTCGTTCACATTACCGATGTGAATTTCAGGATTCATTTCTTTCGCAAACTCCAGAACCTCTTTCGCCTCCGGAATCGGAAAGACAAGTCTTTTGGTCATGATATCCTTCATAAAATGCAGTCCGTACTGTTTGCAGTCCGGTGAAAGTTCTTTGTGAATCTCCTTGATTTCCTCCCACGGCCATACTTCTCTGTATTGATACAAAATCGCATCATACCTTACGACGATTCCTTCTTCACAAACAACTGTCTCCTTGCTCAGGAGCATTGCCGCAATGATGACTGCACCGATCAGACCCGCATAAATGGAGGGTCTGATGATGCCCAGTCCTATGAAAAACAAACCTGCCGCAATGGCCGCAATGCGCGTTGATTTACGCATTTGTTTGGTATCAACGGAAATATACTCTTTCATTATTTTGCTTCTTTCTTTGCTGCTGCGAGTTCAGCTTTTTTCTTAGCCTTTGCAGCCCTGAGTTCAGCACCTCTCAATCCGTCATATTCTTTATACTTAACGCCGATTCCGAATGCAGTAATTACAACGGCAAGTACCGGGTTGATAAGGTTAACGAATGCAAACGGCATGAATGCAAAGTTGTGAACTCCCAGAGTTGCTGCCTGATAAGCTCCACATCCGTTCCAAGGAATCATTGGTGACCACAGAGTCGCACCGTCTTCTGTAGTTCTTGACAGGAAGGATCTTGAAAGATCTCTCTTGTCAAATTCGTCTCTGAACATACGGGAAGGAATCATGATTGCAAGGTACTGGTCAGTCAGGATAACGTCGCAGATGATACCTGTGATAATGGTTGCCGCAACAAGGCTTGCTGTGGATTTCACTCTCTTAACGATTCCGCCCATAAGGGATTCCACGAATCTGCACTTTTCCATCATTCCGCCGTATGCAAGTGCGAACATGATTAAGGAAATAGTCCAAAGCATGGAGTCAAGGCCGCCTCTGTTGAGAAGACTGTCTGCATATTCGTTTCCTGTTTCGATTGAGAAACCTGCCTGAAGTCCGATAAGAACATCAGGAACGGATGCGCCCTGTGCAAAGATTGCGATTACTGCCGCAACTGCTGCTGCAAGCAGAAGTGACGGAATTGCAGGGATTCTCTTAACTGCCGCAAAGATAACTACCAGTACAGGAAGCATGATCCACGGTGACAGATAGAAATTTTCAGCGATTGCGTCCATGATTCCCTGTGCAAGCGATGCATCATAACCGGATGTATCAATTACAACGAAACCTACGATTAAGTAAAGCACGAATGAAATAACGAAACTTGGCACAGTTGTTGTCATCATAGCTCCAACGTGGTCATACAGCGGTGTTCCAGCTGCAGCTGCCGCTACATTTGTTGAGTCGGATAACGGAGAAAGCTTATCCCCTGTGTATGCACCTGCGATAATCATACCTGCTGCCAACGGAGCGGAAATTCCAAGACCCATAGCAACACCCATAAGTGCTACGCCTACCGTACCGGATGCAGTCCAGGAAGAACCTGTTGCAAGACCAACGATTGCCGTAAGTACAAGACCCAATGCAAGGAATACGCTCGGTGAGATAAATTTAAGACCGTAGTATACCATTGCCGGCATTGTTCCTGCCCATACCCATGAGCCGATGAGCATACCTACACATAAGATGATGAGGAGTGCTTCTACTGCACTCTTAACGCTGTCAAGTGCTCCTGTAATGATTGCATCCCACTTGTATCCGCAAGCGGCTGCAACGAATGCTGTTACTACGCATGCGAGTACCAGCGGAATATGAGGGTCCATTCCCCATACTACGGTTCCCACAATCATGAATACCATGATTGCCGCAACCGGAATCAGTGCTTCCCAAACTTTGGGCATGCGTGGTTGTTTTGTTTCTGACATGTTTTGCCTCCTAGAATTATGTGATAATTTCTATATAAAAGACTCATTTAATAAAATTGGGTATGAGCCGATTATATCAGTTCCGGTGCTTCCTCAGCGATTGCCGGAAGCATTTCGCGAAGAGATGTTTCCAAAGTATCAAGTCCGAAACGAATGTCCTCTTTCGTCATGGCCGTGGACATGCAGAACATTCCTCTTTCGGCATCGAACACACCCTTTGTGAGCAGCGACATGTAAAGCACTTTGTTCAGCTCCTCATGCGCCGAAGCAACATCTCTGTAGTTTTTTACCTCTTTATCCGTAAACAAAATGTTGTAAATGGAGCCTGCTCCGCTTATTTTCATGTTCAGTCCGAGTTTATCGTAAATTTTGAGACGCCTTCTTTAAATAAGGTGCCCAAGCCGTTTACGTAATCCACAGCCTCCTGATTGTATGCCTTCATGGTCGCAAGGCCTGCCGCCATTGTCACAGCATTTCCGTTAAATGTTCCGGAGTGATACATTTTCTTCTCACGCGGATCGTACAACTGCATGATTTCCTGCTTTCCTCCGAAAGCTCCGACCGGCGTTCCGCCTCCGATAATTTTTCCCATGGTGGTGAGATCCGGTGTGACGCCGTAAAATTTCTGCGCCCCACCAAGGGAAAGTCTCCCTGTCACCACCTCATCGAAGATTAAAACTATATGGTACTGTTCGGTAATTTCTCTTAAAAACTTTAAATATTCCAAATCCGGAGTAATCTGCCCTGCAGAACCCATAATCGGTTCAATAATGATGCAGGCGGTTTCCCGGTGATGTTCCTCTATCATTTTCCTTGTTCGTTCGATATCGTTGAAAGGAACAACCAGCACATCTTTGAGTGCGTTTTCGGAGACCCCTCTGCTTTCCGGAATCACCTTAATTTGGTCAAGCGTTCCGGCTTTCTTAATGTTTGGATCGACACTTGCCTCAAAAACATCCGTTGTGCCGTGGTATCCGCCTTCAGTCTTGATAATCTTAGCTTTTCCCGTGTATGCTCTTGCAATTCGCAAGGCATGCATATTGGCTTCCGTCCCTGAATTTGTATAGCGAATCATGTCAACGCTCGGAAAGCGCTGCGTCAAAATCGCGGAGAGTTCAATCTGTTTCTCGAAAGGTGCGGTATACGCGCTTCCTTTTGCGATTTGTTCTCTCACAGCTTCCACTGTTTCCGGATGAGCATGCCCGTGAATAAGCGATGTATAGTTATTCTGGAAATCAAGCAGCTTGAACCCGTCTTCATCGTACATGTAAGCTCCGTCACCGTATTTTATGAAATTCGGGAACGGAAGAAAAAACGTTGCGGTCCTTGTATCTCCGCCCGGCATATACTTGCATGCTTCCGTATGAAGTCTGCGCGAATTCGGGCGTGCATCCGCATAGATTTTTTTCACACTCTCAAAATACTCCAATGTCTTCTCTTTCATATTCTCTTTTCTCTTTCATCCTTTGATTCACATTTTTATCACAAAATGTTTACCGAATAATCATTTGATTTGGCGTATCTTTATTACAATGCAATATTCGTGCCAATTCGACATTTTTTTCATTCGAGTGATTTCAACGCTTGTATGGATGCCGCAAAAAAAAAATATAAACCGAAAACGACTTATTTCCATGTTTTTATAAGTCATTTTCGGTTCGTTTGCTTTCGTTTACAAATGATACTTTTTCTTTTTCCGCATCAGCTGCGACTGGCTCATCTGCAAGGCATCCGCAGCCTTGTATGTCGAGCCGTATTTTTTGAGTGCCTCCGCTATAATATTTTTTTCAAAATCGTCCACCGTGTCGGAGAAACTCTTTGGCTTGCCGGATGCACCTCCGTATTCATGGGTAAGATAGTTGTATTCCCGCAGAACATCTCCGCTTGCAACCTGTCCGTCATCGGAGTGAATGATGAGCCTGTGCACCGTGTTATCAAGCTCCCTTATGTTTCCCGGCCACATATGTTCCAAAAGACAAAGCTCCGCTTCTTCCGTAAAAGACTTGCTCGTGCCATATTTTTCGTTGTATTTTTCGAGAAATGCATTGGCCAGCGGAATGATGTCTTCGCGTCTTTCGCGGAGCGGCGGTATTTTTATCGTAAGTACTGCCAGTCGGTAATAGAGATCTTCCCTGAATTCTCCGTCTTGAACCATTTGAACAAGATTTCGGTTGGGGGATGCCAATATTCGTACATCCACTCTTATCGGCTTTCGACCGCCCACCGGGTAAAACTCGCCTTCCTGTATGACTCTCAGCAATTTCGCTTGAAGTTCCAGAGGCATTTCCCCTACTTCGTCCAGCAGCAGCACTCCGCCGTCTGCAATTGCGAAATACCCTTCCTTTCCGCTTTCCTTTGCGCCGGTAAACGCACCTTTCTCATAGCCGAAAAACTCCGACTCCATAAGTTCTTTCGGAATTGCCGCGCAGTTGACTTTTACAAACGGCCCGTTCTTGCGTGAGCTCATTCTATATATGAGGTTCGCTGCGACTTCTTTTCCGGTACCGCTTTCGCCTGTTAAGATAACCGAACAATCGTACTTTGCGGCCTTTTGGATCTCAATCACGCTTTTTGCCATGGCTTTGCTTTTTACATTCAAGATCTCGTCAATGCGGCAGGTATCGTCCATTTCCTCCGGCAGCGTGTGTATCCTGCGCTTTGATGAATCGGAAATCCTTGTGAGTATTTTGCCTATTTCAATCAGCTTGTCGCTGACGCTTCGTATAAAGGACATCATATAATCGTAGTAACCTTCAACATAGCCCACCGCGCAGAAAAGATTGATATCGCGGTTTATTGCCTCTTGCACCAGCAGTGCGGTTGTATAATTATTCGTCAAATTCGAAAAAAGCACGTTTCCGTTTTCCTTTGCCGCGATGACACTGATTGCCTCTGCACCCATCTGATCCGCACAGTTGACGATTACATCATAAAGCCGCTCTCCGCCCTCCGTTGTCTCGTCGATGCATTCCATAGGATCTCTGGTACTCATAAAATAGACTTCATCGAATACTGAATAAAGCAGCTTATTTCGGTTTTGTTCAATATCATTGTATGCATACATGGCATTGTCCCCGTAGTGCACACAGGTCAGAATACCGTCCGGAGCCATGACACTCCTCAATGCAAGGCCGTAAAGCATGGTGACAATCGGATTGCTGCCGATTACAAGAGACGCACTCATTCCCTCTGCAAACCCGCTCGCTTTTTTTATTGATGCGGATTCCTCGAAAGCACTGAGCAGAATGTCCCAGGAGATATCCGGAGTTTTCTTCACAACCGGACATCCGCTGTATATAACCGTATACCCATCCACATTGAGATGGTTATACACATAATTTACACTCTTCACTCTTTTGAGTTTGAGCGGAAGCATTGCAATAGATACCGGTACAATCACTTCGTCACCCACGCGTATGTTATCAGCATTATCAAAATTCTTGCCAATTTTCTCGACAATGCCGCCGAATAGTCCGCCTGTGCCGGTATACGGATTGTGCATCTTTCCACGCTGCTTGACGATTTCCATTACGGTTTCTTTCATTTTTTCTTCGTTTCCGCCGACTTCCGAATAAATCTGATTGAAACTTCCGTTTTCGAGGTGGATTTTTACCACTCTTATGAGCATTTCGTCATCTGCGATTTGGGTGTCATTATTCACCTTCCACGCATATATCGGCAAGCCTCGGCCATTCGGCACTCTTCGGCTTCCGCAAAAATTTCCTACATACTTAGTCATAATCTGATACTCCTATATAGTTAGAATATTGTAACACTTTTTTCCTTTGAATAAAAGACTTCATTTTGTAGATTATTCTTTTATTTTCTTGTATTTTTTCATAATACATCGTATAATATTTGTAAATATTACAAATATTTAAGTTTGCAGAAATGATAGAATGATAAAAGACGGAGGGAATGCATGGCACTCACTGTACGAGATTTAATGAAGCTTCAATGCTTCAATCATATGAAATTAATCGCCGGAGAAAAAGGACTTGACAATAAGGTCAAAGGTATGGGAATCCTTGATTATGAACTCATGCCCGAGTACATCGATGATTTTCTGAAGACATTTACGCCGGGAGATCTCGTGCTTTGCAGTTTTCTGTACCAATATTGCTGCAACAAGCCCGAGGAAATACTCCCCATGGTAAAAGCTCTGAAAAACTACGGTGCGGCGGGAATCGGCTGCAAAACGATTCTTTATCCGAAGCTTCCTGATGAAGTTCTCGAATTTGCAAACAAACAGAACTTTCCGGTTTTCAGTTTCGGCAAAGATATTTATTATGAGAATATCATTTACGAAGTTTCCGACGCAATCCAGACGGATGACAGAAATCTGCTGACCACGGAGAACATTGATGCGATGATTCTGGGCTCCATGTCAAAAAACAGGATCTATGCGATAGCAAAAAACCTTCGAATTTCATTTAAGGGCAATTGCCGTGCATACTATATTTCCCGCAATGACGAGGATTTTCACAACAGCGTCGTGCGTTTCAGCCGAAACTTTTACCTTAACAGAAACATTGGAAATAAAGGCATGATAGCCCCATACGGAAACGGCATGTTTTTGATACTTACCTCCTCAAAGGACGACGAAAAAAGTTTCAACATCATGCTTGATGAGGTTCTGGAATATCTCGCCATTCCAAAACCTTTTACATGCTGTGCCAGCCGCATTCATGTACCGTTTGAAAGCCTGGATATGTGTTTTCGCGAGAGCTACAATGCCTACCTTTCATCCCTTGCGGAAGGCAGAAACTTTGCCGGATTTGATGATATCGGTGTCTATGAGATTTTGGTAAACGACCGAAATTCCGCACAGATGGAGGAATACATGCTTCGGTACATTGCGCCGATTATTGACAAACCGGACTACATCGAGGCAGCGTTTGCCCTCGTAAGGTGCGGCGGCGACATCGCAAAGGCTGCGGACGAATTCGGCTGTCATCAGAACACAATAAGGTATAAGCTGTCTCGGATGCGCGAAATGACAGGGGCGCAGCTCGAAACCGAGAATGAATTTTATATGAATCTTTCGCTTGCCGTGCGAATATACCGCTTGCGGCAAGTCGCAAAGTAGAAAGGACATTTTTATGAATAAAAAGATGAGAGCAAACCTGCTGCTGCTCCTCACGGCTATGATTTGGGGGGCTTCATTCGTATTTCAGGTAAGCGGGATGGAACATGTCGGTCCTATCACTTTCCAGGGAATCCGTTTGTTATTCGCAGCGGCAGTTCTTGTACCGGTCGTAATCATTATGAACAAGGGAAAGGGCCCGCTTTTTGCACCCGAAAAAAAAGAAGAGAACAAGAACATCCTCTTCGGAGGTATCTGCTGTGGCTTGGCACTCTTTGCAGCATGCATTCTTCAGCAGTTCGGCTGTGTATTCACAACTGCGGGAAAAGCTGCCTTTATCACAACTCTTTATGTTGTTATCGTTCCGATTTTCAGCCTTTTCCTTCGTAAACGGGTAAGACCGATTATGTGGGTCTGTGTTGTTTTGGGTGTCATAGGGCTTTACCTTCTTGCAATGCCAAACGGATTCGGAAGTGTTTCAAAAGGTGACTTTTTCGTTATCCTTTGCGCGGTGGCATTCGCCGTACATATCATGGTCTGCGACCACTTCGTTGCAAAAAACGATGGTGTGAAGCTTTCTCTCATCCAATTCCTTACCGCCGGAATTCTGGGATGCATTCTCATGTTCATATTCGAAACACCAAACTTCGATGATATACTCAACTGTGCAATTCCGATTCTTTATGCCGGCTGCCTTTCGGGTGGGGTAGGCTACACACTGCAGATTGTAGCGCAGCGCGATGCCGAACCTACAGTGGCTTCGCTTTTGATGAGCCTTGAGTCCGTATTCGGTGTATTATTCGGTGCACTGCTTCTCCACGAAGTTATGAGCGGCAGAGAAATCATCGGCTGCTGCACAATCTTTGCTGCGGTTATCATTTCCAACCTGCCGGAAAAACAAGTAAAGTTAAAAGATGTATATTAAAGTATAAATTTTGCTAAATCTCTGAAGCCGCTGCTTTGAGCCAAACCTGTTCTTCGGTGCTGAGCAGTGGCTTCAGAGTGTCGTAAACACGGGCATGGTATGCGTTCAGCCATGCCTTTTCTTTTTCCGTCAAAAGCTCCGGCAGAATCGCCTCCCGCTCAAACGGACAAAAGGTTATCGTTTCAAACCCATATTTTCCATTTTCAAGCTCGGTGCAAAGTATTTCATTTTCCAGTCTTATACCGAATTTTCCTTCTTGATATACACCGGGCTCATTGCTCAGTATCATTCCCGGGGCAATGTGGCAGTTTACACCGCGCGGACTGATGCTTGCAGGTCCTTCATGCACACTCAACATATGACCGACCCCATGCCCCGTTCCGTGTTTGTAGTCGAGGCCCTCGGCGTGAAGCGTTTTTCTTGCGATTGCATCTAGCTCCCTCCCTGTAGTTTCGGCATCAAATTCCGTCGTCGCAAGAGCGATATGCGCTTTTAAAACGGTAGTATAGCATCGCTTCATTTTCTCTGTCAGCGGTCCAAGTGCAATCGTCCGGGTTATGTCCGTAGTTCCGTCTTCGTACTGCCCGCCCGAATCCACGAGCAAAAATCCTTCGGGCTTCAATTCTGCATTCGTCTCCGGAGCTGCCTCATAGTGAATAATTGCACCATGCGGTCCGTATCCGGCAATCGTATCAAAGCTAAGATCATACGCTCCCTGCCGCCTGCGTTCTTCCCAAAGATAATCTGCCGCTGAGATTTCTGTTATTTCATCTGTGCTGACATTTGCTTTCAGCCATTTTATGAATCGCGCCACCGCCGCACCGTCCCTGATGTGTGCATGCTTGGTGCATGCAATTTCTGCGGAGTTTTTTACTGCTTTCATCAGCATTGCAGGGTCCTTGCACTTAACTGCCCTGCAGCTATGCGGAATCGACTCGAAAAGCCTGTAGCTGATTGTGTTTTCATCGTACATTATGCTTTTTGCCTTTAGCGTTTTAAGCTCGTCAAAAATGGCTGTATATGGCTTGATTTCAATTTCATCGTCAAATAACGATTTAACCTTTTCCTCATCGTTTAAAAGATAGACTCTCACTCTTTCAAGCTCAATCAGCGCAAAGGCATAAAAAACCGGCGTATGCAAGACATCCCTGCCCCTCAGGTTGAAAAGCCACGCGATTTCCTCAAGGGAAGTTATGATATGCGCCTCTGCACCCGCTTTTCGCATTTCTTCCCGCACGCGTGAAAGTTTGCTTTCTGAACTTTCCCCTGTTACGCGGAGCGCAAGAGGATAGATTTCGGAAGCCTTAAGTTTCGGTCTTTCCGCCCAGATTTCATCTGCGAGATCAAGCTCCGCTTCCACATGAAAAGATTCTTTGAGCTTCTCGCCAAATTTCGCCGAAACAATGCGTCCGTCGAATCCAACCATCTGTTCTCTGCCTCTTGGCAGCCTTTGGCACAGCCACTCGGTAATTTCCGGAGTCCCCGCTTCTCCTTCTCGCATGAGCACGATTCCGCTTCCTGCAAGTTCACTCTCTGCCTGAAGAAAATATCTTCCGTCGGTCCATAATGCCGCCGCATCTGCTGTCACAACAAGCGTTCCGGCAGAGCCCGTGAAGCCCGACACAAACTCCCTGCATTTAAAATAATCATTGACATATTCCGAGCCGTGAAAGTCGGTTGTCGGAATGATATAGGCATCTATTTTTTTTTCGCGCATCTTTGCGCGCAAGTTTTCTACCTGTCTTTTCATTTTGCCTCCCTGCCCCTTATATTTCCTCATTATTATAGTTTAAATACAGAAAAGATACAAGCACGCATCATTTTCTCCGGACAAAAATCGTTGACGCAGGCCTCCCGCAGGTAGTAAGATAATAGAGTAGCATCGCTTTGCAGAAGGCAAGGCATACCGCATGACTAACGAAAAGAAAAGGAAATAAAAATATATGAATCAGAAAGAAGTCAGAGAAATCAAGAAACGCTTTAACCCCGAAAAAGACAGCATCAGCCGCATCTACGGCTGCTATGTCAATGCGGCGCACGAAATCGTAACGACGCTCGATCTATCTGTGGGGCTGATGGAGCAGGAAGAAGCAGAACTGTATTTTAAGCTTTTAAAGAAAACGCTTTCCGGCACGCTCGGAAAAAATCTGCTCGACATCGAGTTCAGCACATCTCAAGTCGAAAACAGCGACGAGCATCGTCTGCTGCAGGCACTCCGCAGCTCCCACCTCCGCAACGAAGGGCTTCGTGACACGCTTTACCGCCGCATCATTGAGTCGCTGGATTTCGGTGATGACAGCTATGTGATCCTGCTGGCTTCCGATTCCTACGATGTACCTTTCAAAGGCAGTGATGATGAGATTTTCGAGGAAGGCTCAGGCGAAGTCTTCGACTACATACTTTGCTGTATCTGTCCGGTCAAAGACGCAAAATCTTCTCTGCGCTATATGGCTGATGAGCATAATTTCCGCGGTGCCTCCACCGGCCATGTGCTTGGTGCGCCGGAACTTGGATTTCTGTTTCCTGCCTTTGACGACCGAGGCACGAATATCTACAACGCTCTTTATTACAGCCGTGCTGTTTCCGATATTCACGAAGATTTTCTTTCGGGTGTTTTCTGCACGGAAAAGATTCCGATGTCAGCGGGTGCCCAAAAAAACACCTTCAGCGGCGTGCTTTGTGAATCTTTAGGAGAAGACTGCAGCCTTGAGGTTGTCCGAGCCGTTCACAGCGAGCTGCGCGAACGCTTGCTGCTTCATAAGGAAAGCAATGACCCGGAGGTTCCTGAAATTGAAGTTGAAGATGTAGACGATATTTTAAAGGGAAGCGGCATCCCGGCGGAAAAGGTCAGTGCATTCAACGAGGCCTGTCGTCGGGAATTCGGCGAATCCGCAGCCTTGAACCCGATTAATGTGATGGAAACCAAGAAATTCGAGATGACGACCCCGCAGGTAAAAATCACCGTTGACCCTGAATACACCGATTTGATTGAAACGAAGGTCATTGACGGGAGATTCTGTCTGGTAATTCCTGTGGAGGACGGAATCACCGTAAACGGGATTGAAGTGTTTGAGATGTGCACTAGATTTCCGCCTGCTTCTGAATAAATCTGATTGAAAGGACATGGGTAGTGAATTATATCCCGTGGTAATTATTTATCAGCGTTAATTTCCCGAATCAGCAGAGTCAGAGACCATACATAGAGCCCAAGTGCCTCCGCCCAGTTATCCAAGCACTGCCTCCCGTCTTCCGTTATGGCATAGATGCGGCGCGGATTGCTGCCGTCATCCTCAAGCTCCCATTCAGACTGCAGGAGACCTGACGCCTCCATTTTTTTCAAATAGCGATAGACGCCTGCTTTGTCCGGCTGTATTCCGCCGAACATAGGATTATCAGCCAGTTTCTGAATCAGAGAAAAGCCATGCATTTTTTCGTCTTTCAAGGCGCTCAAAATTCCCGGCTGCAGCATCTTATCCAAATATTTCCCCTTACATGGGCAGTCCATTTCAATAAACATAAAATCACCCTCTGACTATAAAGAAAGGACATTCCTTTCCTAAACATTCTTTGTTGTTTTTATAGTAATGACACCTGATATCATCATTGACTTTCAGCTTCAATCCCAGATTTTCTTCGGCAAACTCGCTTAACGCCTGTGTCGCAAGAAAAAGCACGCGTTTGCAGCATCTCGGTCCCGGATAGCTTCCAACTTTTGTAAGCGCATATCCTGTTCCTCGATTTGCAACATCCCAAAACTCGCGCTTCATCGGCTTTGCTCCCGTATATACGCTGAGGAAAATTCCCGCACCTACACCGGAACCGCAGCTTCCGCAGTCACCGCAGAATCCTCCCGGTACGGTTTTTCCGCGTCTGAGTGCCTCACGCAGCCAGCCTTCTAAAGCTGCTCTGTCCGCCTTTGTCTCAATCGCTGCAGCCACCAGCGATGCCGCCGGCATAATATAGTGGTGGAACGGGTCGTGCATCGGAACACCGGGAAGATCCATCAGCTGCATTAGAATTTCATCAACTGCCAAACTCTGTCCGTCGTCAAAAATTTCCAGACACTTCTTCGTTATGTCATCATAAATCTTTGGTCTGTTTATCGTCATATCCATCTCATTTTACCTCGTTTCTGCTATCAGCCGAACATCAGTAGTTTTGCCACTTTATTGCTTTTTTCTGAACGAAGGTCACACATGCCGAAAGCGCGGTGACCACCAGCGCCACTACCATAATTCCCGCAATAACTTTCGTATAATTTCCATATGTGTTGTAATTAACTATGTAATAGCCCATTCCCACCGTAGAACCCATCATCTCGGCAAAAGTGAGCATCATTACTGCTGTTGTAAAGGTTACTTTCAATCCCTTAACAGTACCCGGCCAGGAGTACGGCAAAAGAACCTGAAACAGCATTGCCGCATCCGATAGCCCCAAGGTGCGCGCAAGGTCAATAATATTTTTATCGATAGATTCTACCGATAATATCGACTTCAAAAATGCCGGCCAAAAAATACCAAGCAGAATCACCACAACCGACGCACTTCGGAAAGTCGGCATAATCGCTATTACATAAGGCGCGAAGACTATCGACGGAATCGGTGCCAATACATTCGCAATCGGATAGAACATTTCTTTCAGTCTTTGATTCCATCCGCAAATCAGTCCAAGCAGCGTGCCAAGCAATAGACCGATTAAAACACCCGCGAAAAGCAATTCCATGGAGTTCAGCACACCCCACAGCATTTCTTTCCAGTCCATCCTGAACACATGAAAAATATTTTCAAGTGCAGGAACCAAAACCGGATGGCAAGCGTTCAGCTTGGTAACTGCGATTTCCCAAATCAAGAACAGAATCCACAGTAAGGATATAATCCCTGACGCCGATTCTCTTTTCAAAGGAAAACGCACAAGTCTGTATATGTAGTATAACTCCATCAGTGCAATTGCTGCAAGGAAGCTTCCCGGTGATTCTGTCTTTTTTTCACCCGGTAAAAAGATTACCGTTACCAAAACCGCTAAAAGCAAATGCGAAAACAGTACCGAGAAATTTATCTTTTTCATTGGAACCACCTCGTCATTTCTTCTTTCAGCGCCTGACAATCCGCTCTTCCCGCCTGCTGCCGGCAGCAGCAGTTGATGGAAGTATCAATTTGCTTTTCGTGCTGTATCCGGCCGTCCTCGATGAAAACAATCCTGCTTCCCAGAATCATTGCCTCATCAAGGTCATGCGTCACGAAAATAACGGTTTTCCCGCTTTCTTTCCAAAGATCCTGCAAAAGAATCTGAAGCTGCCCCCGGATTTTCGTATCCAGCGCACCGAACGGTTCATCCAGCAGCAGATAAGGTGAATCCATCGCCAAAGTTCTGGCAATCGCCGTCCGCTGGCGCATACCGCCCGAAAGCTGATACGGCCAAGCGTCCAAAACATGTTCCAGACCTGTCTTTTTAAGAAAATACACCGCCCGTTCTTTTGCTTCACTTTTGCTGAACCTTCCCGTTTTATTTACGGCAAATGTAACATTTTGAAGTACCGTCATCCACGGAAACAAAGAATATTGCTGAAATACAACGGAGCGGTCCACTGATGGACCGCTTATTGTTTTGTTGTCAGTCAAAACGCTTCCGCTCGTCGGCATATCAAGCCCCGCTATGAGCTTCAAAAGCGTCGATTTGCCGCATCCCGAATGTCCTATGATGCAAAGGAACTCACCGTCTGCAATTTCAAGATTCAGCCGGCTGAGAACCTCCTTATCACTCTTCGGATATCTAAAGATCACATCCTGAATCTTAATCATTAATTGTTAGCCTCATACTCTGTTAAAAGCTGCTGATAAATATCTGTATTTTCACCAGCATCGATCATTGCTTTCAAAGCGTCGCCATAGATTGACGGATCAATGTAGTCGTTAATATCATATTCTGTGTCTGCGTCGATGTCGCCGTTTGCTTTCATAACATCATAGAAGTCGGAAACCTTCTTCTTGTTCGGATCTAAGGATACGATCATCGCATTGTCATAATCGTCTGTTCCATACATGATTGCTTCTACATAAGCAGCATCCTGTCCGCTGTATTCTGTCAAAGCTTCGATTGCCGTTTCATGGTCATTAAGGTAAGTTGCATACGCTCTTAACGCTGCCTTCTCGAATCTAATCAGCGCTTCACGTTTGTCGTTTACAGCTGTTCTGGATGCAGTCTGTCTGCAGCATGGGAAATCACTTTCAAAGTCGCCTACCCGGAAACCGACATCCAACCCGTTCTGTTTTGCAACATAACCGAAACCACTGTTTACCATGCCGATATCAGCATCGCCTTTTTTAACTGCTTCTACGATGGACTGCTGTGAATCCATGTATACGAATTCAGCATTTACTCCCGCTTCTCTAAGCAGACCCTTCATTATCATATGACCGGTTTCCATTCTGAAGCAGGCAAAAGTCTTACCTTCAAACTGGGATAAAGCGGTATATTTCGCTCCATCGGCAACGATACCTTCACTGCCTTCGGAAATCGTTCCTCCAATGATAACAACATCGGTACCCTGTGAAATATAACTGCAGCTTGGAATTACGCCGTAAGGCAGAATATCGAGTTTATCCATGCTGACTGCTGTCAGACCATCCGGAAGTGAGTTTACAGTTTCAAACTGTACGTCCAGATTCTCGTCTTCAAAATAGCCGAGCTTGCTTGCTAAAATAATACATGCTGTTTTAATATCTTTTCCGAGCATCCCCACTTTTAAAGTTACTTTTTCAGCTGTTTGTTCCGTCGGCTCGTCATTATTTCCGCACGAAGTCAGCACAGCCATAGCGGAAACTGTCATTGCTATACAGAGAACTGCTGCGAGTAATTTTTTCTTCATACCTTCTTCCTCCAATTTTTCGCTCCGTTGTTTAAATCGAATAGTTGACAAAGTCTACTGCATGGGTAAAAAGATGGTTTGGAGAAGATGGGAATCCCTATGCAGCGTATTAACTTTCTCAGTATTATTCTACCGGATATCGCAAGCACAGCACCATAATTTTCTTTATAAAAAATAGAAAAATCTTTGTTTTTCCATACTATTTATCGAAAATATCCTGCCGGCGTAAATTCCAATCATTTTTTCGTGTTTTATCCGATGCGAAGCCCTGTCTCCTTATGTTCCTGCAGCCATCCTGAAACAAGGCTGATTAGCTGAATGCCAACTGCTGAAACGAACACAATGCTCGTCGGCTCCGCTTCTTTCCACGGATTCATATTGAAATTTTTCATTGTACAGCTTACCGACATACAGCCTTCCGTAGTCTGCGCGAATCCTTTAATTCGATAGGCTGAGGGCATCACACTGCGCAGAAGGTCTTCCAGCACTTCCGGCTGAACGGGAGTATCTCCTTTGACTACAAGGGTAAGCGCCCTGTTGGAAACCGCGTTCGTCGTTTCCTCCGCTTCTTTTTTATGGTTTGTCAACTCGAAAATTGCATGCTGCATATCGACCTTGCAAAAATCAGTATCGTAAATCGCAGCCTCTGTGTTCTTTTCTTTTATAATTTCATGTATCTTTTCAATCGTTTCCGCGCCAACCATGCTGCTCTTATTGACAATTATCATGTCCGCATGTGTAATTTGCCGTTCCACGGCAGGAAGCAGATTATAAATATTTAGGAATGTTTGTGCATCGGTTATGCATACAGACCCCTGCATTTGCAATCTGCCGCCGGTTTCATTCTTAATTCCTTCCAAGATGATTCCCATATTTGAAGGGTCTGCTAAACCGGATGCTTCGATAAAAAGATATTCCAAATCGCGGTGCGACATCTCAATCAAGCTGTCGACAAATTTGTCCTTAATGCAAGCACAAAAAATCGAACCATTGGATAATTCAGAGAGTGCTATTCCTTCTTCACCAAGCAGTTTTGCATCAATATTTTCTTTGCCGAAGTCATTTACGATGACGCCTGCTTTCATGCTCTTGCCGTATTCGCATAGAATATTCTGCATCAGAGTTGTTTTGCCGGAGCCCAAAAAGCCCGTAATCATAATAATTTTCATCCGTCTTACCTCCCAAAAAAGAAACTCATCCGTCAGCACCGATGATGTTTCACTGTTTTTTTGTAAAAAGAACCTACCCGAAGAGAGCAAATGCTCTCCGCGGATAGGCAAAAGGTTATATTTTATTTTTTGTACGATTTAATCGTTTCAACTAACTCTTCCGAAGATGGGATAATCGAAATGAATTTCTGTTCACCGTCGATACAGATTGTAGGCAGGTTCTTCAGACCCATTGCCGCGAATCTTGGAATATCTTCCTTTACGCAGTACTTATATACTCTGTATTCTGCGAAATCTTTAATCTGGTCAAAGATATCTTCAACTGCTCTCAGCATGTAAGTACAAGCTGCGCACTGATCCGGGTCAAGCAGGAATAATTCAATGATCACTTTTTCTTCGTTCGCGTAATCCGGAATTACAACATCACTTGTGTCGATAACAGTTTCGTAATTTTCAATCAGCTTTCTTGTGCCTTCCGTATTCTTTACTGCCTGTACCGCAGCAATTGTGTTTTCAATTGGGGTATCATACGGCATATCGCAGCCCGGGCTGATAATGAAGTTGCCCGGCGATACGGCATTGAGGCTGTCAATCAAATCAACAACGCTCTTCATATTATCCTGCTGATTTCCGTAAAGCATTGTCGTCGTCAGCGGAATGTTTCCTCCGATTGTGATGTTGTAAGCGTCCGTAATCTTCTTTGCTTCCGGCATGTTTACATTTTCGTCGATGGAGATTCCGTCCGGTCCCATCTTGCACATTACTTCAATCTGCTTCGTAGCATTCCCGCATACGAAGAAGCAGGATAACACGCCTCTGCTTCTGCAGTAATCGAAAACAGCCTTGAATCCGTCGGATAAAAGCTTTTCGATATGCTTCGGGGAAATCTGTGATACCAGTGGGTCTACCACTGCGATAACATCCATCCCCGCGTCGATATACATGCGTGCCATTTCGATTGCTACCTGCGAGCAGTATCCTACCAGTTTTTTCACATATTCAGGGTCTGCAACCATGTCCATGAAGATATCAGTTCCGCGTAAGTGAGAAGCCAATGTAAACGGTCCGCAAATCAGTCCATATAAAGCGACTTCATCACCGATTTCTGCCTTTACTCTTCTCATAGCGGACAGAATCATCGGAAGGCGTCCGGATTCTTCGGTCGGAATCTTGCAGTCACACGGAATAGTCTTTTCGCCCGCGCATGGGTGGCTTGTTACCGATGGCGGATTGTTCTTAGCCCACAAAAGATCACAGCCTAAGATTTCAGCTTCAACCTGAAGGTCGAAGATAATCGGCATACCATCCGGTGTGTAGATTTTCTTCGTTTCCAGCAAAGCTTCAACTAACTTGTCTTCGTCCTGCAGCATCTCCTCTGCAGTGTAGCCTTTCAGCTTACCTGCGTGAACACCTGCAAACGGAACCCAAGGGGTCTGATCCGTTTTTTCGTGTCTCAGCGTTTTCAATATTAAATCTTTTCCCATTTTTACTCCTCCATTTTTCCTGCATGGAAGCAGGAAATATTAAAAACCATCTTAACAGGATTGTATCGTGTTCTCTTCGTTCGTTCAAGAAAAAATTATTAAAATTTTTGGTATAATTTTTAGGTTTTCCTCATAATCGGTCAAAAATGCTTATTTGATAATTGTTACTCGCCAGATACAAAAAAATAAGGCTCGGTCGACTCTTTGGTACGCTGCACTCCGGATATATCACATCCTTGGAAGAAAGACAACTTCAAATTCGCTTGACAACAAGTTTTTGTGCGGCAGACTTTCCCTGCCTTTTGCCTTCCGAAAAGAAAAACCTCAACATTTGACATGGAGCCTTTTTACAATCGAGTAGGGGCTAACTTGTAGCCTCTCTCACACCACCGGGCATGCCGTTCGG
>FR882034.1 GCA_000435615.1 Firmicutes bacterium CAG:238 | reverse complement strand
GTTATTTTCCGTTAATGCGACAGCCCCTCTTTTCTTATACCGCAGGATTAGTGCTTAGGAGCGGTCACATAACTTTAAAAGTGCGTCCATATATATATTCACGATACGTTGCAAATCCGAAATGCTGTAGTGTTCATCTGCTTCATGTGCCAATTCCTCTTGATTCGGAAAAACAGGGCCGAAAGCTACCGCATTCGGAATGGCTCTTGCGTATGTCGCACCTCCGAGCGAAATCGGCTCTGAGCTACAGTCACCGGTAACGGATTGATATGCACTCATTAGTTTTTTTATTATTTCGCTTTCTTGATTAAAGGATATTGGATTCATGCATACTCCCCACTCGATTTTGCAGTTTTCTTCACTCAAGGCTTTAGTGATTCTCGCTGACACGTCATCAAATGTGTATGATACCGGATATCTTAAGTTAACAGTACATTCAAAGGCATCCTCTTCATATTTTGCCATTCCGACATTCACCGTTGTTTTGCCGGAGCACTCATCATATAGATTGCAATTTATTCCATTACCGTTGTAATCAAGACCAATGTATCGATTGTAAAAATCAATTACGGATTTTTCGTTTTCAGATGTTTTTATCTCAGCCAAAGCACTGAGCAAATACGATATTGCGTTTATGCCTTTTTCCGGGGTCATTGCGTGTGCACCTTTCCCCTTCACAGATACGACAAGCTCCTTCTCTCCCTCACTAAAATCTATCGGAATATTTTTTATTTTGCAATAATGGAACAGGAGTTCCTTTTCTCTTTCAAAAGAATAGTCGCTTTTATAGCTTTTGAGAACGCAGCTTGCATTTGTTGGAACAACATTTGCTCTTTCTCCTCCGACAAGACTGCTGATATAACTGTTTTCATTTAATTTCCCATTGAAATCACCTTTCTGAATACGGAAATTCATAAGACCTTTTTCACAGAATATTACCGGAAAATTAGCATCAGGTACAATCGAAATTTCAGGAAGCTGCGGTTTTTGTTTGAGGTAATAATCGATGCTCTCCCAGTTTTCTTCTTCATCGGTTCCGATAATCATTTTTATCTGATATCCCTCCGGGAGCAAATTATTATCTTTGATAAGCTTCATTGCATACAGACAAGAGATAAGAGGTCCTTTATCGTCAATGACACCCCTTCCGTAGATTTCACCATCTTTTATTACCGGCTCAAACGGATTGCTGCTCCATCCGCTTCCGCCGTCCACAACATCCGCATGGCATAAAATACCTATGATTTTACTCCCTTCTCCAAGTGTAACTTCTGCTGTGTAATTCTCATAGTTTTTATGGGCAAATCCCATCTTATCTGCAATTTTTATTACATAATCAAGTGCCTCTGCCGTCGACTTTCCGAAGGGGTATTCCTTTCCTTCACTCTTTCCGGCAATTCCGGGGATTCTTATAAAATCCATTAAATCATTGATCATTTCATCTTTGAATACTTCTATGTTTTTCATATTTCATTTCCCTCTAAAATACGGGAATTGCACTCTTCTGCAATTCCCGCCAACTAACAATTACCTATTTGTGCTCATACAGCTTGGCTAATTCCGGATCTATAATTTTTCCTTCATCCATAATCTGCTTTCCGTCAAGCCAAACCGAAGAATTCATGCACAGCCCGTCTGTATGCGAAACTGCTGCCTGTCCATCCGGTCCTCCTACAGTTGGGCTGACATATCCGATTCCCCATTCGGTTGCACCCCATACTCTTTCATCTTCAACAACATTTCCGGACAGTTTTGCTCCCGGATTAAATCCATACGCAACATGTGCCATTTTTAACATTCCCGGATCATTAAAGTTCTTCAGCCATTTTTCATATTCTGCAGCCTCCGATCCACCTTCAATTTTTACAATGACACTGTCCTTCACTGTAAGTCTGATTGGCTCTGCCGGACTTTTTCCAAATGGCGGAGTTACAGTTCCGTCAAAAACGATTGTACCGTTTACACTACCGAATTTCGGTACAACATTTAATTGTCCCAGCATCATATAAACGCCACTCTTGCTTGCATCTCCTGCATCCACACTCACAACATGCTGTGGGTCTGTTAAGAAGGTCACATCTGTTCCGGCAGGTGTTGTCATATGTATTTCCTTTGCCTCACGATTACGTACTGCAACTGCTTCCATAAACGTTCTGAGTTTTGATGTATCAATATCGCATAAAGTGCGAATTAAAACATCTTCTGTGAATTCTACCAAACACAGATATCTCAGTTTTTTATTTTCGCTTATTGCTCTTTGATACGGCGTTGAATACAGCAGCCATTTTTGATTAAATTCAATCCAAACATCACAGTTAGATACTGCAGCAGTAAGCGGTTCAATTGGAAGTTTGGGGTCTGCTGCCTGTCCAACTCCGTCCGGTGCCGGAAAAGTAATAATCATCGGCAATCCTCCCGCTGCATAAACGCTGGATGCTACCGCATTGATAACCGGCATACAGGAAAGTGAATCTCCGGTAAGAACTACGGTTTCTCCCTTTTTTACAGCACATACATCTTTTACTAAGATATCTGTTGCTTTTTGCAATTCATAAGTATACATACAAAACCTCCTTAAATGTATTTTTTTCTTGAAGTATATATTTTTACGGAAAGTATTACATTATATTTATTTTAAGAATTGAACGGATATATTGAAATATAAACAAACTTTTTTATGCAAGCATCACATATAAAACATGGGCAGATATGCCTGCACACAAACCTCCAATTGTATGGCAAAGAATCGCATGTCCTGTAAGCTCCCTGCACTTAAGCCCATCCATCATTGCAACATGAGTACTCAGATATCCGCTCCAACACATGCACATAGCCGTAAATACAGCAATGTCATTGCCGCTTGCCAATCCTTTTGAAACCAAAGTTGGAATCAGTCCAATCGCAGCACCTGCAGCTCCCAACGCAGTTAAAGGAACTGAGACGCATTCCGGTGACGAAAATCCGAATAAAAATGCCAGCAATCCCTGAATTTTTGAAGCCATATTAGGTATTAGGGCTATACCTTCATATGCTGCTCCTGTAAAAGTTCCATCTGTGCTGCAACCATTTGTAAACATCATAACTACAGTACAGATAATCAATACCCCCGGTATTATTGCCACCCCCATATTCACCCCACTTTTTCCACCTTCAAGCAGTGCGTTTATAAAACGTTCTCCTATATTGCCTTCGTGAATAATTCTTTCGTTTAATGTCAATAAGTTTTCAGCACCCGGTATATTTTCTTTTTCATTCCCATATATTTTCTTGGTTTTTATCAGCATCAAACGTGTGCTTACAATACTTCCAACTACTGCTCCTATGTTTCCGAGTAACGCTGCAAATACAAAGGACTCCCCGGTTGAGTTCTGTATTCCGATAATATATGTTGTTACAATCATACCCATACCAAATGCTGTTCCTACATTGGTAAGTGCCGGAATTTGGTATTTTTTGAAATAGCGTCTGAAATTATTATCTCCAGCAAGCGTCAGAATTGCAGGGTTATCTGAAAGATAGGTCGTTAGTATGCCTATTATGCTTGCCCCCGGCAAACCGTAAAGCGGTTTCATCAGGGGGGACAATAATCGATTAACCAATGCCACAACACCAAATTCCGTCAATAGCCCGGCAATACCGCCCATAATGACTGCTATCGCCATTATATAAAGAACTGTGTCCGTAAGAAGCGCATATGCTGTATTGAGTAGTGTGTTAAGCATATTTACTGCTCCCATTCTGCTTATAAGAATTCCGAAAAACCCACAAAAGCATAAAATAAAAATCAGGCACTCCCATCCAAATACTTTTTTCTTCATTTTCTTATCCTCTCCACTTATTTTATACACTCTTGCGATATTCAAAAGCATAATCATTATAGAGTCTTAAGGATTTTTTTAATTTGTCGTGGTTTCTAATTTTTCTTATTATTTTTAAAATTCATACAAAAACGTCCTCGTGTCTAACTCTCGGTTTTCTTCGGATAATTCAACTTGAATTTTCTTTTTGGGTCATATTTTGATATTTCTGTAGTGGTAAACTAAAACTGGACACGAAAATGAGGGATGTTGTACACTAAGAATAGCTATTCGATACAGTATGATGCCACGATTTTGTGCAAGGAGGTTACCAGTGAAGTACACCAAAGAAGAACGATTAGAGGTCGGCCGCAAAATTTATGAATCGGGACTGTCAAATCTCAAGGTATCGAGCATAATACCGGAAAATCACAAAAACAAGTGATTCATCCGGATGCGTTAATCACTCCGAGAGAGGCTGCTAATGATTTTGATGATTATGCCTCAATGACAAAAGAGCAGCTAATCGAAGAACTTATGAAAGCAAGAATTCGAGAAAATTGATCAGCGTCGTCGCATAATTTTCGCTGTCCACCGCTCCGATTCTTCTAAGGCTTTCCAGTGCCTTTTCATACAAAGGCATTCCCTCGTCATAGCGCGAAAGCACACGGTAAAGTCCACCGAGTTCATTGCAGGCTGCAATAATCAATCCGAAGTCTTCTGCTGCTTCCGCCTCGCTCAGTGTATCTTTTAGAAACAATTCTGCTTTGTCAATTTTCTTTTCCATAAAAAAATTATCTAAAGTCGACGGAAATGACGATTTCGTCAAACGCATCCACGAAAAGGTCGAGGAAGTCAACCGAGACGCGGAGGTAATAGAGATTATGACGATAGAAGAAGAAATGAAAATCCGTTGGAGCTATGGATACGACGAAGGCCAGGCTGCAGGCGCTGCACAGAAACAGCGCGAAATTGCGAAAAACCTTAAGGCTCTTGGTATGAATACAGCTGAGATTGTCAAAGCAACCGGTCTTTCTGCCGAAGAGGTCGAAGCACTGTAGGTGCAGAGGATTTAGGGCGTATATCAAGTTTACGCGCGGCACTGACACATTCACAAAAAACTCCCGTATACACCGAAAAAAGTATAACGGGAGATTTTTATATTCGTAGAAGTATTGTCTATTCGTCCGCCAGTTCCCGTCTCAGGCGCACAAGCTTGTGCACCAGACGGTTCAGGTCATTCACCCTGCGGATTACCACATAAGTAT
>FR882033.1 GCA_000435615.1 Firmicutes bacterium CAG:238 | reverse complement strand
TGACGGGTCAGGTCGTAAATCTTGTGAACAAAGAAAGAAAAGCAAACGGTCTTTCTTCACTTTCTTTAGACAGTCAGCTTGCCAAACTGGCACAGCTGAAGGCAGAGGATATGGCAAAAAACGCATATTTTTCGCACACTTCACCGACATACGGCTCAGCGTTTGACATGATGAAGACATACGGCGTTTCCTATAAGACCGCCGGAGAAAATATTGCAAAAGGGCAAAAGACGGCTGAGTCCGTGATGAACGGCTGGATGAATTCGTCCGGGCACAGAGCCAACATTCTCAGGTCCGACTACACGAAAATCGGTGTCGGATATGCAAAATCCGCAGACGGAACCACCTATTGGGTGCAGATGTTTAAGGATTAAGCCCCGAAAACGCATAGACTTAACAAAAAAAGGGAAATGTGCAAAGAATATGCAAAAAATAACTTTTACTTTTCTTCTTAATGTATTATAATATGAATGTAATATATTCTTAATTTCATTTAGGAGGGAACAAATGAAAAAGTTATTAACAGTATTGCTTATGTTAGTAATGGTATTCACATTTGCTGCTTGCGGCAATGAAAATACTACTACGGGCGCAGTAGACTACGATTCCATCTCTGATAACTACGAATCTGAAGACGGTACATATCAGATCGCAATGGTAACAGACGTTGGACAGTTAAAGGACGGTTCTTTCAACCAGTTCACTTGGAACGGCGTTAAGAAGTATGCTTCCGACAACGGTTTGTCATACAAGTACTATCAGCCGGGTAATGCTTCCAACGCAACTGACGAAGACAGAATCAAAGCTATGACAGACGCTTGCGAAGCAGGTGCAGAAGTTCTCGTAACTCCTGGATTCTTACAGGCAACAGCTTTAGAAAAAGTAGCTCCTCAGTACCCTGATGTACAGTTCATCTTCATCGATGGATGGGATATGGGAATGGATAACCTTGTTGGCGTTTCCTATCAGGAAGAACAGGCTGGTTACTTTGCAGGTTATGCAACAGTAATGGAAGGCTACACGAAGTTAGGATACTCCGGCGGTGGCGGTGGAACAAACCCTGCATGCGTTAAGTACGGATACGGATTCGCACAGGGCGCTAACGATGCTGCTGCAGCTAAGGGCGAAACTGTTGAAATGAGATATTCCTGGGAACACGGCGCAAGCTACTCCGCTTCTCCTGACCTTCAGGCTATGTTATCCGGATGGTACAATGCAGGCACAGAAGTTATCTTCGTAGCAGGCGGTTCCATGTTCAACTCCGGAGATGCTGCTGCACAGGCTGCAGAAGGCAAACTTGTAGGCGTGGACGTTGACCAGTCCGGTCAGTCCGATGCAGTTATCACTTCCGCTATGAAGGATCTTGCTAAGTCCGTAATCGATGCTATCACTAAGTTCTATGACGGTGGAGCTGTATACGGCGGTTCACTGGTTCTCGGTGCTAAGGACAACGCAGTAGGTATCCCTACTGATACTTGGCAGTTCGAAAACTGGACAGTTGAAGAATACCAGGATCTTTATGATAAGGTAGTTTCCGGCGAAATCGTTGTTGATAACGACGGAGAAATGGCTGACCCAAGCAAAGCAGGTCTTGAAAACATTAAATTCGTAAAATAGTTTACGGGTTAATGGATTAAAACCGAAATAATGGAGGGGGAAAATTCTTTCCCCCTTTGTTTTTATCGAGGAGAAGGAAGCAACATGTCTGAGTATATAATTGAAATGAACCACATAAGGAAAGAATTCCCGGGAATTGTGGCAAACGATGATATTACCCTTCAGCTTAAGAAGGGAGAAATTCACGCTCTGTTGGGAGAAAACGGAGCAGGCAAATCAACGCTTATGAGCGTTTTGTTCGGACTTTATCAACCTGAAGAAGGTGAAATCAGAAAGAACGGAGAAATTGTGGAAATCAACGACCCGAATGATGCAACCGCACTTGGAATCGGAATGGTGCATCAGCATTTTAAATTGGTCGATGTGTTTACCGTGCTCGATAATATTATTCTGGGTGCCGAAACAACGGATAAAATGGGATTCCTTAAGAAAAAGGAAGCAAGAGAAAAGGTTATGGAACTTTCGGAGCGTTACGGTCTGAAGGTTGACGTAGATGCCAAGGTAGAAGATATTACCGTTGGCATGCAGCAGAGAGTTGAAATTCTCAAAATGCTGTACAGAGAAAACGAAATCCTGATCTTCGACGAACCGACGGCGGTTCTGACCCCTCAGGAGATCGATGAACTTATGGAAATTATGAGAGGTTTTGCAAAAGAAGGCAAATCCATCTTGTTTATCTCACATAAATTGAATGAAATCATGGCTGTATCCGACAGGGTAACGGTTCTTCGCAAAGGAAAGTGCATCGGCACGGTTAATACCAAGGACACAAATAAGCAGGAACTTTCCAACATGATGGTAGGAAGACCGGTACAGCTTGAAATCGACAAAGACGAATCAAAACCGGGCGAGGTTGTTTTGGAGGTGGAGGGACTTACCGTGCCTTCCAGGATTCACAAAAATGATGCCGTGAAGAATGTTTCGTTTGATGTGCGAAAAGGCGAAATCGTATGCATTGCCGGAATCGACGGAAACGGGCAGACAGAACTTGTTTACGGACTTACGGGACTTGAAAAAGCATCGGCAGGCAGGATTACTCTTTGCGGAACGGATATTTCCGGTGCTTCCATCAGAAAGAGAAGCAGAGCCGGAATGTCTCATATCCCGGAAGACAGACATAAGCACGGGCTTGTTCTCGGATATACGCTTGAGCAGAATTTGGTGCTTCAGAAATACAAAGAGCCACAGTTCCAAAATCATGGATTCATCCGTTTCGACGAAGTACGCAAATATGCGGACAGGCTCATTGAAGAATACGACGTGCGTTCGGGTCAGGGTGCGATTACGATTGCGCGTTCCATGTCCGGCGGTAATCAGCAGAAGGCGATTATTGCAAGGGAACTCGACAGAAACGAACCTTTGGTTGTTGCCGTACAGCCTACAAGAGGTCTGGATGTCGGTGCTATCGAGCATATCCACAAACAGCTTGTGCAGGAAAGAGATGACGGAAAAGCAATTCTGCTTGTGTCACTTGAACTTGATGAGGTTCTCGGACTTTCGGACAGAATTCTCGTTATCTATGAAGGCGAACTTGTTGCAGAACTCAATCCGAAAGAAACGACTCCTGAAGAACTCGGCCTGTACATGTCGGGCGCAAAACGTCAGGGAAAGGAGGTAGAACAGAATGCCTAGATTAGAACCCGAAAGCGGGAAAGTAAAATGGTATAAATCCGACGGCGCGAAATCTGTTTATGCCTCTTTGATTTCGATTTTAATCGGACTTGCGGTCGGAATGATTGTAATTATTATGGTAGGCCTTGCAAAAGACAATATTTCCATGAAAGGCATATGGGACGGCATTCGTCTTGTATTCCTTGGGGTGTTCAGTACCGGAAGAGTGGAGGGTCAGTTGACATTCGGCTTTAACCCTATCAATCTGGGAAACATGCTTTTCCGTGCGACACCACTTATTTTGACAGGTCTTTCCGTTGCAGTGGCGTTTAAAACGGGGCTTTTCAATATCGGTGCCGCAGGGCAGTACCTGATGGGTACGATGGGGAGCATTTCCGTGGCGATTTGGATGGGGACAAGCGGGTGCCCTGCCGGTCTTGCCTGGGTATGTGCATTCCTTACGGGAATTGTGCTCGGAGCTCTTTGGGGAGCAATCCCGGGACTCTTTAAAGCCTTCCTTAATATTAATGAAGTAATCACATGCATCATGACAAACTGGATTGCAGCAAACCTTGTAACATGGTGGTTTGATGCACATGATGTATTTAAAAATGCCGGAGAGGCCGGTAAGATTGGATACACCATTCCGCTTAAGAATCTTGGAATTTCGACACCTAAACTTGGCATGGATGTCCTTTTCCCGGGTTCACAGGCAAACGGCGGATTCTGGATTGCATGCATCATTGCGGTTCTTATGTGGGTTGTAATGACAAAGACCACTTTCGGATACGAACTCCGGGCGTGCGGTCTTAACAGACATGCTGCCAAGTATGCCGGAATCAACGATAAGAAGAATATCATCTTATCCATGGTAATCGCAGGGGCACTTGCCTCTGCAGCAGGAAGTCTTTACTTCCTTTCCGGAAACACGGAATTTTACTGGTCCACCTACATGTCGCTTCCGGCTGACGGGTTCAACGGCATTCCGGTTGCACTGCTTGCCGTAAATCATCCGATTGGCGTTGTATTTACAGGTATTTTCATGTCAATGCTCAACGTTGCCGGAATACAGCTCAAGTACATGACGGCATATAACGAATACATAGCAGATATTATTATTGCTACAATCGTATATCTTTCTGCATTTGCACTCATCTTCAAGATGATTCTTAACGGCAGGAAGAAAAAGAAAGAAGCAGCGGAAGGAGGTAACAAATAATGGTATTTTTGATTCAGCAGACAATGCTTTATGCAGTACCTCTTATGATTGTTGCTTTGGCAGGCGTATGTGCGGAACGTTCGGGTGTTATCAACCTCGCTCTCGAAGGTATTATGATATTCGGGGCATTTATGGGTGTAATTTTCATAAGAATGTTCCAAGGCATGGGATTCACCGCAGATCAGGGGCAGCTGGTTATGATTCTGGCAATGCTTTTGACAGGTATCTGCGGGGTAGGATTTTCGATGCTCCTTGCGTTTTCTGCGATTAACCTGAGAGCTGACCAGACCATCGGCGGTACGGCACTGAACATGCTCGCACCTGCGGTTGTACTGTTCTTCATTTACATGATTGCACAGCAGAACACTTTGGGAATGGCAACGGGAAGCGCAGCAGGCTGGTTCATGGTTCGCCCTTCGACTTTCGGACTTCCGAAGGATTACAGCTGGGGTGCTTTGATTGACCTGTTTATCAACAAAGTTTATCCGAGTACCTATGTGTGCATACTTATTTTCGTAGCAGTTTCGATTTTCCTTTACAAGACAAAGACAGGAATGAGACTTCGTTCCTGCGGTGAAAATCCGCAGGCGGCGGATTCGCTCGGAATTAATGTATATAAGATGAGATACCTGGGAGTAGGTCTTTCCGGATTCCTTGCAGGCGTGGGCGGATATGTATATTCGATGACGACTGCAAACTGCACATCGACAGGCGAAGTTGCAGGCTATGGTTTCCTTGCACTCGCAGTTATGATTTTCGGCAACTGGACACCGCTGAACATTGCACTCGGAAGCATTCTTTTCGGACTGTTTAAGTGCATTGCCGCAATCTACGGTTCCCTTGACATCAACGGAGACGGTGTATACATGCTCGCGGAAATCGGAATCAGCCCGTATGTTTACAGAATGCTGCCTTATGTGATTACTCTGATTGTTTTGGCATTCACTTCCAAGAGTTCCAGAGTTCCGAAAGCAGAAGGAATCCCTTACGACAAAGGACAACGATGAGTTTTTTACCAATCAACGAAAAAGAAATGAAAGAAAGAGGGTGGCAGCAGCCGGACTTTGTGCTGGTTACGGGCGATGCCTATGTTGACCATCATTCTTTCGGCACTGCCATCATCGGCAGACTGCTTGAACAATACGGATATAAAGTTGCGATTTTACCTCAGCCGAACTACAAGTCGGCTGAGGATTTTCGCATATTCGGAAAACCGCGTCTCGGGTTTCTGATCAACAGCGGTGTGGTTGATTCCATGGTGAACAATTACTCGGTGTTTAAGCACAGACGCAAAACCGACGAATACGCACCGGGAGGCAAAACGGGACTTCGACCGGACCGTGCCGTAATCGTGTACGCAAACAGGGCGAAGGAAGCCTATAAGGATGTGCCGGTCATCATCGGCGGACTTGAAGCAAGCCTTCGCAGATTCGGACACTACGATTACTGGAGTGACAAGGTGCGTCGCTCCGTGCTGCTTGATTCGAAAGCAGATCTGCTTATTTACGGAATGGGAGAACGGGCAATTCTCGAGATTGCCGAAGCCCTGGACAGCGGCATTGATGCAAGGGACATCACCTGGATACGAGGCACTTGCTATCGTGCAAAGAATCTTGAATTGCCGGGCATGGAGGAGGCGGTAATCCTTCCGTCCTTCGATGAAATCAGCACAAGCAAGAAGGCTTATGCTGAGAGTTTTGCCCTGCAGTACCGGAATCAGGATTCAATTTCGGCGAAAACCATGGTGGAAAAATACACGGACACGGTTTATGTGGTTCAGAACCCGCCACAGCCGCCGCTCGAAAGAGAGGAACTCGATGATATCTACGCACTTCCCTTCGAGAATGAGTGGCATCCGACTTATGATGCTTTGGGCGGAATACCCGCTTTCAAGGAGATTAAATTCAGCATCGTAAGCTCACGCGGCTGCTTCGGGGGCTGCAGCTTCTGCGCCATTACTTATCATCAAGGCAGGCAGGTCAGAAGCCGTAGCAAGGATGCAATCGTACGCGAAGCTGAGGCTTTGACACAGAAGAAGGATTTTAAAGGATATATCCACGATGTGGGCGGGCCTACCGCAAACTTCCGCTTCCCGGCCTGCGACAAGCAGCTCGTACGCGGCGTGTGCCCGAACAAGGACTGCCTGTATCCGAATGTGTGCAGAAACATGAAGGTTGACCACAGCGACTATTTGGATGTTCTAAGGGCGGTTCGCAGCATAGACGGTGTAAAAAAAGTTTTTATTCGTTCGGGAATCCGATATGATTACCTCATGGCAGATCCGAAGGCGGATGAATTCATTGAAGAACTTTGCAAATACCATGTGAGCGGAACGCTAAAGGTTGCACCGGAGCATGCATCATCGAAGGTCCTCTACTATATGAGAAAGCCGGATGCGAATATTTTTCTCGATTTTGACAGAAAATATAAAGAGACGAATAAAAAACTGGGGCTCAAACAATATCTGATACCATATCTGATATCCTCCCACCCGGGGTGCGGACTTCGCGAGGCAGCGGAACTTGCGGTATTTCTTAAAGAATATGGCTTCATACCGGATCAGGTGCAGGATTTTTATCCGACGCCGGGAACGCTTGCAACCTGTATGTACCATACAGAGCTTGACCCGTTCACCATGAAACCGGTTTATGTCGCGAAAGATATGGAAGAGAAGAAAATGCAGCGGGCACTCATGCATTACCACAAAAAGGAAAACGAAGATTTGGTGAAGAAAGCACTAAAAAGGATTAACAGAGTTGACTTGATAGGCCATCTGATATATAATAAAAAAAAACCTAGTATTTAATACTAGGTTTTGTTTTGAAAGGATACGAGAAAATGCAAAGCAAAAAGTGTTATATAAACAAAGGGGGAAACCTCAAGGAAATGCTGAATCTTGTTGTGGAGAAATTTCCGGGCAAGAAGGCATTTATGATTAAAGAAAAGGGTAAAATCAGAAAAATATCTTTTTTTGAGCTGCTCAGTGAGGTCAGATGCATCGGAACGGGGCTTCACTGCGACGGCATTATGGGAGAGAGAATTGCCATAATCGGAGACAACAGCTATCCATGGTTTTGTGCATTTCTTTCGATTGTATGCGGAGGAGGTGTGGCGGTTCCTCTTGATAAAGGGTTTACCGCCGCAGAACTTAAAAACTGCCTTGTGAGAAGCAAAGCAAAGGCACTTTTTTATGATGAAAAACACGAAAAAGTTGTTAGGGAAGCGATTGCGGAAATGGGTACGGACGCGGAGATTCCGAAGCTTTACAGAATAACCGGAGATGAGGAAGAGCTTACAGTGCTGAAAAAAGCGGGTGAAGATGCTCTTGTCGCGGGGAGCAGCGACTTCTATGATGTTGCAATCAAGCCGGAGGAACTTGCGGTGATATTGTTTACATCCGGGACAACCTCAATGTCGAAGGCCGTAATGCTCAGTCACAAGAACATTATGAGCAACATCCGGGATATGCAGTGTTATGAGAGATTTTATCCGTGGGATGTAAACATGGCGTTCCTGCCACTGCACCACAGTTTCGGTCTGGTTGGAGTTCTGGTATTTATGGCTTCCGGGGCATGCAGCGTGTTCTGCGACGGCCTGAAATATATTTCGAAAAATCTGGCGGAATACGGAGTCACCGTTTTCGTCGGCGTTCCGCTCCTTGTTGAAAACATGTACAAAAAGATCTGGCATAAGATAAACAAAGAGAATCTGACCAAGAAGGTCGAATTTGCAAGACGCGTTACGAAACTTCCGGGAATCGGAAACCTTGCGGTTCGAAGAAAAATCTTCCGCAAAATCATCGACGGGCTTGGCGGACACCTCAGACTGATAATCTGCGGTGCTGCACCGCTTTTGCCGGAAACCGCAGCGGGTCTCAATGACTTTGGAATTGTCACGATTCAGGGCTATGGGCTTACCGAAACATCACCGGTTGTTGCAGCGGAACGACCGGAAGATCTTGCGGCGGGCTCGGTCGGAAAACCGATGCCGAGCGTGGAAGTCACGATAGAAAACAAAGACGAGAACGGAATCGGGGAGATTGTGGTCAAGGGTCCGAATGTAATGATGGGTTATCTTGACCAGCCGGAAGAAACGGCAAATGTTATCAAAGACGGACGCTTTTATACCGGAGACCTAGGCAAGTTCGATGATGAGGGGCATCTTTGGATTACGGGCCGAAAGAAAAACGTTATCGTAATGAAAAACGGCAAGAATGTTTTCCCTGAAGAAATCGAAAGCATCATCGACAAGCTGCCGTATACTTCCGAGTCAATGCTTTTTACGCGTGAGAAGCATAACGAACTCGTTCTCTGGGTCAAAATCGTATATAAGCCGGAATATCTTGAAGATACGGGAGTCACGTTTGCGGAATTTGTGCAGACTGTAAGAAGCGATTTGGCGGCAATCAACGAAAAACTGCCGAAATATAAACATCTGCATCGTTTCCTTCTTACCGACGAACCGATGATTAAGACAACGACGCAAAAAGTAAAAAGAAATTTGGAAATCGAAAAGATAAATCAACAATGGCAAGAGGAACTGTGTTATAATAATTCCATCTAGTCGTGCAAGGCTCTGCATGTGCAGGGCCTTGTATTTTCCCGTGAGGAAGGATAGGAAACATGAGTTTAATCAGTAATTTTGCCAAAATAACAGAAGAAAGCCAAGCCGAATATGCGAGCATGAAGGACGCGGTGCTCAGCCGGACGGATGTACTCGGAGATTCCTGCGAGGGAGATAATCTGCTCGCGTTTTGCGATAACGCATCCTTTATGAAATACCTGCGGGACACTGCAGGGATGCGCGGCAAAGTGAAGATGATATACATCGATCCGCCGTTTTTCAGCAAAGCCAACTACGAAGCAACCTTATCCGTTTCCGATTCCGCAGTGGGCGGAGGCAGGAAAGTCCGTCACCTTGCATACGAGGATGTGTGGGAAAAAGGCATGGAAGATTATCTTAAGATGATTGCAACCAGGCTGCTTTTTATAAAGGATCTGCTCGCAGAGGACGGAACGATTTGGGTTCATCTTGACTGGCACAGCGTGCATTATGTAAAAATTCTTCTCGATGAGATTTTCGGAGACCGCAATTTTATCAATGAAATTATTTGGCAGTACAAATCCGGCGGAAGCAGTAAGAAACATTTTGCCAGAAAGCATGACAACATACTCGTATATGGCAAATCGTCAAAATACTATCTGAAGCTGCCGAAGGAAAAGTCCTATAACCGCGGGCTGAAACCCTACCGTTTTAAGGGTATTGAAGAATTCTGCGACGACATCGGCTGGTACACGATGGTAAACATGAAGGATGTCTGGAGCATCGACATGGTGGGAAGAACCTCAGGCGAGCGCACGGGATATGCAACGCAGAAGCCTGAGGCACTGCTTGCAAGGATTATAGAAGCCGCAAGCTGCGAAGGTGATATTGTTGGGGACTTCTTCTGCGGAAGCGGAACCTTAGCCGCCGCAGCATCAAAGCTCGGACGCAGGTGGATATGCTGCGACAGCAGCCCTGTTGCCCTCGCTTCCTGCATAAAGCGTTTCCTTGATAACGAAATGAAATTTACCTTCTTGATAGAAGAAGGACATGCGGGCAAAATCGAAATTCGCGAGGATGCGGACAAAAATAAGCAGATGACCCTTTTCCCCGAAAAAAAATCGTACACAATTAACATATAAATATTTACTTTTCGGCGAAAACCATGTATACTAAAGAGGCTGCGAACCTTTCGGTACGCAGCCGTAATCTTTTCAATATGGCTCCTTAGCTCAACGGATAGAGTAGTGCTCTCCGAAGGCATTGATCGGGGTTCGATTCCCCGAGGAGTCACCATAGCATGGGGCTGCCTGCATTAACGCTTATTTTCCGTTAATGCAGGCAGCCCCTTTGTATTTGAGCGCTCGGGGTAAGCAAACTTTCGTAATGGAAAAATTAGGTAATTTCCACCAAGTGCCTCATATAGACCCCCTTTTCGTGTATTTTCGCCTGTTTAACACCTCTTTGATTCCGTTTTTCTCTGGATTTACGGCAGAATTTTACGCTTTTCAAAAATGTCATATTTTGGGAGGTTGAAATTTCAACGTTTTTCCACGACCTCTTTTTGTTATTATTTTACAGAAGCATCTTTTTCCCTCCAAGAATCCCTCGGATACACGAAGCATCCCTTTACAGAAGCCTTCTTCGTGTAAATGCTATTTTCGGCTCCGTAAATAGCATAGATCTATGTGATGCCCCGTGGTTTTCATCGGTGCACCTCAGTAATTTGCTCAAGAGTTTAGCGGAAGGGATTATAAGGCGCAGCCGGTGCGGACTTGAACACATCACAGCACCTGTATATCTGCAATCAGCGCATCTATTTCATCCTCCGTTGTCGACCAGCTTGTGCAGAAGCGGACTTTCTTTCTGCCGTCTTCGAGCGTTCCCATGCCCTCGAAAATATACTTCTCGGCAAGCTTTTCCTCCTGCAGCGGTGTCAGAATCACGAACTGCTGGTTGGTCGGGCTGTCTACCGCAGACGGAATTCCTTTCTCCGCAAAAGCCTCTTTCAGACGCATTGCCAACTTGTCTGCGCGTGCCGTAATCTTAAAATATTCTCCGTTCTCAAGAAGCGCATAGAACTGCAATCCGAGAAGCCAGCCTTTTGCGAGGACAGCACCGTTCTGCTTCATGTAGGTTTTGAATCTGTGCTTGAGCGAATCGGCAAGCAGAACAACCGCTTCGCCGAACAGTGCACCGCATTTCGTTCCGCCGAGATAGAAAACATCCGCAAGCTGTCCGAAATCCCGCAGGCTGACATCATTTGCCTCCGAGCCAAGTCCATAGCCCATGCGCGCGCCGTCCACAAAGAGATACATGCCGTATTTATCGCAGACCCGTCTGATTTCTTTCAGCTCTTCAAGTGAGTACAGCGTTCCGAGCTCCGTAGGAAATGAAATATATACCATTTTCGGAACGGTGAGATGCTCCGGCTCGCCGTCGCTAAAATATTCCGAAGCACAAGCTTCTATCTGCTGCGCGCTCAGCTTGCCGTCAACGCCCGACAGTTCCAAAATCTTATGGCCTGTATTTTCAATCGAAGCAGCCTCGTGACAGTTGATATGTCCTGTTTGGGCGCAGATTACGCTTTCAATCGGACGCAGCGCCGCTGCCGTCACCACAAAATTTGCCAGCGTGGCCCCGGCGAAGAAAAAGACGTCCGCATCCTGTCTGTCGATTTCTTTTTTGATAAGCTCTTTTGCTTCGTCGCACCAGATGTCCTCTCCGTAGCCACCGTAGCCTTCGCCTGCGGTCATTTCAAGCAGCTTAAGGACGCATTCATGCGCCGAATGGTTATAATCGTTGTTAAATCTCATCATATGCACTTCCTCCTATTTTCTATACTATATCACAGGTTTACAATTCTGAACACATAAAGTTCTGCTCTCTTATTTTTATATCGATATAATCCATTGTTTTTTGGTACCTTAGACAATTTTGAAATGGAACTTTTTCATAAAGGGGTTCCGTGCTATGTTTAGAATATAACAAAGAGGAAAGGAGAGAAAATGAATCAGTTAGTACAATATAGGCGTGAGTTCCACTATTTTCCTGATATTGGGTGGAGAGAGTTTCGGACAAGTGCACGAATTGCCGAGATTCTTACAGAAATGGGATATGATGTGGTAATGGGGCCGGAATTGATCGATGAAAAAAGCATAGGCGAACCGGAAAGACTGGATGCAAATACCGTTCGTGCGGAGATGAACCGCGCAATTCAACAGGGAGCAAATCCAAGCTTTGTCGAACAAACAAAAGGTCTTCCGGGAGTAATGGCTGTTCTCGACAGTGGAAGACTCGGACCGGTTACCGCATTTCGTTTCGATATCGACGCATTGCCTTATCCCGAAAAAGGAGAAGAGGGATTTCGACCCTTTGACGAAGGATATTTTTCCTCCAGTCCGAACGCTGTGCATGCTTGCGGACATGACGGACACGTGGCAATTGGACTGGGAACGGCGGAAAAACTTCTCACGCGGAAAGATGAGCTTTGTGGCAAAATTAAGTTCTTTTTTCAACTGGCAGAAGAGAGCTTTTATGGCGCACAATCAATTGTAGATAAAGGTCATTTGGATGATGCAACGAATTTTATCGCACTCCACATCGGGCTCAGTGCAGATAGCAAACCGCTGCCTTCGCATACAATTGCATGCAGATGCAGAGACTTCGTAAGCGATCGACAGCTGGATGTGTATTTCAAGGGAAAGGTAGCACACCCGTGCGGTGCCGCACAGGAGGGAAAGAATGCTCTGCTGGCGGCGTGCTCTGCAGCCCTAAATATTCATTCGATTGCGCCCCATGAAGAGGGGCTCTGCCGTGTAAATGTCGGCGAAATACATGCGGGGCTGTGCGCCAATACTATCGCTCCGGAGGCAATGATGCGCGTTGAGTATCGGGGACAGAATGAAAATATATCGGATTATCTCGGCAGACGCGTGATGGCGATTATCAAAGGAACGGCAGCTGCATACGAACTTGAATACAGGATTGTTGACTATGGTGAAGTTCCGGCGGTAGAAAGCGATGATGAGATGATGCAGCGGTGATGATGAAAAGGGTTCAGGAAAACGGAGGAAAGGCGGTATATGTGGGAATTGGAGCAGATATTACCAATCCTTTGCATAACCCGGAATTCGATTTTGACGAGGACTGCCTTGAGGCTTCTGTGTAGCTTTGTGCCAATGCGGTATTGCAGATAGAAGACTAATCCTTCTCTTTTTGATTTTTGTTCAATACTTTTTTGGAAATATTAAAAAACTTTGTTGCACTTTGCGCTTTTTTCCGTCTTAATATATAGAAGGGAAAAAAGGAGCTTTTTACAGCCTAAAAAATAATTCACGGGGATTGATAAGGTACTGGAGGTGAAACCAATGTGGAAATAAAGAAAAGATAGTACTGAATTAAGTTGAGAAGGAGGAAAAAAAGATGAAACAGGTGAAAAGAGTTATAAGTTTGATAGTAAGCCTAATTTTATTAGCCACATCTGTTGTGTTTGCTACTGAAGAAAATCAAGTTTGCCAAAACAGCAGAAAATCCCTGGGAGAAAGTGAAAACTTAATAATAATGCCGGGAAATGTAGAAATAAACGGAGCACCGGCTGGGGTTAAATTTGGGGAGGATTCAGAATATTACTATGTTAGAACAAAAATCAGATTGTATTCAGATGCTGCTCATACAAACTCTGTAACTGAGTGGAAGACTGTTTACCATAAGAAATCAAAAAGTAGTGGTGCCGCAGTAGAAGGTGAGCAGATATGATTATCGGAGAAGGTGGAACTAAAAAACTGTATATAAGTATGATTGCGGTGACACTTTTACTTTTTCTGTTTAGCTGTGTGCTTTTAAAAGAAAATAGCCTTTACTCGTTGGCATGTGCAATTGTACCGTTTCCCATCTACTCTCTTATGGATAAAATTTATGTACTGCGAAAAATGAAAAAATACAAATCAAAAGGGAAAAAATTGTACATTTTAGCAGGAATAAACCTTTTCATAATACTTGCAATGGTGAGCTACTGCACATATATTTTTTCAAAAGGTGATGTGATTTGTACAATTATGGGGACAGGCCTATACGGGCTTATCGACTTAGCATTATGGTGTGCTATCAAATATAACGGATAGAATGATTGACTGGTTATTGTATTAAGCGAAAAAGAAAGGAACACTTTGGAAAATACTTAACGTAAATACGACCATCGAATTAAACCGGTGGTCATTTTTTTTGAGCGAAACAAAAAAACTTTGTTGCACTTTGCGCTTTTTTCCGTCTTAATATATAGAAGGGGAAAAGGAGAAACAAAATGAAAAGCAAAATTGAAGATGATAAGATTTATACAAGCAAAAGTCTCACAGAAGAGATGAACGAAGAACGCATTCGACAAGGAAAAGATGAATTGCCGAAGATTAATCCGCTCAGAGGCGGAACGAGCACTTTGGCGCGAAAAGACAAGTCATGGAGCAGCGTACCGGACTTCTTCGCAAAGGTTTTCAAGAAGAAATGAAAGCAAGGCTTGCGCAGCAACCTTTGATTTGGTAAAATCTTCTTACACAATAAGTGATGTGTAAGAGGGTATGATAAATGAGTAAAAAACAAAGCATGGAAGAAATTTACCTTGAAAACAGGTATTGGGTATATGGCAGTTTTCTTAGAAAGACGGGAGAGATAGAGACGGCAGAGGATTTATCGCAGACGCTTTGGCTGCGTTTCTTTCAAAATTACGAGAATTTGAATCTGCCAAACGAAAAGGTTGTGCGGGCCTATCTTCGCAGCATGATTTTGCATGCGATAGCTGATTACCGGCGGAGCACGCAGAAGGCGGAAGATTTAATGAAGGAACTTGAAAATCTTTTGGAGGCAGACAATATCGGGCAGGATGCTGTTCATGCGGAGGCTTTTCCTGAAGATGCGATAGATGATATTGAAGCTGTTTACAAAGAACTCAGCGAGGAAGAGTGCCTTTTGCTCTCGCTCAAGTACGAAGGTCGTTATACCAGCAGGGAAATCGGAGCCGTCATCGGAATTTCTCCGTCGCTGGTGCGTATGCGGCTGAGCAGGATTACCGAAAAACTGCGTAAACAGATGAAAAAAAGAAATGAGTAAAGGAGGTGAAATCTGTGGAGCAAAAAATCATGAAAGTCTTAGCGCGAAAAACAGAGGATGCGTTTGAAAAAGAATATGAAGAGCTTAACGAGGCGGGAAAAGAGTTTTCCCCACAGCTTGATGCGAAACTTTTGGAAGCGGCAAAGTTCTACGACAAGCGATATGCGGCAGGGCTGAAAAAGAGAAAAAGCCGGCAGATTCTGCAAAAGGCGGCGGTTTTCCTTCTCATTTTTCTTTCGGTCAATACCCTTGCAATCGGGACTTCGCATGCCTATCGCCAGTTTGTATTTCAGGTGTTTGAAAACAATGAGAATAATTCCATGACCATTCATAATCCGGCAGAGCTTGACATGATAGGCTCGTGGGAGGATTACTGGTATCCGGCTTATTTGCCGGAAGGTTATCAGATTACTTATGCGGAAGAAGACCCGGTAAAGTGCTTTTTGGTTCAGCCGGGTACGGGTGCGGAGTCTTTGATTATTACGGAATATCCGCAGGGCTCGGAACTCTCCTACGATACAGAGCATTCGCAGATTTCTGATATTCGAATTCACAATTACCTCGGAAAAAGAATCGCCTTTGAAGATCATACCAGAATTGTTTATCCAACCGAAACGATGATTCTGGAGTTTCGATTTGACGCCGGAATTCCGGAGCAAGAGGTTGTGAAGATTGCGGAAAACATGGAGTATGTCGCGCGAGCCTAGGGGAACACGATCATCGAATTAATCCGGTGGTCTTTTTCTTTATAAAAACAAAAAAAGTTTGTTGCACTTTGCTTTTTTTTGCGTCTTTATTTATAGAAGGGAAAAAACAGGTTTTTATGAGCCAAAGAAAATGGAGGGGAAACTACAATGAATAAACGGCAGACCACAATCGTAAGCATATTCGTACTTTTCGCAGCACTCCTGGCCCTGTGTGGATGTAAAGACAATGAAAAAGAAATCATCGATCTTGCACGAAGCAACATTGAAAACGAATTAAAGCAGGAGCAGGAATCGGAGAGACTGCAAGACTATATAATTGAGTCTTGCGAGGTTCTCTCCGCCGACGAAGAACAGCAGAAAAAAGTACACATTATCTATGATGTGATTTTGGGTGATGCGGATTGTACCGGCATGACAGTCACAGTTGAAAGCCTTTGCACATTTGAGAAAAACGAAAAAGGGGAGTATGCAGAAAATGCAGGAATGCGTGAATATGTGAAATTCACAGCTCATGAGGAAGAGCAGTATTGCAGAGCAGTTACGACCGGAAATTTTGTTGTTAAAATCAATAAGCGTGAAACGGAGGGGAAATCGCCGGAAGAGGTGGCACTGATCCTGTTTCGACAGTGGATGGGACGATTTGAGAAGTGGGACGAGAAAAATTCTTTTATCGTTTTACAGCATACAAACCACAAGGTGGGTTTGCAGTCATATGATGCCGATCCTTCGTGGGGGCAGCATGAAGGTGCAACGGGTCCAAGAAGAAAATATCCCGATGCAAAGGGCGGGTGGATGGTTTTTCCGGAATGTGAATATACATTTTATGGCTATGCTGCTGTTATAGATTCGGATTTCGGTCAGTTCGGAGGAAAACCTTTTGGAAATGATGGGAGTACCGTTTCTGCCGAAGCAAGCTTCTATGGGATTTCAAATCGCATGGTCATGAGTGAATGGGATGATTGCTGGACACTCGAGACTGACGCACATTTTCTGCAAAGCTTGGAGACAAGTACAGAGGGGAGTTTTCGCGGATGAACGATATAGGAATTAATAGTATAAATTTGAAAAAGGAGAGACGAAAATGAGGAGACATTGGATATTCATTCTGCTATTATGTGTCGGATTAAGTGCCGCAATGTTTACAGGGTGCGCTTTTAAGGACAGCGATTCCCAAAATAAGGAGCTGGCAGATCGTTTTCTGACAGAATTCTTTACGATTAACAGCAACGGAAGAAATGATGAACTGATGGCAAATTTTCAAAACAATTCTGAACTTTTTACTGACGAAGCTGTTTTGAAGGATGCTTTGACAACATATTACAGCGGCGTATCCGCATACCTCACTGATGAGTGTCTCAATCAATTGCTTGTCGAGCAAACCATGTGGAAGCTTGATGCAGATTTTCTCGGCGCGGGAAACAAGTGGACAATTTCCACATTGGATATTCAGAATGATTTAGAGGCTGATTCCTACGGCTTCCATGCAGAGCTAAGCGCTGGCGGCGAAGTGAAAGAACTAAGCGGTACGCTCTCGTTTACGGCAGATCATTTGATATCATCTGTCCTGCTTGACGATTATCAAGACC
>FR882032.1 GCA_000435615.1 Firmicutes bacterium CAG:238 | reverse complement strand
CAACAACCTGCTTGCCATCATCTGCGCCTCCGTCGTCATCTGGCTTTTGAACTGGCTGATACTCCGCGGTGTGCAGGAGGCCGCCGCTCTGAATGTAATTACGACCGTCGCCAAGCTGATTCCGCTTCTGGTCTTTGTGATTGCGATTATCTTTATCGGCGCTTTTGATCCAAAGGTCTTTATGAGCAATTTCTGGGGCAGCGAAACCGCAGGCGCTCCCGCCATCGCCGACCAAATCAAAGCGACTACCTCGGCCACGGTCTGGTCTTTCATCGGCGTTGAAGGCGCTGTGGTTCTTTCCGCGCGCGCCAAGCGTTCCTCCGATGTCGGCAAAGCCTCGCTGACGGGCTTTCTGGGTATCTTCATCATCTATGTGCTCGTCGCGGTTCTGAGCATGGGCGTTCTCACGACGGAAGAACTCGCCGCACTCAAAAACCCGCAGATGGCGGGAATTTTGGAAGCGGTCGTTGGCCCATGGGGCGCCGCACTCGTAAACATCGGTGTCATCCTGTCGCTTGCGGGTGCGCTTCTCGGCTGGACAATTCTCGCCGCTGACTGCCCGTATTCCGCAGCTAAGCAAGGCGTATTCATGCATGCCTTCACGCGCGCAAACGAAAACGGCTCGCCGTCGTTTTCTCTCTACCTTACGAACGGTCTCGTGCAGCTTTTCCTGATTATCATTTACTTCAGCGCATCCACCTATCAGGTTTTCTACACGTTCAGCACGACGATGATCATGATTCCGTATTTTCTCAGTGCCTTGTACTATATGAAGGTTGCGGCCCGCGGCGAAGGTTTTTCAAACAGCGGCGGCAGAGGCGGCTCCCTCGGCGCGGCTCGCTTCTTTGCGTTCGTGGGAACGCTTTACGGCATCTGGATGCTGTATTCGTCGGGACTTGAGCTGACCTTTATCGCCTGCATCCTTTATGCCCCGGGAATCATCGTCTTTGCGCTCGGCAAAAAAGAAAAAGGACGCCCGGTCTTCGAACGTCCTTATGAAGCAGTCATTGCAATCGCTTTGGCTTTGCTTGCCGTAATCGCGCTTTTTATGATTATCACAGGCAGGATTCATCCGTTCTAAGCGCATTTCGAAGCTCGAACAATGTTTTGATCAGACAGATGCCGAACAAAATATACACGATGCCGATTCCAATGGAGACATAACCCCAGATTTCGGAAAGCCATAGTTGCAGAATTCCAATCAGTATGACGATTGTAAGCATAATCGTCTGCCAGTTACGATAAGTGAGGAGCTTCGTGTCGCAATCCCTGTCAGGCTCCTGATATTTAGCGGCAATCGACGCCAAATTCGTCAGAAACTGGAACTGAAAATACAGGTTTATAAGACCTGTGAGCAAGTCGAGCAAAAACCATGTTTCGATGGCTTCGCTCCCCATCCAGCTCAGCACCCAGTCCGCCGCATTCCAAACCAACAAAATACCGACCAGCGGCTTAAGCAGACTCAGCTCCCGCTCTTCGTCCTGCAAAAGTCCTATGGCTGACAGAAACAGGCCATATCCCACGAAAGCAGGAAGCAGGCTGACTGCATTGATGTTGATGTTGAAATATATGAAAATATACCCCCATGCGATGTGGAAAATTCCGCTTCGCATTTTTTCGATATTCGTCATCATTCTTCAGCCTCCTTTTGCGGATTCATCGTCAAATGCTCTATAAACTCTCCGTTGAGATAAAAATCTGCTGCATAGCACCGCGGCATCTCAGGCTCCGCCTCTGCGTCTATGTCACCGCCCCCGCCGCCGACATTTAATGTTCCGACGAGGCCGTTTTGCAGGATTTGGGTCTCCCATATCTCGCCGTTCGTGCTGCTTCCGCCCTCGCTGGCGTTCCCGCTCAGCTTCGGAAGCGTTATTTTCTCTGCTGTCTCCGAGCCATAGAGAGGCATTGCAGAAATTCCGATGCTTTTTATTTTTTTGCCGTTTTCTTCCGCTCCAAGATAGGTGTAGCTGATGTCTCGTCCCGCGAACACTCTGCTGAACGGTGCATTAGGCTGTGGCTCATCGTTATAGCCGAACTTGGTTTGTGCGGCATAGTTTTCCACAGTGGAAACCGTCTGATGTTTGATTTCGACGCGAATATCCTGCGACTCCGCTGTATAGCTGATTCCCGGAAGTTCCATGCATCCCCAGACAAGTGAGCCCTCCGACACTTCTGCAAGGGTGATTTCATCCAATGTCTGCACGACCCAGCGCTCATTTTCTTTTTTAATGCGCAAATTTTGAACCGCAGCGAACATTTTTCCGTTTTTCGGCCCCAATCCGTTTTTACGCATACCGTCAAATTTCAGAACCAGCAAACCTTCGTATGCATCCTGTCCACATGGCACAAGGTTATAGATATAATAGCCTGCACTTCTGTCAAACCATGCATACAAACCGAATCCATCTTCCGGCTGCCAGCTATATTCTCCGTCTTCACTAACCGCCTGCCAGATTTTTTCCTGCATGGCTGCAGGTGCGCACATATAGCGGTAGGTACTGCTGTCCTCCAACACGGATTTTGCGTAGGCATCCAATGCCCCCGCGTAAGTCATGCATGGCGTGCTCTTAGCAGCCGCAAGCGCTGCCCGTGGGAAACGGCTCTCCGCATAAACTTTCTCCGGCTGTATGCCGACAAGCACGGAAAATGCAAGCACTACGATAATGCACGCAGAAACCAGACGCATTCCCTGCGGATACCTGCGAAACCTTGCAATCGCTTCGATACGCCTGCGAATGCTTTTTCCGCCGTTGTTGATACAAGTGCTTCCCGGCGTTTTTGCGAATTTTTCGTTTGCCATCGAAAGCAAAATCCGCCCGTAATCCCGTCTTTCCTCGCCCTCAAGGCTTTCCAAAACCGCTTGGTCGCAGCGCGCTTCCATATCGTTTAGCGCGCGGTTCGCACAGGAAACGAGCAGCGGATTGCACCAGTGAATGCAGCGCAGCAGGCAAATGACTATACTCCAAAAGGTATCCTTCTGCTTCAAGTGATAAAGTTCGTGAAGTATCACCTTTTCGTCCTGCTCTTTTCCCATCGGTACCGCCAAGATTGGGCGGAAAACCCCGCACACAAATGCGCTCGGCAGACCCTCAGCCTCCACAACAGGACAAAGCTTCAGATTATATTTTTCTGCAATCTGCTCAATTCTCACAAGCCTCTCTCCCTGCAAAACCGTCCCTTTCCTGAGAATGCCCCGCAGCCTGCAATAGGAAGCAAGGTACCTTCCCGCAAAGAAAACGACCCCCGCAGCATAAAGTGCAAAAATCCATTCAGCAGCATTTGTCGGTATCGACTTAATCAGAGGAATCGGCGCGTATACATGAGTGAAGCCGAAATCGCCACAGAGGGCTTTCAGCATTTCAATCGGAATCTGCCAGCGAAAAAACACATACCGACCGTGATACCCTGCAGGCACCAGAAGCACTATGCCGAGGACGCTCCACACCAGAAACTGCCACCTCGGCGTCAGTTTATCCTGAAACAATGCTTTGATAAGCAGAAGCAGGGCCGCCACACCCGATGCAGTCAGTGTTTGAAGCAAAAAAGCCCACAAATCAGACATGACTACACCTCCATCTCATCCAGCAATTTCCGCAGGCGCTCCCGTTCTTCTGCCGTAATCGTTTCTTCCTTCAGGAAAGCGGCAATCAAATCCCCCGCCGAGCCGCTGTATACCCGCTCCACGAAGCTTCTGCGCTCTTCTTTGCGGCAGCTTTCTTCATCCGGTACTGCACGGTAAAGGTGCGGCGAGGCCTCTTTGTCAATTGCCACCAAACCTTTCGCTTCCATGCGCGTCAGATAGGTCAGCACCGTATTGCGGCTCCATCCGGTCTCCGGCTGCAAAAGCTGCACGATTGTTCCAAGCTCCGCGCCGTCTGCTTTCCAAAGAGCCTGCAGTACCGTCCATTCTCGTTCCGATAACTTCATATCTCATCCTCCTACAGTTGTAGTATCTTTTCTATATACTACAACTGTAGTATTATTTTGTCAATAACTTTTTTATCAGTTGGAAAAGTGTCAAAATAGACCCCAAATATGGTTGGAAAAGTGTTAAAAATGCCATGAATTGTGGTTGGAAAACGTACTGAGCGGAGGTAGCGAATGCTGAAACGAAAAATTGAAAAGAAAATATACGACTGGATTAGGAATGATGAGCGAGCACTTCTTTTATACGGAGTCAGACAAGCAGGAAAAACCTATATTATCCGCCACTGCTTGGAATCTGAAGGCTGCAGCTATGTGGAATTCAATCTTATCCGCGAGCCCGACATTGTTGCGATTCTGAAAAACGCGACGGATGTTGACGACTTGATTCTCAAGCTTTCTTTGTACAGTGATAAAAAAATTACTCCGGGAGAAACCATTCTGTTTTTCGACGAAATACAAAAATACAAAGAAATTGTAACAAAAA
>FR882031.1:3919-4952 GCA_000435615.1 Firmicutes bacterium CAG:238 | reverse complement strand
ACCGAACGGCAATCTGCAGTTCGGTGATGAATTCATTCTCCTTATTTGTGTCGTGGTTGTCGATAAGGTAGAGTTCGACGCCGCTGCCGCAGACGCTGACCCCTTCCCTCTGTGCATAGACCAAAAGCTTGCTCCACTCCTCTCGCATCCGTGCATAAGAACCTTTGACCGTCATGCAAAGATAGTCTGCGGCGGGAAGCACGGCGTCGAACTCCTCATCGGGCGCTACGATGTAGAATGCTGCTTCGAAGCGCCCGTATTCACCCTCGAACAGGCAGTCGCTGTCAATCAGCGCTCCGATTTCACCGTTCCCCACAATGTAGAGCTGTTCCTCGTACTCCGACTGCAGTTTCTTGAGGACAAAATCGATGTTGTCGTCACGGAGCGCTTTTTCGCTGAGTTTGAGGATGTGGCGTTCGGGCAGCGACTGCACGGAAATGCTCTCGTGTGTGTTTTTTTCGCGTAAATAGTAATTGATTTCGTCTATGCGTTCGGAGACATTTTTTTTCAGCAATTCGAGTTCCTGCTGCCGCCGGTTGATTCTTTCGATGGCCTCGGCGAACATGTCCAGCGTCTGCTGCACGTCGAAGTCCTTGAGGTGGGCTTTGATGTCTTTCATCGGGAAGCCGATACTGCGAAGTTCGCGCAGGACGTTCAGGGTTCGGATGTCGCCGACACTGTACATGCGGTAGCCGTTTTCGTCTCGCCTCGGCCGCAGTATGCCGATTTCTTCGTAGTAGCGGAGCGAGTCCGTACCGATATTGTAAAGTTTTGAGATCTCGCCTATCTTGTAATATTCCTTCATCATCTGCTCCTTTCGCATGCCCGCGCGGGGCGCACCGGTCACTGCCGAGGTGCGTCCAATCGCACACTCCGGGGGTGCCGGTGCCATCGTCAGCCGGAACGCGTTTGTTTACGCATCGCCGGCACGCGTCTGTCTCTGCTATAAGCATATCACATATTTTCTTTTTTAAAAAGTATCTTCCGGAATTAAGTGTGCGGCGAGCCCCTGGGCCGTCGAGACTCGGCGGCT
>FR882031.1:2422-3840 GCA_000435615.1 Firmicutes bacterium CAG:238 | reverse complement strand
CAAGCTGCCTCGGGCGGCGGCGCCGGGACCTTCCCAAGCGGCGAGCAGAAAAAAATTTTCAAATTCCCTCTTGACCTTGGTATGATACTAGGGTTTATGCTGTTTACAGAGGTGATAACAATGACAAATTCAAACAAAAGTTATATCAAAACGAAATTCTTCCATTATGTTATGCCTTCCGTTGCCGCAATGTGGGTCTATACCATCTATACGATGGTAGACGGTATCTTCGTAGCGCGCGGCGTGGGCGAGGATGCACTGGCGGCAGTAAATCTTGCGATGCCGGTTGTCAACGCGGCATTCGCACTGGGAATCCTGTTTGCGGTCGGAGCAAGCACGCGCGCTTCCGTATGCAAGGGCCGAGGCGAGCGCAGCGGCGCGGACAAAGTTTTTACCGGCAGCGTGATTGCCGTTGCTCTGGTCGGGCTTACAGTCGCCGCAGCGATCTTGCTCTTTCTTGATGAGGTCGCGCTTTTTCTGGGTGCAACGGATGAGACGATTGACTATGTGAAGCAGTATCTTGGAATAATCACAGCGTTTATTCCTTTTTACATGACATCCTACAATTTGGAAGTTTTGGTCAAGGCGGACGGGTTTCCGCAGACGGCCATCAAAACATGCGTTGCGGCGGCATGCTGCAACATCGTGCTGGATGCACTGTTTGTGCTCGTGTTCCATTGGGGAATCGCAGGCGCTGCAATCGCGACGGGGCTTTCACAGCTGATGTCCTTCAGCATTTATATGAAGCATTTCCTTTCGGCAAAATCGGAATTTTCCTTCGTCAAAATCAATGCCGGAGAGCTGAAGGAAGCTTTCTGCCGTACGAGGTTCGGCGTTGCCGATTGTATGACGGAGCTTTCCGTGGGAATCTGTATTTTCGTCTTCAACCGTGTGCTTCTGAGCATTTCGGGGAATGACGGAGTGGTGATTTATACCATTATTTCGTATTTTTCGCAGCTGGTGCTTATGACCATGATGGGTATAAACCAAGGCACCCAGCCGCTCATCAGCTATTACTACGGCAAAGAAAAAACATCTTTCTGCCGTTACATTTTTAAGATTGCGCTTTGCTGTGCGGGCGTATGCTCGCTCCTCGCGTTCGCAATCGGGCTGATTTATCCGGACCCTATCGTAGGCGTATACATTGACAACGAGGCAAGTCCGCAGCTTTTCGAGCAGAGCGTTCACGCATTCAGACTCTACTCTCCTGCGTTTCTTCCTCTCGGTGCGGTGATTACGCTGATGGGATATTTCACGTCTATAGAGCTGCCTAAGTCGGCTATGAGCATATCCGTCGGGCGCGGGCTGATTTTTACATCGGTTTTCGTCCTTATATTCTCTTTCTTCTTTGGCGAGGCCGGCGTCTGGACCGCCGCGGGCGCCTCGGAAATCTGTGCGCTGGTGCTGGCACTGGGGCG
>FR882031.1:943-2325 GCA_000435615.1 Firmicutes bacterium CAG:238 | reverse complement strand
AATTCTGGGATTTTCTCTTGATTTTTTTCCCTGCATTGTATATAATAAATTGCGTGATTGTACTGATAGAAGTACACAAATGAATATGCTAGATGAACTTTGCAGGAAAAGGTTGAACCTACCGAAGGAGTAAAACTCTCAGGTTCCGCACGGCCTGCCCGACCGGGTGCGCCTCGCGCGGTGAGGACTGTAAAGGGATAGCGTTCTGGAGACGCCCGCTTACGCGGGGGCCGAAGGTGCAAGGCGAAGAATACGCCAATCTCTCAGGCAAAAGGACAGAAAGAAATGATTCCTCCCTACTTTGGGAGTATTTCAGCTTTACATTCTTACTTGTTTATGATTGACGAATATTTGCATAAGAACCACGAGGCAGGCTTTCCGGAAAGCTTGTCTCTTTTTAATTTCTAACATTGACATTGGCTAAAAAGAAAGAGAGGACACAAAAATGCAGGCTTTATATGATTTTATTGCAGGCACACTAAACACTGTCGCATGGATTTACATCCTGCTTCCGTGCGTATTCGTCGGAGGGTTGTATTACACAATCGGTTCGGGCGGCGTACAATTCCGCAGATTCGGATACGCCATGAAAAACACATTCGGTAAGATTTTTAAGAAGACTGATGCCGGAGAAGGTGAAGTTACACCGCTTCAGGCTGTATGTACCGCACTTGCCGGAACGGTAGGTACCGGTAATATCGTCGGAACTTCCCAGGCGATCGCACTCGGCGGATACGGTGCAATTTTCTGGCTCTGGCTGGCAGCACTCCTGGGCATGGTTATCAAATATGCCGAAGTTACGCTTTCCATTCGTTATCGTGAAAAGGACACGAAAGGCGACTGGGTCGGAGGCCCGATGTATTACATAAAGAACGGTCTTGGACAGAAATGGGCATGGCTTGCGATTTTATTCTGCACTTTCGCAGTTCTGGCATCGTTTGGTATCGGCAACATGTCGCAGGCAAACTCCATTAACGACTCCATCAAGGGCGCGATTGCAGCGTTTGCGCCTGATTTTGCAAATGTAGCGGCAGTTGACTGGGTAATCGGTATCGCGCTGGCTCTTCTGACTGCAGGCGTTTTGTTCGGCGGTATCAAGAGAATCGGTTCCGTAACCGAAAGACTCGTTCCGATTATGAGTATCGTTTACATCATTTTCACATTAGTTGTCATCTTCGGCAATATTGACATGGTCGGAGAAGCATTCCGCAAGATTTTCATTGCTGCTTTCAATCCGCAGGCTGTTGTCGGCGCAGGCAGCGGTATTCTGCTTAAGAACGCAATCGTTTGGGGTCTGAGAAGATCCGCATTCTCTAACGAAGCAGGTCTTGGTTCAGCACCTATCGCACACGCTGCGGCAAACTGCGAAGGGCCGGTTCAGA
>FR882031.1:0-930 GCA_000435615.1 Firmicutes bacterium CAG:238 | reverse complement strand
CGGTTCAGCAGGGTGTGTTCGGTATTTTCGAAGTATTCATCGATACGCTCCTAATCTGTTCACTGACAGCGCTCACTATCATCATCAGCGGTGTTGATATCACATTCGGCGAAAAGCCGGGCAGCGAACTCATCACTTCCGCATTCGGAACGATCTGGGGCAACAAGCTCTCCGCAGTTTTCATTGCCCTTGCTTTGATGATGTTTGCATATTCCACAATCCTCGGCTGGTCCCTTTACGGAACACGCTGCATCCAGTACCTCTTCGGAATGAAAGCAGTTAAGCCTTATCAGATTTTCTTCTGCATCATCATCGTAGTCGGCTGCGTAAGCCCGATCGATGCGGTATGGGATATCGCAGATACCTTCAACGGTCTTATGGCAATTCCGAACTTCATTGCGTTGTTTGCACTTTCACCGGTGGTATTCAAACTCACCAAAGAGCACTTTGCTGAAGTTGACAGACTGAAGGCGAAATAAAAAATATATACATAACAAAACGAATACCTCCGCATATACTGTTACAGTTTGCGGAGGTATTTTTTGTAGCACCGGACACCGGAGAATTATTTGCAAGATTGCTTCCTCTTCTCATGGGGTTTTCGTTACTTCGCTTTGCGTACCATGCTGCCTTTCTTGAAGAAGCAGATCGCATATTTGAGGATTGGCTGATGCCCATCATCCAAAAGCGGCTGCGCGTAATTGCCTTTTTCAATCTGGGCAAGCCCTTCCTCACACTTTTTCTCCATGCCGCTGATCGTTTCGGAAACCTTCAGTTCCAAAATCATCGCTCTGCCTCTGAATTTTAATTCAGTAATCACGATGTCGGGTCTTCCGTTTCCGCTCTCACGATTGGATTTCACGCTGTAGCCGCCGATGTTCACAAGAAGCCCTGCCATAAATCCGTGGTAGAAATTCTCGGCATAATCGT
>FR882030.1:35212-36340 GCA_000435615.1 Firmicutes bacterium CAG:238 | reverse complement strand
CGGAAACCTGGCGGCACACTATCGGAAAGCACTGGACTATGTCTTTGGGCTTGACAGTATTGACTCGGTTATGCTCGGCTTCGGGTGCCGCCGCGACATTGACGATATCGTGAGCTTTCTTGACGGGTCAATGCCGCAGGATTATGTGCCTGATGTCTCGGCAAAGCGCGTCAGGGTCAATCAGGAAGACTGCGAGGGCTGCGGCACTTGTCTTGCGGTCTGCCACTCGGCAGCCATCACCTACAATAAAAACGGACTGGCGGAAATTGACCGGTCCAAGTGCATCACCTGCGGCTACTGCGCGCAGGCCTCCAAGTGCAACCCCTGCGGCTACTGCGCGCAGGCCTGCCCGGTTCGCGCCATTATAATGTTTTAAAAGCAACAATCTGCGCCGTCAGCCGCACCTATAAAAATTGGCTTTTGCCGGTTAGACCCGGAAAAAGCCAATTTGTTTCGTTTGAAGCTGCTCGAAACAGCTATGTTGCATGCGGATTTTTCTCTATCGTTTCACCTTCACATGCATGGTCTCCATGACGGCGAGTGCCGCTTCACCCAGCGCATCGTCGTTGCTTGCCACGCATGCGGCATCGACATAAATCGGAACCTCCGGCATGGCAGCTTTTGCGAGCACCATGTTGGAAATAACACAGATGTTCGTTACGACTCCTGCAAGCTCGACGCTTTCATATTCGTCACCCTTGTCACGCAGGTAGTCCGCAAGCTCCAGCGAGCCGAAGGTCGGTTTTGAAAAGACCAAATCAGAATCCGACTTCAGTACTGCGACTTTGCCGTAAAGCTGCCATCCGTCGAAGTCTTTGATACAGTGTTCAATCGGCAGATTTCTGCCTTCCTGCGTGTGCAGATAATCTTTATCATGCGTGTCCATGGTGAAGATGATTTGCGCGTTCTCACCCATGGCGCGGTATTCTTCAATTTTCGCAGCCACAGTGTCCTCGATTGCCGCAGCCTGCGGGCATCCGAGCGAGCCGACTGTGAAATCGTTTTGGTAATCGACAACAATCAATAATTTTTTCTTTTTCATCGCTTTCTCCTTGCCGGATTCTACTTATCAACCGGTTTTATTTATTTGGAAGTTACCTTTATTGTGCTCTTTTTGCCGCTCTTCCA
>FR882030.1:33957-35187 GCA_000435615.1 Firmicutes bacterium CAG:238 | reverse complement strand
CGCTCTTCCAATTCTTCTGTGCAACTTTTGCATTCTTCGCTATCTTGAAAACCTTATCAAGCTTGGTTGGATTCTTCTTGCTTGCCCATGCTTTACCGTTTGATGCACTGAAATAGCCCTTGTGAACGGTAACTTTGCCGCCGTTTACATAAACCGCATTTTCAACGCCATAGAATTTTCCGTCTTTAATCACAGCGTTTCCGAATACGGTGAGAGCAATTTCCTCATCCTTGAAATAGCCTCCGTTAATCGTTCCTTTTGCACCTTTTTCTATGGAAACGGATGCCTTGTATGTTCCCTTTGCTATTTGGAGATTTCCCCCTTCAAAGGCCATTACCGAATAAGAAAGTGCCTTTGCCTTACAGTTGTTCAGAATTGTCTTTGAGCAGGTTTCCACAGCCCTCTGTGCATTGAGTGCATAAAATTCGCATTTTGATGCTTTGATGTATCCGCCTTCCTGCACAAAAACAGCTTCTGCAAATGCACCGTTTTCGTCTGAATCTCCGCCCAAAGCTTCGACCTTGCAGCCTGTCATATTCAGAACCCCTTTGGATGCAACTTCAATTGCAACTCCTCCGGCCCCGTTTGTACTCAGATTGACATTTTTAAGCGTTACTTTGCCGTTCACATAGAGGGCTTCACATATATTCAAGTATTCATCCGTTTCCGGATCGGCCCCAACCTCATTCACGATGCTTCCGTTCTTGATTGTAACATTGCAGTCGCTTATTCCGAGTGTAATCCAATATTCGTTTCCGTTTATGATTTTGTTGTCATTAAGATCCAGCGTGAATTTCATTCCGGATTTTTCGGTATCAAATCCACCTCCGTAAACATCGTCCACAAGTTTAATCGTGCCGCCGTTTTTTACATCGTTAATTGCCTCCTGAAGGTCTGTGTACTCCACATTTCCTATCATTGCAACGACATCTTTTTCTTGATCCATTCCCGCAAAAGAAGCAGTCGGAATCATGATGATAATCAGACACAACGCAAGTGTCATAAGCAATATTCTTTTCTTCTTCATCTTTTTTCTCCTTTTATGTGCAAGGTATTATTTATTTACCTCTTTCATTCTATTCCCGAATCCCACTAAAGTCAAGGCATCCGTCGGATTTTGAAATTTGATTCGCTAAACTTTTCCCACACCGAGTTCCGAGATGGAATGGAAGGTGTACCCCTGCGCCTTCCAGCCCTGCAGAAGCTCCTGCAAAATCTCGGCATTCGTCT
>FR882030.1:11097-33811 GCA_000435615.1 Firmicutes bacterium CAG:238 | reverse complement strand
CACCGTCGTGTAGCCCATGGCATTTGCCATTTCAAGATTCTTCTCACTGTATTTTCCTTGCGGAGGGCGGTAAAACTTCAGCATCTTTTCCCCGGTCGCCGCCCGGTATGCGTCCTCAAGCTCGCTCATCTCTTTGCGAAATCCCGCCTCGTCCGCAATTGCCGACATGTCCGGATGATGCATGGTATGGTTGCCTACGATGTGCCCTTCTGCGGTCATGCGTTTGACAAGTTCCGGATTTTCCTCGATGAAATTTCCCACAACAAAGAAAGCCGCCGGGACTTTTTCTTCTTTTAACACATCCAGAAGCACTGCGGTATAGCCGTTCTCGTAACCTGCATCAAATGTCAGGTAAATCGTCTTTTCCTTGCTCTTCTCATTCCCTATGTAATATGCATTGTATTTTTTTAAATATTCGCTTGTGGCATTCGCCGTCGGTGCAGAGCCTTTGTTTTGGAAGGAAAGCCCCCAATTGCCGTCCGCCGCCGTCCGGATTGCCTTTTCCTCTTCGCCCACGGCATCATCCTGCGTCCGCTCTTGCCCCGAACCGAGTGCCAAGATTCCTTGTAATGTCAAAACCGTAAAAACAAGCGCAACGGTGCTCATGAGTACGACCCCGCCGGCAACAAGCTTTTTTTTGCTTAAAAATCTGCCCATAAAAAATCACCTCACGATATTTTATGAGGTGGTTTTGTTATTTATTTCAGTTTTATTTACTGCCATGATTACGACTGCGGCGCCCACGGCCGTTATAATTGTCGAAACAAGAAGCATGAATTTCGCACCGCTTGTGTCAATCAGAACCCCGCCCAGAACCGAAGCAATCATTGCCGAAACCGTTGTCATAACCGTGAAGAGTGCCTGTCCCTTTACGGCTTCGCCTTTTCGCATCGTTTCATCTATGAACACGACCATCGCCGGAAGAAACAATCCAAAGCCGAAGGTCTGAAAAACATGCGCCGCATAGATGAGCCACATTGATTTCGCAAGGTATATCAGTCCGACTTTCACGCCGAAACATACAGCGGCAACTTTCAGTATGCTGCCGCACGAAAAGCGTGCTCTCACGTTGTCAAAGAAGAACAACGCCGGTATTTCAAGAAATGCCATAAGGGAAAGCACTCTTCCCATATCTTCACTCGTGCCGCCGACATCGTTTACAATCTGCAGCATGAAGCTGTTCAATACGGCATTGCTGAAGTATATGCCCACAACCCCCAGATTCAAAACAAGAAAAAGCTTGTTTTCCCGAATGAACCGCCAAAGGTTGATTTCGTCACGAACTTCTTCAAGCGCCTCATGTTCGGCTTCTCTTTCTTCTTTTTCTGTGATTCCGCGCTGTGCACATGCCTTATCAAAAGTTCTCTTTACGATAATCAGAGTAATCAAAAGTGCCGCAAGCGTCATTTCACCCGTTACCGGAAGCACTTCCGAGCCCATTTTCTCAACCAAAGTGCCCAGGAAAGCACAGAGAAGGGAATATCCGAGGGAACCCAGACTCCTGCACACGCCGAAATTAATATGTACGCCGCTCTCCTCAAGCTTAAAGGATAGGGAATTGAACAGCGGCTGCAGTGCCGTCATCCAAGCAACAATCATGATAAAGACAACATAAAGTCCCAGAGATTTGTGCTCCGTTACAAACAGAACCGCCTCAAGCACCATGAGCAGAATCGTGCAAAGCTGCGACATTCCGATGAGCGATATTTTGCGGGATCGGTCTACGAAGTCTGCCATGATCGGCTGCAAAAACACCGCGATGATGCTCGCCGCGGCAAGTATAACTCCGATTTCGGCATTCGAATATCCCCTCGGCAGCAGAAATGCCGAAGCAAAGCTGTTCGAAACCCCGTAAAACATCCAGTATGTGGCGTGAATCCCGCCATATCCGGCATTTAAAGTCCAAGTAAGTTTCTTCATATAACTTATATTCTCCTACTATTTTACAAGTGCCATTATATCACAAATATCCAATTCTTCAAGCCTTCTCCCAAGTAAAGAAACTCTTTTTAGTATGATGTTCAAATATATTCGTAAGCGCCTTTTGTTCAGCTCTTTTTTTAATACTTATTTCTGCGTCTTTTCTCTTTCCGCAACTTCTTCCAGATATTCGTCTATCAAAGCTAAGCCTTTTTCAAGGTCTTCCCCATGTGAAAGAGTCATTCTGAAAGTATGCGGCATATAGAAACAGTCTCCGTGGCAGACAAGTACCCCTTTCTCATCCAAAAGTCCGTTGCAGAAGGTTTCCGCATCCGTTTCCAAATCGTAATGAATCAGATAAGTGGTTCCATAGGCCTCCGCATATTGACGCAGATATTTGTGTCCATCCAGCCATTTGTCAATGACAGCTTTATTTGTGTTGACGATTTCTCTGCTGCGTTCAAAAATTTTGTCCACATGTTCCAGCGCAATCGCAAAAATCCACTCATCAAATACGCCCCCACAAATCGAGTCATATGAACGGCGGTTAAAAATCTGCTGACGCATTTTTTCATTCTTGCAAATGATCCAGCCAACTCGAGTTCCTGCCATAGAATAAATTTTCGATGAACTGCAGGTAACAATCGCTTTGTCATACAAATCGGCAAAAGAAGGCATATATTCTTCCTTCAGTCCTCGATACATTTCATCGCAGACAATCCACGCATCCTTTGATTTTGCGATTTCAATCAGTTCTTCCATCTCAGAAAGTTCAAGCAGCGATCCGGTTGGATTGTTCGGGTTGGTAAACATGATTGCTTTCGTGTTTTCATCCACGGCATTGCGAACTTCCGCTAAATCAAGCTTATATCCTTGTTCAGCCTTTAAATGGACGTCTCGTACCTCTACGCCCATGGACTTTGGAATAGAATGAAACTGCTGGTAGTTGGGCATGATGGAAATAATGTTGTCCGACGGATCCAAAAGTGTGAAAACAACCGTATTGTTTGCCCCGGTTCCGCCATGTACCAAGATAACTTCTTCTGCTTTTACTTCTTTGTAAAGCCCGGAAATCGCCTTACGCGTCCGCGGAGTCCCCTCAAAACGCCCGTATCCCAGGTTCATCTCCGAGAGTTCCTTCATAAAGCTTTCCATGCTTTCTCCGGTCAGTTCAAACAGCTCTTTTACTGTAATCGGCGACACACAGCTTCCGCCCAGATAAATGCGGTTTTTTTCGCTGCCACAAGCCGGATTCAGCCAGTTTTCCAATACAAAATCATCTATTTTCATTATGTTTCCTCCTAAATTTCCGCTATGGTTCCCATATTCTTTTCTTCTGCAAGTTTGACAGCAACCTTCGCCGTAACAAGGTCCAAAGCAGCAAGACCGGTTGCGTCGAATATGGTAATGTCCTCTTCCGAAGTTCTGCCCGGTATCTGTCCGTTTAATACCTGTCCGATTTCTCCGCATATGCTGTCCTTTGAGACAATGCCCATTTTTGCAGGTATCTCCATTTCGCCAACCGTGCAGCACTGCGCTGTATCATCTGCAAAGGCCCTTGCCGTCCGGAAAATTTCCGGGTCGATTTCTTCTTTTCCGACCATGTCTGCTCCGATACAGGAAAGATGCGTCCCGGGCTTTACCCATTCCCGCATAATCAGTGGTTTAGTGCTTCGCGTTATCGTCAAAATCACGTCGCTCTTCCCTGTTGCCGCTTTCAAGTCATTCGTCGCCTCAAAAACGGCGTCTGTTTCAATTCCAAGCTCTTCTTTCAGACGGTTTTCTATAGTTTCAGCGAAATGAACGGCATTTTCATAATCAATCGGGTCTGCAACAATTACGTGTCTTAACCGAGGCATTTTTAGCAGTGTTGCCCCTAAAAGGTAAATCGCCTGCCTTCCGGCACCGACTAAAAGCAAGGTCTCACTATCTGCTTTTGCCAGCGTGGCTGCCCCGATTGCCGCTGCTGCTCCTGTCCTAAGACTGGTGATATAAGAAGCATCCATAACGCCAATCGGAAGCCCTGTTCGTGAATCAAACGCCATCAGTATTCCTGTAAATACCGGTAAATTTTCTTCCGCATTTTTAGGAAAGTTATTCAACAGCTTTGCACCGTGGATACCCACATCGCCGAAAACTCCGCCGGAACGAATATCCATGATTCCGCCATTTTCAAACTTGTATTCCACCAGCGGCCAAGCAACTGCCTTTCCCTGTGCCTTAGCTTGATAAACAGCCTCTACGCCTTCAATAACACTTGACAAGTCTAATGCTTCTGCCAGATTATCTCTGCTCAATACTCTTATCTTCATCGCCTGCTTCTCCTTTTCATCTGTTTTGTATGGTTTCATTATGCCATGTGTTTTCTTTTCCTTCCACTTTATATTTATGTATAAAAAAACATATTTGAGTTTACTTTTTTAGATAAAAATACTATACATTTTATTTTTTTTGCGATATACTGTTTGTAAATAGGAGGGTTACATTATGAATTATACAGTTTCAGACTTTTATAAAACCTTTGAAAATGGTTTAAAACTAATAGCTGGAGCAGGAGGCATGTCGCGAACTGTTACAAGTGCCGGAATTTTAGATTATGAAATGGAATCTGTACTAAAAGACAAATATATGCATACGAATTTTCGCGAAAATCAGTTAGTAATTTCAACCTTTTTATATGCAAAGAATAATCCCTTTAGCCTGTTGGATGCCGTCAAGCATCTTGTTTCCAAAAATGTCAGCGGGCTGGTCATTAAGAATGTCTTTCGTCTGCCGATTCATGAGTCGCTTCTCCGCTATGCAGATTCAAAAAACTTTCCTGTTTTTTTGCTGGAAGCGCAGGATATTTACATCGAAAACATTATATATGAGGTGAGCCGCCATTGTGAACTTTTGCAGGATGCGCGCTTTTCTCAGAAAAAGCTGGCGCATATTTTGTCCGGTGACCTTTCCGAAAACGAAATCGCAGCACAGGTCAAACAGCTTTCTCCTTCCTGCGCTAATCAATTTTTTAACTTATATATAAAATTTGGCGATCAGCTGTCAAATGCAGATTTTGACACGTATGATAAGAGATTTGCAGCAAGCAGCCTAAATGTGCCCGGAAATTTTTTGCTTTTGAGTGAATATGGACTTTTCTACACACATTCGCAGGAAAATATCGCTTCTGTCTATACCGACGTTCTTTTTCAGCATATTCTGGATGTGCTGCTTCAGCAAGATTCCTACAGCAGCTGCGGCGTCAGTCAATATCATCTGCGTCTTGAAGAGTATAAAATGAGTCTGCAGGAAAGCCTTTATTCCGCCGATATCGCAGATGCCGACGGACAACCATTTATCAAGTACACCGAGCTCGGGATACGCCGGATTCTTTATCCTTTCGCTTCCAGTCGGGAAATGCAGCGTTATGCGAAAGACATTCTTTCTCCGGTTGAGGATTATGATATTGAAAATACCAGTACCTTGATGGAAACGCTGCGGACCTATCTTCATGTCGACTGTAATTTGCCTGCCGCTGCCGAATCGTTAGGTCAGCATAAAAACACGATTCGTTATCGTCTGGATAAAATACATGAATTGACCGGTCTGGACTACAAAAAATTCTCACATCTTGAGCAGCTTTCAGCTGCGATGAAAATCCGGCCGCTGAATACAGAAAAGTAAAGACTTGCTCTGTCCACCATCTCGTCATACTCAAAAACCGCCCTCTGCGTAAAGCATCGGGCGGTTTTACCGGTGATGGTTTGACTCTGTATTAAAAATACTTTATTCTAAAATCCCAGCTCTTCTCCAACGATTATGACATGGAAATCAGATTCTATCGGCTTTTTGTGAATGATTGTTGTAATATTGCAAAAACGATCCTCTCCTCTGCAGCTTACACATCTTCCTGCTACAAGACCCGGACATTTCTCACCATATTTAACCTTATTCATGGGTGCTGCGATATCGGCAATACGCTTACGGCCGCTTTCTTCATCTCTTACGATTTTATTGATGCCAACAACCATAATAATTCGATCCGCACCGTATAAACTGCCTGCGATTCTGTTGCCGACACCATCTACATTTATGATTTCGCCTTCCATCGTAATCGCATTGGCACTTAAAACAAATACATCACTGGTCAAATAGTCTGCTAAAATATCTCTCGCCTGCTCTCTGGTCGGTGCCTTTACATATCCATACTCATCGCTGTTGTAGCTATGCAGGTTTAACGCCGCAACATTGGGAATCAGCTTGCACCCTCTTGTTTTCAACTCGCTTTCCATATCGAGTTCGTAGAAGGAATGGGAATCGCCGACTCCAATGACGCTGTCGTCCGGAATCAGCTGATGTAACAACTTTGCTGCTTCACTCTTGTTTTCCACATAGTATGCATCAAAAAAATTTTTCTTCAATGCTTTTACAATAGCGCTCCCCTTATAAAATGAATATTCTTTTTTGATCTGATTGATATCATGCGTTACCGCACTAAGCGGCACATCCACATTCTGTCTGAGTCTGCGCATGTTCTTTACCTTTCTTTCTCGTATTTTTCAACATCTGCAAGCAGGAGGTCTAAAACTTTCTTTGCTTCCTTGCCGCCGAATTCTTCGATGCGGTCTCTTACCGGAAGGCTTGCCTCAATGAATGCCTGTCTTTCTTCTTCTGTCAGTTCTTCAACTTTGATTCCCGGTTTTGCTTCCTTAATAGCGTCAAACTTTTCAGTTAAAAGCTGCTGCAGGTTCTCTGCTGCGAAGCTTTCCATTTCCGGCTTGATTTCTTCCAAAAGCGCTTTATCTTCGTCGGAAAGACCGTTATAGAAATCCGCATTCATGGATATGAAGGATGCCATCTGTGCGTGATTGGACATTGTGATATAGTCCTGAACTTCATAGAACTTCATTTCCTGAATAGCGTTCAGAGGCTGTTCGGTTCCTTCTACCGTCTTAAGCTGAAGACCGGAGTAAGTTTCCGTAAATGCCATCGGTGTAGGGCTTGCGCCGAGTGCTTCATAGTTTGCAGCGATAATCGGGGATGCCATGATTCTCATTTTGAAGCCCTTGAAATCGCTCAGCGAGTGAAGCGGCTTGTTGCTTGTCCACTGCATGTTGCCGAGGCTGAGCCAGTCATACGTGATCAGATTCTTTTCTTCGAAAAGCGTATCAAGGTATTTTGTTGCTTCACCCTGTGTCAATACTGCATTATTCACATCATCGTTATCTGAGAATACAAAGTTCAATGCCAATGCCTGAGTTGCAGGGAACATATCGCCTACATCGCCTGCAGCAAACATTCCGAACTGAATACCGTTATTCATCAAAAGTTCAACCTGAGTTGCCGTATCTCCAAGCTGACCTACCGGATAAATTTCAACCGAAATGCGACCGTTTGATTTTTCGGAAATCAAGTCAGCAAAATGATGTGCGTAATTGTCGTACATTGTTCCGGTGGATTCTGTGTGAGCCAGTTTCCATACTTCGGTCTGCCCCTCTGTTTGAGAGTCATCATTGCCTCCGCATCCTGCGAAAATAAGCATTACAGCGATTAACGATACTGCAAGTAATAATAATTTCTTTTTCATGTCTTCATCCTTTCTCCTAGTCCTATAGACTCTGCATTAAAATAACCGATAGAATGTGATAATTTGCGGGAAGAAAATCAGTATTACCGATAATGCTATCATAATGAGCATGTATACCGGCAGTCCCTTTACTACCCTCATATATGGAACATCAAATGCAGCGCAGGCTGTAAAGATGTTGCATCCAAACGGCGGTGAGATCGCTCCGAGTATACACTGAATCGTAATGATGATTCCGAGCCAGATCGGGTCGATTCCGGCCGCCATCGCCGGGCCGTAGAAAATCGGCGTTACTACAACTACCGCAATCAGCGGGTCGACGAACATTCCTGCGATGAAGAAGAAAATCGTTACCCAAAGCAGAATCGTCGTCATGGATGGGTTTGCACCCAAAACGCCTGTTGCAATCATCTGCGGCACATTCGCATATGTAAGCACGAGTGAGAAAATCTGTCCGCTTGCAAGCAGGATGAACAGCGTTGCCGTAACCGCACCTGTGGACAAAGCAATTTTGCCGAGGTCCTTAATCTTTACCGTGCGGTAAACAACCATTTCCAGCAAAGCCGCATATAATACGGAGATTGCCGCAGCCTCTGTCGGACTTGCCTTTCCTGTGTAAATGCTTCCTACAATGATAACCGGAAATCCCAGCGGAAGCAGCGCACGGAGCGTCGCCTGTCCTTTTTGCGCCCAGGTTGTCTTTTCGGAGCGTGGAAGCTTGTTCTTTCTCGCGCTCAAATATTGATAAATCGAAAATACTATGAAGAGCAGTATGCCCGGAGCGATGCCCGCAATGAACATTTCACCGACGGAAGCACCCGTTACTACGCTGTACATAATCATCGTTACGCTTGGCGGGATTAAAGCCGCAATGTTGGCTGCCGAGATAATCAGTCCGTCAACATTGGATTCTTTATAGCCGGATTCCAGCATCATCGGACGCATGGTTTTGCCGATTGCTACTACCGTTGCCTGCGTGGAGCCTGAAATTGCGCCGAACAGTGTGCAGGTTCCTGCCATCGTTACGCCTAATCCTCCGTAAATATGGCCGATGAAGGCCTTTACGAATTCAATCAGTCTTCTTGCCGTATGTCCCGCGCTCATGATGTCCGCCGCAAAGATGAAAAGCGGAATTGCCAGAAGAGCGAAGGAATCTACGCCCGACATGAGCTGCTGAATGATGGTCGTCGACTGCATACTATCAAGATATGCGAAGATAACAACCGTCGAACTCAGAATCATGCACATAAACATCGGAAATCCCAAAAGGAGACAAGCAAACATGATTCCAACCAATACTACAATCATTTTTTCTTTTCCTCCCTTCTGAAATCAGGCACATATGGATTTTCGAGCCCTAAATAAATTTCGTCGCTTTGCAGATTTTTAATAAATATCAGAATATACTGCAGCGTTGCAAACAGGAATCCGAAGGAAATTACCGCAACCACCAGATAGGTCGGCACCTGCAGGTTGATGGATACTTTGCCTATGAGTTTCAGCGTGGAGACATATTTAAAGGATATTCCCGTAAGTACGCCCATGGTAGCTGCCGTCACTCCTGAAATGATAAATGCGTCAATTTTCCGGAATTTTTTCGGTGCCATATCGAACAGCCCGAGCATATTGATATGTTTTCCTGTCGTTACCGCATAGCTCAGACCGATGAAGGTGATTGCGTAAATGCAGTATTGTCCGATTTCCTCGGTTGCATAGATGCCTTTCCTGAAGAATAGTCTTCCGAGTACATTTCCAATCAAAACAAGTGAAACGATCAATATTCCGGCTGCGATGATGACCTGCTCTGCCTTAACTATGAAATTGTTAATCTTTAATACAGTCTTCATCTGTAAACCTACTTTCTTTTTATGTTCTCCTTATGTGAGCCTTTTATTTTTTATTTTTCAAACTTTTCATAATAAGCTGCTGCAATGTAGTCCAAAACGAGGTTTGCGCATACATGGCTGGTCAGCTCTCTGTGATCTGTCATCGGATTTACTTCGACGAAGTCAACCACATCGACATAAGGCGCGAATGCCTTAATTAAGTCTGACAGCTGGAAGTGGTTCAATCCTGCCGGTTCCTGTCCTCCGGATCCGAGCGCATATGCCATATCCAAAGCGTCAATGTCAACTGTCATATAAACATAGTCTGTATTCTTTCTTACTGTCTCAATCGTACGTTTTGCGATTTCTTCTGCTCCGAGCTTGTATACATCTCTCGCTGTGAAAATGGTAAGACCGCTGTCCTTGATGAAGTGGTAGTGTTCCGGATAATTGTAGCCTCTCGGACCGATTTCCACGATGTTGTGCGCATCATATTTTTCCATTTCGGTCGCTCTTCTGATTTCGCTGGAGCCGGAGAATCTTCCCTGTACCGGGGAATCCACCTTGATGTCCAGGTGCGCGTCGAAGTCGATGATTCCGATTCTTCCGTCTGCCACATCATGCAGTGCCATAAAGCCTGCGTTTGTTACGGAATGATCACCTCCCAGCAAAATCGGCTTGTAGCCTTCCGCCATGACCTTCTTGATTTCTTCCGCCATATCCTTCAGACCTTGATAGTGCTCATAATGAACAATATTATCACAATTTCCGAAATCCTTAAAGTCAATTTTATTGTAGTCAACAAGTCTGTTGTTGTTTACATCGAAAAGAAATCCGTCCTCCATTCGGTTCATAATTCCCGACATCGCTCTTCTTATGCTGTCGGGAGCGTATCTTGCGCCGGGCCATCCTCTTCCGGCCTCTGTGTCATAATTTAACCCTAAAAGTCCATATTTTAATTTTTCCATGATTTTTGTCCCTCCCGGAAATAAATTTTGATGCATCTTTTGCTTGTAGATAGAGCAAGTATCGTGCCAAGTAAATTCCTGTTTTTCCCTTCAAAACCCGAAAGCCTTGAAATGACTGCTTCCTTTTTTTGCGTGGATGTCTTTTTCGGGTAATTATGCATTTTTACACATACAATCTATTGTATGTTTTTTAGACTGTTTGTATTATTTTTTAACAATTTGTATTGATTTTTTGCAAATTAAGTGTTAAGATTTTTGTAAATGTTTTTTGAAAAAACAGATGAATGGATATACCGAAAGTGAGGGTGATAAGATGGCTCAGACCGATAAAGTTTTTGCAGAATTATTTAACCAGTCCGACTCCGTTCTGATCTGCGATGTCCGCGGAAAGGTTCTGTATTACCAGGACTATAACGACCAAATCAATATGATTCGTGATGAAGAAGCTGTAGGCCGGTCGATTTACGAACTGTATCCGTTCTTTAAGCGCGAGGATTTCACGACCTTCCGCGCAATCGACCAGAAAAAGCCGATTCTAAACGAGCTTCAGCTTTTTGAGGTAAACGGAGTACCGAAAAAGTCGCTCAATTCCTCCTATCCGCTGATTAACGAGACAGGTGTTTTGGGCTGCATGACGCTTTCAGTAGAGCTGACGGACAACTCACACCGTCAAAAGAAAATGCGTCTGCTTTCAAAATACAATTTTGAAGATATTATCACGCAAAACAGGAAGTTCAAAGAAAGTTTTGAAACGCTGAAGCGAATCGCCGCCACCGATGCCAGCGTACTGATTTACGGTGAAACCGGTACCGGCAAAGAGCTGATTGCGCACACGATTCACGCCAACAGCCCCCGGCGCGGCCTGCCGTTTTTAATTCAAAACTGCGCGGCAATCCCCGACAATCTGATGGAAAGTATTTTGTTCGGTTCCAGCAAAGGCAGCTTTACCGGCGCGATTGACAAAGCCGGTCTTTTCGAGGTTTCGGACGGCGGCACACTTTATCTGGATGAGGTCAATTCGCTTTCGTTGGATTTACAGGGCAAACTCCTGCGCGCACTGGAAAACAACAGTATCCGAAGAATCGGTGAAAATGAGGAGCGAGAAGTTGATGTCCGCATCATCGCTTCGACAAACGAAAATCTGGCAAAGATGGTGAAGGAAAACCGTTTCCGTAAAGACCTGTTCTATCGTCTGAATGTCACTAACTACGCGATTCCGTCCCTGCGCGAGCGTACCGACGACATCCCACTTTTATGTGACCACTATATCAATATTTTTAATCAGCGTCTGAATCACAGCATCATTGGTCTTGACAGCGAAGTTTTGGCATTTTTCCGGGCTTATCCGTGGGACGGGAATGTCCGTGAACTGAAGAATGTGCTGGAACACAGCTGCACGATAAAGCCGGACGGCATGATTACGATTCACGATCTGCCGGAGTATATGTTTAATCAGAGAACTTTGGAAAGCGTCGTATTGAAGGAGCAGATTTTTACCAGCACACAGCTTGCGGTAGAGGCTTTAATCAAGCCGGGAACTTCACTGGATGCGCAGCTTTCCATCTTAGAAGAGGAAATTTTAAGGGGCGCAGTTGTCCGTAACCGCTATAATATTTCCAAAACCGCCGCGGAATTAAAAATTTCCCGCCAGACGCTGTACGGGAAACTGAAGAAATATAATATGCTGTAGTGAAAAAAGGAACCCGGCACTGCAATTCCGTCAGGTTCCTTTTGCTTTTATATGTTTTTCGGGAACACAACCGTGATGGTCGTTCCAATGCCCTCTTCACTTTCCACATTGATTGTGCCGCCCAAATAGCTAACGCCGTGTTTTACAATCGACAGCCCCAGTCCTGTGCCGCCGATTTTCTTCGAGTGGCTCTTATCTACACGGTAGAAGCGCTCGAAGATGCGTTCCTGCTCTCCCTTCGGAATTCCGATTCCGTTGTCTTTGACCGTCAAAACACATCTGTCGGCTTCGCTGCGAACTGTGACAGTCATACTGCCACCCTTTTTATTATATTTTATCGCGTTTTCGCAGAGATTATATACAATTTCGTCCGCGATGTAGTCAACACCCTTCATAACCGCGCTCGTGCCGACGCATTTCAGCTCGACCTCGTTTTCCTGTGCTTTGCGCGAAAGACGCATAACGGCTTCCTGCGTGATTTCCCAAAGGTCGATTACGCCTTTCTCCTGTATTACCGTATTTTCGTCAAGCTGCGAAAGACGCATAATATCGTCGATTAAGGAAATCAGACGCGCGGATTCTTCCTTGATGGTACCCGCAAAGCCTTTGACATCCTCCGGTTTTACCATGCCGGAAGCCAGCATATCCGAAACGCCGTAAATCGAAGTCAGCGGCGTCTTGAGTTCGTGCGATACATTGGAAGTGAACTCCCTGCGCATACGCTCTCCGCGCTCTCTTTCGGTCACATCCATGAGAATAAGGATAGCGCCGGTCGTTTCACGCCCTTCCTTTACAGGACTTGCGATTACCTCACAGGTAAATTCATCGCCCTCAATATAGACTTGCGCGTGTTCACCCAAAAGTGCCTCCTGCACAACGCTGCGGAACGGCTCGCTGCGGTTCAGCTTCAGAACCGAACCCTCGACTTTCTCCGCTGTGGAAGCATCCACACCAAGCATTTTCAAAGCACCGGAGTTGTAGCTGAGAATTTCCGCATCTTTATCAAGGATAATCAGTCCCTCGCTCATGTTCTCGGTAATAATATTGAACTCTTCCCTTCTTTTGCGAAGCTTTTCCATCTGCCGGCGAATGCTGTCGTTTTGCTGAGAGATGCGGTGCAAAAGCGGTCCGAGTTCATCATAGCTTTCGCGGATGTCCGGATGATCAAGATCGATTTCGTTAATCGGACGAATGATTGCCTTCGCCACGCGATAAGAAATCGCCGCGCCTAAAAGAAAGAGGATTGCTATCGTCAGAAGCATCATTCCCGCTGTATCCAGCAAAAGCCGCATACGGGAATTGTGGCTCATGGACATACGGATAATCTCTCCGTCCGCTGTCTTTTTCGCGTAATAACGCATATCCTGCGCCAGCGTGTAGGATACACGCGTCGCATAGCCTTCACCTTCGGTCAGAGCTTCTTTGACTTCTTCCCTCTGCATATGGTTTTCCATTTTATGTGTATCTGCAGCGCTGTCATACAGCACATCTCCTGTAGGTGAAAGCAGCGTAATTCTGCTTGCAATATCCGTTCTTGCCTCGAGTCCCGTCAGGTAGTCCTCGCCGCCCGTCAGCCAGCCCTCTTCCACAAGAACGGCTTCTCCGGCAAGCTGACCGTCGAGCTGTTCGCCCATATAATCGTACAAAATGCCCGTCACAAGGCCTGCGCAAATGAGCATGATAATCAGGGAAACGCTGACTACGCCGATAAATATTTTCCTTGTCATACGCTTCTGCCTCCAATTCTGTAACCGATGCCGCGTACCGTTTCCACCAGGCTTCCCGCCTCGCCGAGCTTCGTGCGAAGCGTCCGGATATGTACATCGACCGTGCGGTTTTCGCCGTCGAATTCATATCCCCAGATTTCCTGCAAAATCCGATCACGCGTCATAACATTTCCTTTGTTCTTTACTAAATAGCATAAAAGCTGAAACTCCTTCAATGTCAAAACCACATCTTTTCCGTTTACCTGAATAATGTGTTTGGCGGGATTCAAATACAATGCCCCGTTATGATAGTCCTCCGTATCCGCTGCTGCCGTCACATCCGCCCGGCGCAGAAGCGCCTTGACTCTGGCAATCAGCTCCATCGTCCCAAACGGCTTGGTTACATAATCATCCGCGCCGCCGTCAAGCCCCAGAACCTTGTCGTATTCCGTGCTCTTGGCCGTCAGCATCATAATCGGCATGTCCTTTGTATCCGGTCGGTTTCTGAGCTTTCTCATAACGCTCAGCCCGTCTTCTTCCGGCAGCATGATGTCCAGAATCGCCATGCTCGGCTTTTCCTTCTCCACCGCTTTCCAAAACGCACTCGGCACATCAAATCCCTCCGCTAAAAGCCCGGAGTTATTCAGCGCATATGTCACAAAATTTCTGATATTGTCATCATCTTCCAATAAATAGATCATTTAATTCGTCTCCTCTGGGTGCGCCCCCGTCAATCCGTACACAACCCACTCTGCAATATTCGTCGCGTGGTCTCCCACTCTTTCAATATATTTCGCAATCATCAGAATGTCAAGCAAAAACTGTCCAGCTTCCTTATCTGCTTCGCCCTGCGAAAGACTTTCGATTAAATCTGCCTTTACCCGCTCAAAATAGCTGTCCACCACATCGTCGTCCAAAATGACTTTTCGAGCCTTATCTGCGTTCTGCTCAACGAAGGCGTTAATGCTTGAACTTAGCATCCCCATCGCAAATTCTGACATATTTTTCAAATGCTGCGCGTTCGGAATCTCCCTGTCCGCCATATATTTTACAATCTCGGCGATATCCGCCGCCTGATCACCGATGCGCTCCATATCCGAAATCATTTTCAGTGCTGATGAAATGATGCGAAGATCCCTTGCCACCGGCTGCTGCTGGAGCAGAAGCCGCATGCATAGGTTTTCGACGTCTCTTTCCATCTGGTCAATCTGTCTTTCTCTTTCCTCTGTCTTTTCGATGAGAGCCTCGTCCTTATCGAAGATTGCATGAACCGCGCAGGTCATTGCGTCCTCGCAAAGCGCACCCATGTTAATCAGTTCTGTATTCAGCTTCTCGAGCTGCCGGTCAAATCTGTTTCTCATATCAACCAAACCTCCCTGTGATGTAATCTTCTGTTCGTTTGTCCTTCGGCAAAGTGAACAGCTTCTCCGTATCGTTAAACTCCACAACCTCTCCGAGCAGGAAAAATGCCGTTTTATCCGAAATTCGGCTTGCCTGCTGCATATTGTGCGTTACCATGACAATCGTATAGTTTTCCTTCAGTTCTTCCGCCAAATCCTCAATTTTCGAGGTTGAAATCGGGTCCAGAGCAGAGGTTGGCTCATCCATCAGCAGAACCTCCGGTTCCACCGCCAGCGCTCTCGCTATACAGAGCCTCTGCTGCTGGCCTCCCGAAAGCCCCAAAGCACTTGTTCTCAGCCTGTCTTTGACTTCCTCCCAGATTGCCGCACCGCGCAGCGATTTTTCTACGATTTCGTCCAGCGCGACTTTGTTGTGAACGCCGTGGGTGCGTGGTCCGTAAGCGATGTTATCATAAATGCTCATCGGAAAAGGATTCGGTTTCTGAAAAACCATTCCGACCCGCTTTCTGAGCAGATTCACATCCATATCTCCGTAAATATCTTCTCCGTCCAGACGGATGTCTCCCGTGATTTTGCAGCCTTCCACGAGGTCGTTCATCCGGTTCAGCGATTTCAAAAGTGTCGACTTGCCGCAGCCCGAAGGTCCGATAAAAGCTGTAATTTCCTTTTCGGGAATGTCTAAGTCCACATTCTTGAGCGCGTGGAAATCGCCGTAGAACAGATTCACATTGTGTATTGTCATTTTGTCCATATCTCTTTTCCTTTCTTTCCGAGCCCTATCATTTTGCAGTCAGTTTTTTCGCTGCGACACTCGACAATGCATTAATTCCGATTACGAGGAAGAGAAGCACTGCCGCAACCGCATATGCCTGCTCTGTGTACAGACCCTCTGTCAGCAGAGCATACAGATGTACCGAAAGCGTACTTGCTGAAGTGAACAGTCCTTTTGCCACGACCGGGTTGGTTCCCGATGTGAAGATCAGTGCCGCCGATTCTCCGACGATTCTGCCGATTGCAAGGATGATGCCTGCCGCAATTCCCGGAACCGCTGACGGAAGCACAATGTGGAAAACCGTTCTGAGTTTTCCCGCTCCCAGTCCGAAGCTGCCTTCTCTGAAAGAATCCGGAACTGCCATCAGAGCCTCTTCCGTTGTTCGGATAATCAACGGAAGAATCATAATTGCCAATGTGATAACGCCCGCAATCAGCGTGTAGCTCCAGCCCAAAGTGATGACGAAAACGATGAAGCCGAACAGCCCGTATACAATGGACGGAATTCCCGCCAAGGTCTCCGCTGTCACGCGGATCAGCTTTACAAGTTTGCTTCCCTTTTTCGCATATTCCACGAGGTAGATTGCCGCAAATACGCCGATTGGCACTGCCAAAAACAAAGTAAGTGCTGTCATAATCAAAGTGTTGATAATCGCCGGGGTCATCGACTGGTTTTCACCGTTGTACTCCCATGCGAAGATGCCCGGAAGGCTCAAATTCGGTACGCCGTGCCAAAGGATATATCCAATCAGAAAAAGCACGACCGCCGCTGTAATAACCGCCGCCAGATTCACCAGCAAAAAGAGAGCCAGGGAAAGCGGATGATTTTTGTATCTTTTCATTTTTTATCCCCCCTTTTCACCAGAGAGAAGCAAATATTGATAATCAGTATGAACACGAACAGCACCACTGCCGTTGCAATCAGTGCATCTCTGTGCATACCCTTTGCTGCGTATCCCATTTCCAGTACGATATTAATTGTCATGGTACGCACGCCGGATAAGATTGATTCCGGAATGACCGGCTGATTTCCCGCAACCATTACAACCGCCATCGTCTCGCCGATAGCTCTGCCGATTCCGAGAATAATTCCTGCCATGATTCCGGATTTAGCGGCCGGAACTGTCGTGAAAAACACACTTCTTTCGTGAGTCGCTCCGAGTGCGAGTGCTCCTTCATAATAGCTTTCCGGCACCGCTCGGATTGCCGCTTCCGAAACGCTGATAATCGTCGGCAGTATCATGATTCCAAGCATGATGGATGCCGTAAGTACACCCTTGCCGCTGGTTCCCGTCAGCTGCTGCATAACCGGAACAATAACCATCAAGCCAAAGAATCCGTAGATGATCGACGGGATTCCCGCAAGCAGGTCGATGGCAGGTTTGAGGATTCTATAGACTCCTCTCGGGCAAAACTTTGCCATATAAATCGCGCAAAGCAGTCCCACCGGAACGCCGATGATAATAGCGCCCGCCGTCACATAGCAGCTTCCGACAATCATCGGAAGGATTCCAAAATGCTTTTCGAGCGGTTTCCACACCGTCCCCGTCAGGAAGTTTAATACGCCAATTTCTCCGATGGTCGGAAGACCCTCGGAGAAAAGGAACCAGCATATAAGCAGGACTGCCAGAATGGATACGGCTGCGGAAAGCAGGAATACGATTTTCATAATTGATTCGGAATACTTTCTCATATCGTGCCCTCCGTCCTTATATTATTATTTCACCTGCGACCAATCTGTTACTTCACCTGTGAAGATTTGTCTGATTTGTTCGCTTGTAAGGTCTTCTACGCTGTTTTCGTTATTTACCACAACTGCGATTCCGTCCATAGCGATTGTTATCCCTTCAATGCCTTCTGCTGTTTCTTCAGGCTTCAGATCTCTTGAGGACATCCCGATGTCGCATGCGCCTTCGATTGTGCTTGTGATGCCTGCGCCGGAACCGGTCTGCTGGATTTCAAGAGTTACATCGTTGTAGATTGCCTTGTAAGCGTCTGCAAGTTTCTGCATAACCGGTGATACGGAAGTGGAACCTGCTAAAACGATTTTGCCTTTGATTCCCTTCTGAGTTTCGTAATCAGCTGCGTTGTCATCGATTGTGATGTAGCCTTCTTCAGCGATGATGGCCTGACCCTGTTTGCTGAGGATGAACTTGATGAAATCCTTAGAAACATCGGTAAGCTTGTCGTTTGTAACAACTAAGAACGGTCTGGATACTGCATAGCTTCCGCCTTTGATGTTTTCTACGGTAGCGTCTACGCCGTCTACCTTTACAGCCTTTACTGTGTCGTTCAGGGAACCGAGGGAAACATAGCCGATTGAATTCTTGTTTCCTGCAACGGTTGTCAAAACAACGGATGTGCTCTGGGAGATTTCTGCGGAAGTTGTTGTGTTGTCAACATCATCTACCATAACTCCCATCAGTTCGGTAAACGCGCCTCTTGTGCCGGATCCATCTTCTCTGGAGATAACCGTAATCGGTGCTCCGTCTGCTTCCCCGTTTGAACTTTTGTTGCCGCAGCCTGTGAATGCTGCTGCTGCCATTACTACGCAAAGTGTTAATGCTAAAATCTTTTTCATTTTCGTTTCCTCCATTTTTCGCAAAGCTTTCCTTTCGAAGCTTTTGTATACTATATTTTCCTTTTTACGGTTTTAGTATACGGCGGCAATGTTAAGTCTGAAATCGTATTTGCGTTAAAAATAGGTAAAACATTCGGCACTGGGCGGTGGGTCTCGCCGGATGGTGGATGCCGGAGTGGGTGGGCGGTGCAAGCCCTCTTCAATTGCCTCGCGCACCCATAGGCAGTGCTCCCCGTTGAGCGGCGCAAACAAAAAAAGAACACCGGGCGCGATGCCTGATGTTCCTTTGTATTTTATTCATTTTTTCGGCTTTCAAAATATCCTTTAGCTGATTTTCAATTTGAGGGAAATCCATTTTTACAGTATAGAATACATCTTCCATCCTTAAAGTCTGGTATCGATGTGCCGTAATGTCTCTATGCGACATATAGTTCTACCTCCTTGTTGATTTCCAGCAAGTCATCACTGCGAATTGGTCCATGAACAATATCCACATTAAGATTCAGTAACTCTTCCAATCGCAGTTTGATTTGAGAAAGGGTAAGAAGAATTTCTTCCAAAGTCATTTTACCGCCTCCCTACCATTATTATAAGCGGAATTTGCTCTTTATACAAGAAATATATATAGATGCCCCGCCTACGCCATAACCTCTTTAATCGCAGCCATCAGTTCATCATAGGTTTCGACTGCCTTCACATCCGGGTTGTCCTTCTTAATCTGCTCGGTCGTTCTGAAAAGGAAGCCTGCTTTGCTTGCCTTTATCATGCCGAGGTCATTGTAGCTGTCGCCGCTTGCAATCGTGTCAAATCCGATGGACTGCAGACCCTTGACCGTGCTGTACTTGGAGTTTTCGATGCGCATCTTATAGTCCGTGATTTCGCCGTCATCGGCTACCACCAATGTGTTACAGAAAATTGTCGGCAGACCGAGCTTTTCCATCAAAGGCTTTGCGAACTGTTCGAAAGTATCGCTGACAATCACAACATGCGTCATGTCGCGGAGCTCATCTAAAAACTTCTTTGCGCCCGGAAGCGGGTCGAGAGTGGCGATGGTTTTCTGAATTTCTGCAAGTCCCAGTCCGTGCTCTTTCAGAATATCAAGGCGATACCGCATCAGTTTATCGTAATCCGGTTCGTCACGCGTCGTTTTTTTCAGCTCCGGAATTCCTGCGGCTTCCGCAAATTCTATCCAAATTTCAGGCACTAAAACGCCTTCTAAATCCAAACATACTACATACATTTTATTTATGCCTCCTCTGACTGTTTTAAAAACTATTCTTTTATTCTACCGCAGAGAAAGCGTGAATGCAAGCATTTTTTCAGCGCGTTAGCACGATAAAGCGTGCCGCAAGGGGGCGAACCGGAAACAATGCAGCGCGCCGCGTGGCAGACACAAAACAAAGAAGCATTTCGCCGGGCGCGCCAAAAAGGTGGAACGCCGCTCAGCAGTCCCACCTGTGTTTTTTCATATCCACGCAGCCGTTCTCGCGAAATCCCACGCCTTCCGCTTCGAGAAGCCCCCGCTGCTCATGCCAGCCCGGTGCGGTCCGGCCCATGTGGTTTACCACGCGGTGGCAGGGATAATCGCCGTAAAACTCTGCCATGCTGAGGACTTTTCCGACTAGCCGTGAGTTCTTTTCCCGACCGATAAGCGCCGCAATCTGCCCGTAAGAGGCGACTTTGCCCGACGGAATTTCTTCCACGACCGCCAAAATTTCATATATCAGATTTTCGTCTAAAGTCCTGCCCATATTTTAAAAGAATTTATCATAAATTCCGAATGCAAAGATGAACAATACGATTGCCGGCAGTCCATAAGTCAGATAGCCGCGCATCCAGTCGTGCATTTTCAGTCCATGACCCGTATTGACCTCTTCCTTGTAATTCTTCCAGCCCCAGCCGTGGCGCCCTACACAGAAAAGCAGGTAAACCAGTGAACCAAGCGGAAGGAAGATATTGCTTACGAGGAAGTCCTCCAAATCCAGAACCGCTCCGCCGAAGATTGCAAAGCCGTCCCACGCCCATACATTGTATCCGAGCACGCAAGGAGCGGAAAGCAGTGTAATCAGCACGAAGTTCACTGTCGATGACTTCTTTCTTGAGCAGCCGGTGAGCTCCATGCCGCAGCAGATAATATTTTCAAATACCGCAAGCACCGTAGAAAGTGCCGCAAACGCCATGAACAGGAAGAACAGGCTTCCCCAAAGGCGACCCATATTCATATTTGCAAAAATATTTGGCAGCGTAATGAAAATCAAGCTCGGTCCGGAGGTCTGATCCACTCCGTATGTAAAACACGCAGGGAAGATAATCAGCCCCGCTGTAATCGCAACGAAAGTATCGAGCGTCACAACCCGCACGGATTCTCCCAGAAGCGAATGTGTTTTCCCAATATAGCTTCCGAAAATCGACATCGCGCCGATACCCAGGCTCAGCGTGAAGAAGGCCTGATTCATCGCGCCCACAAGGGTATTGATTATGCCGACTTCTTTCATTCTCGCAAAATCCGGAACCAGATAGAACTTCAGCCCCTCTGCCGCGCCCGGCATAAACAGGCTGTTAACTGCCAAAACAAACATAATTACAAGCAGCGCGATCATCATTATCTTCGTAACCTTTTCGAGACCATTTTGCAGCCCTATGGCACAAACGAGGATTCCGATAATCACCACGAGCACCATCCAGAACATCATAACTTTCGGATTTGCAAGCATTTCGCCGAAAGCACCTGTGATTTCGTCAGATGTCTTTCCGTCGAATTTTCCTGCCGCGGTCAGATAGAAATAGTGCAGCATCCATCCCGCTACCGTCGTATAGAACATCATCAAAAGGTAGCAGCCCACCAAGGTCAGATAGCCGTGGATATGCCATTTCTGTCCCGGTTTTTCAAGTGCCTGATAAGCTCTTACCGGGCTTTTGCCGCTGGCGCGGCCGACCGCAAATTCCATCGTCATAATCGGAAGTCCTAAAATAATCAGGAACAGCACATAAAAGAGCACGAAAGCTCCGCCGCCGCCCTGCCCCGCCATATACGGGAATTTCCACACATTTCCGATTCCGATTGCGCATCCCGCAGAAAGCAGGATAAATCCTAATCTCGATTTTAAATTTTCTCTTTCCATAATCTGTTTCTCCTAAGTGCACATAACATTTCTATTATAGCACTCTTCACAGATTATTTCCAGCTAAATGTTGCCATTCCGTAAATGTAAATGAAGAGAATCGCGCATGGAAGAAAGTATCTGAAAATCGGCTTCATCCAAGGTTTCACCTTCAGTCCGTGTCCTTCGTTTGCTTCCTTCATGAAATTGTCCCAGCCCCAGCCGAAATTGTTGCAGCAGAACAATGCTAAAACCAAAGAACCCAGAGGCAAAATATTCGTCGAAACGATGAAATCCCAGAAATCAAGCCAGGATGTCCCCTCCGCAAAAGGCTGAAAATGCAGCACGCTGTTTCCCAGAGCTGTCGTGATTGCCAGTAAAAAGATTACGATTCCGCACGCGATGCATCCCTTTGGACGCGACCAGCCTGTCAGCTCACGAATCATCGCCAGGATGTTTTCACATACCGCAAGCACTGTCGAGAACGCCGCAAATACCATGAACAGGAAGAACAAAGCACCCCACCAGCGTCCGCCATTCATATGGTTAAACACGCTTGCCATCGTATCGAATAAAAGGCTCGGACCCGCATTTACTTCCAGTCCGTATGTAAAGCAAGCCGGGAACATGATAACCCCTGCAATTACCGCGACGAAGGTGTCAAGCGCAATAATATTCACCGATTCTCCCATCAGCGAACGGTCTTTTTCGATATAGCTTCCGAAAATCGCCATCCCGCCCATGCCTACGGACAAGGTGAAAAACGCCTGATTCATCGCGCCGACGATAACCGAACCTGTGATTTTAGAAAAGTCCGGAATCAGGTAAAATGCTATTCCTTCCTTTGCGCCGTCAAGCGTAAGGCTGTGGACTGCCAGCACAATCATTAAAATAATCAAGGCCGACATCATATATTTCGTCACGCGTTCCAGTCCGCCCTGCAGTTCGAAGCTCAGGATGATGAACGCTACAAATACTGTCACAAACAGGTATGTAACATTGACGCCCGGATTTGTAATCATCGACACGAAGCCGAAATCATCATTTTTTCCGGTCAAAAATTTTACAAAGTAGTAAATAATCCAGCCCGTTACAACGGTATAAAACGCCATCAGAGCGATATTGCCGATTAAGCAAATGGCTCCGAACGGTCTCCATTTCCTCTTATTTTTCGCTGTCGAAAGCTTTGGATACATATACAGCGGGCTTGTCTGCGCCGCTCTT
>FR882030.1:0-11074 GCA_000435615.1 Firmicutes bacterium CAG:238 | reverse complement strand
TCTTCCCACGCTGAATTCCATAATCATCGCCGGAAGCCCCATCAAAATCAGACAAAGCATGTAAATCAGCATGAAGCTGCCGCCGCCGTTTTGTCCGCACATCCAAGGGAACTTCCATACATTGCCGCATCCGATTGCACATCCTGCGGAAAGCATGATGAATCCCAATCTTGTTCCTAATCTTTCTCTGTTTTCCATAATTAGCAAATTCCTTTCCCGATGTCCCTTGACATCCCACTATTCCCATTATATAATTCATAACATAATTTGTAAAATGAATCTTTTTTATTATATTAATCGAATTTTTCGATTGCTCTTTGCATAAATCTACAAACGGCGAAAGCAGGAGGCAAAATGGATATTAAAAATTTAGAAACCTTTGTAATGGTAAATGAAATGAAGAGCTTCACGCAGGCCGCCGCAAGACTTGGTTTCACGCAGTCTACGGTTTCTTTTCAGATTAAGCAGCTCGAAAAAGAGCTCAGCATGCCCCTTTTTGAGCGCATCAACCATACCGTTCTTCTGACAAATGGAGGTGAAAAGCTTCTGCCGATTGCCCAGCATATGCTGCGCCTTGCCGCGGAAGCCTCGCATATTTCAACGGAAGCTGAGCCGGAGGGAATTATCCGAATCGCGATTGCGGAGTCGCTTGCCGGCTGGCAGTTTAACACCCGCTTCAAGGATTTTCACCGCAGATACCCAAAGATTCGTCTGAAAATAACCTCGGCAAGCACCGACCAAATGTTTCAGCTTTTGAGCGAAAACCGCGCAGATATTGTCTACACCCTTGACCGCCGTATCTTAAATCATCATTATATTACAGCGTTTGAAGCGCCGGTGCAGATTAACTTCGCAGCAGCAGCGTCGCACCCGCTTGCCGGGCAAAAAAAAGTCGGAATCGGGCAGATTTTAGATTATCCGCTGATTCTGACCGAAAAAGACATGAGTTACCGGGCATTGCTTGATGAAACCCTTGCAGAGACAGGAAGGGAAACGCTCCCGGTGCTGGAATCCGGTGATACGCATCTTATCTGCCGCCTGCTTACACAGGATATTGGAATTTCCTACCTTCCGGAATTCGTGATTTCCGAATATGTACAGGACGGCAGGCTGGCAATTCTGGACGTTCCGAAAATTCATACCGATGTATGGAGACAGCTCCTTTATTCACGCAGGAAATGGATGTCTCCGGAACTTCAGGCGGTTATTGAGTTTTTAAAAGAGTAAAACGTGCTGATTCAGCGTCCGTTCAGCTGCTTTTGGCGCACTCGCCAGTCCGGCATAAACTGCGACAAAAAGGCTTTGAAGTCCGCACCGTGATTGGCAATCTTCAGATGTGCAAGCTCGTGCAGAACCACATACTCGATGCATTCGTCGGGCTTTTCGGCAAGTCCGACACTGAACCAAAGCTTTTTCGTCCGCGGGTTGCAGCTTCCCCAGCGGGTTTTCATATCCCGCATCTGCCATTTTTCCGGGTGCAGTCCTGTCTGCCTCCCCCAAAATGCCAAATATTCTTCAAGCTTCGGCCTCAAAAACTCGCGATACCGTTCTAGGAGTTCTTTTCGCTCCTCTTCTGACATTTCGGGATTTCGCAGTGCAGAACCCGCTTCCTTTTTTGCCGCTCTCTCGATGACCTTTTGCCTGTGCACGCGAATCCAGTCTGTTTTGCTGCATAAAAATTCCGCAAGACGCTCCTCCGAAAGCCCAAACGGCACTGACACCCTGACATGCCCGTCCGGTGGCAGTACCGTCAAATTGATATTTTTCACATTTTTTCTGATTACTTCTATTTCGAGTTCTTGTATCTGCTTAATCATAATCTGCCTTAGCCAAAAATTTTATCCGGCACGGTATATCCGTCCGGCAGTGCAACAAGTGCGACATAGTTTCCTTCGCTCTGCACCTGTGCGTTCTGCGCCCAAATCTGCGCGGTTTCCGGATAGAACGAGTCATCCGCGGATGTATCGATACGCGCATTAAAAATGTCGATCACTTTCTGCACGTCGTCAGGGCTTGCTGTTTCCACAAGCATTACCTCGCAAAAACCCGTAACCGCATGCTGATAGCACACTTCCTGCTTCAGTTCAATGTCAGCAAGACCGTGATAAGTCCCATTAATCGCGTCCTTATCTGTCGTTTCAAACATGACACCGCTCAAATCCTCTATGTCCGCAGGCTGTGCATTCATCAAATCCTGGTACACCTGCTGCAAATCATAAGTCTTGGCGTCCGCAGGCTGCTTTTCACCGCATCCGAACATAAAAATCGTCATGCAAGCCATAAGCAGGCAAATCGCAATCGTCCTGAATAATGTTGTACTTCTACTCATTTTCGTACCCCCCTTCCTTGTTTTATCTTATTATAATACCACAAAACTCTGATTTTTCATATAATTTAGTCTTGAAAATTGAAACGGCATTTAGTATACTATTAGTATATTTTACATATCGTTAGTATACTTTACCGGTCTCCGCTTCGGAAAAATCGGATGCCGTTTGCAAAATTTTACGGTTGGCAGCGAAATCAACGATGCACTTTCGTCTTTCATATCTGGAGGTCTGGTGCAGGGCATTGTCAGGAGTAATATTAACCCTGCCCTCAGCGTGCAGATTTTCTGGTCATCCGCATCTGCGCTTTTTGAGCTTGTTGACACAAAATCCGGCTACCTGACGCAGGCCTTCGGTATGCCGGAGTATGAACTTCTTGAATACGGTTTCAGGCAGCTTGCTAATTCGATTTGGAGGAAAAAATAATATTATGAGTCAAATTGTACTTACAGGACAGCAGGCACTCGCTTTGCGCGGCACTGCTGCACAAGCTCTCAAGCAGACGGGACGAATCGAATTCGGTCCCGGAGCTGTTGACCCTATAATTGAGGTCTTTTCAGACTCTCCTTATATCACGCGCGATAATTGTGAAGAAATCTTTTCCGAACTTATCACGCTTTTTTACGCATTCAAAAACGAAACGCTTGACCGTATCGGCGATGAGGCACTTATCAGATACATGAAAAAAGCTTTCGACGGAGAATGCTGCGGGAGCATCGAACTTTTGGAATCAGAGGCGCTCCCTGCACTTGCGAAAAGAATCAAACTCAAATATGCCACACCCGATTTGTTTAGTAAGGAGATTTAATATGCAGCTTATAAAGAAAGAATTTATAGATGCCTCAAAGCTTAGCGGACGCGAGTATCTGGTTTCTCTTCTGAGAGAAGCACAGAAATCCGGTCTTGTCCTTCCGGAATCCGCCGTGCGCATTCAAAAAGAAGGGATGGATATCGTCGCCGACTTGGCTATGGATTTTACAGACGGCCTGAGCAGTTCCATTCGCATTGAGCAGGCGCAGGAATTTGTCCTGTCTGTTTTCTACACGGCGGGGCTTGCACTCAAAGCCTGTCCAAGCCCGGACGAAGCAGCCTTTCGTCTCGCTTCCGAGCCGCTCCGAACGCTTTACGATGAAGGCACGAAAATCATAAAAAAGAAACTTGTCACTGCACGCATGCTGCATGGACAAGTTTCCAAAAATATTTTTGCCGTTAAAAACGAGTTCTATGCCTCGACTATCATTGACGGTATTCGTGGTTTCTTTAAACTCTACAATCCGAAATTCGGCGCACACGAAACGCACATCACCGCAGATTATCCGACTTTTTTGCCTGTAAACGACCTTACGGGAATTGAATTTATCGAAAAATATCTGGAGCGTATCGATATTGAGAATCGCTTCTGTCTCTGTTTCGATTCAACTGCTGCAAGCGAAATGCTGTGTCGCCGTTTCGGTGAAGAGCATGAGACCCTCGTGCTTAATATCTTCGAGCAGGTTCTGGCGGAAGCACTCCGCTGTGCCGTTTCCGGCACACCGGTGAAAGGGCTTGCATGTGATACCTGTGTTTTAAATGACATGCTTTCCAATCTTACGCAGACCCAGCTTTCAGACAAGCTGCATGCTGCGCTTTCTGCAGTGCTGAGTGAATTACAAGCTTCTGGGCCTCATTGCACAATCACACCGGGTGTGATCGAATATGTGAAAAGCGGCCTGCCTATAATATATAATACACTCTGCCCTCTTTAATCTTCGGAGCCTTCGGATACTCGCCATCAATATAACCGATTGCGCAGTGTCCGACGCCTTCATATTCCTCTTTGATTCCCAAAGAATTCAGAAGATTACGCCCCCAATCAGTCTCGAACTCTTCGCGGGCGCGGTTAATCCAGCAGCTTCCAAGACCCAGTTCGTGCGCCGCAAGCATGAGATTTCCCATAACCAGAGCGCCGTCATATTTCGCGTTGTACCAGTCCTTCTTTGCCAGCACAATCAGCATCGCAGGTGCACCATAAAACGGATCTGTACCTTCCTTTGCGCCCAAAATTTCGCGATTTTTTTCTGAAATTTCATCCCGAAGTTTTTTGTTGGTTACCTGAATGATAATCGTGTTCTGAAAACCTTTTCCGTTTGCGGCATACAGTCCCGCCTCGATGATTTGATCCAAGAGTTCCTGCGGAACCGGATCAGGCTTATACTTTCTGATGCTTCTTCTTGATTTGATTTTATCTAAAACTTCACTCATTTTTTCATCCTCCTTTTCTATATTATATCAAAAAAATTTTCACTTTAAAAGTTTTAATTGACATTTCTTTCGCATATGAGTAGAATCTAAGTATGTGTTTTTGTAAAAACCTAAATTTTTTATTACTTTTTAGTACTATTATTTAGAGGTCAAATATATGCAGCATTTATACGAACTTCCGGAGCTGAAGAGCGGCGACATAAATAAAAAAATGCCCCGGCTCGAAACGAATCTTGTCGCTTTTTCGCAGATAACCAAGATTCCGATTTCATTTTTCTCGAACAACGGTAAATACATCTGGTCTACAATGGACGAGGCAAGAATCTGCTCCGCAAACACTTCTTTCGGCACAGATGACTTTATTTGCACCAGAAATTTGATTTCGTCAATGAACATCTCGCTTTCTCTGCCGGAAGCCTATATTTTTATGTGTGAAGCAGGGCTGATACATCTCTGCAACCCCCTGGCTCTTGACGGTCATGTTTACGGATTCCTGATTGCCGGACCGATTGCCATGGGTACAAGCATGGAAAAACACATCGGTTCCCTCTCAAACAGAATTGTTGCTTTTGAAGTGGACTATGTGCGTCTCATCCCACTCATTAAAAATATGAACATGTATAAACCGAGCGAGATTTCGTATCTGAACACTCTATTCCAAAATGCAATCAACTCGGTTATGGGAGGCTCTCCTTCCGCAAGCCTTGCAAATCAGCAGTACAAAGAACAAACCGAAATCGGAGAAAAGCTTATTTCGCTCAAAAAGGAACGCATCAATCTCGAGTATCCTTACGAATCGGAAAATGAACTTGCAAACATAATAAAATCCGGAAATGTCGACCTCTGCAAAAAAGGTTTTGGTAAATATATGGAAGATATTATCGTATTTGAAGGCGGAAACATGTCGCTGGTCAAACTTCGGCTGATAGGTTTTTTTACGCACATTACACAAAATCAATACGAATGGCAGACCAACTTCGATCAATTCTTTTATCTTGAAAGGATCAACGAATCGCAGACATTAAAGGAGATGCACCAGTTTGCAATTTCATTGATATTAACGCTTACAGAGTCCATGGCACAGCAAAACTACTCCGGCGGCTCCTCCGTAATAAAAGAAGTGGTGTCTTACGTAAACACGAATTTTAAAGAAGATATCACACTTTCAAAGCTTGCAGAGCATGTACATGTCAACAGCACCTATTTATCAACACTGTTTAAGCAGGAAATGGGAATTCCTTTCACGACATACCTTAATAACATAAGGTTGTCGCATTCAGAGGAACTCTTACGCACGAGTTATCATTCCATAACTGAGATCTGCCTCATGGTAGGATTTACCTCGCCGAGCTACTTCACTAAAGTTTTCAAAAAACATTACGGCATCGGACCGAGAGAGTACCGCCTGCAATATCAATAAAAAACGACCTTAATCAAAAGGCTGTTTTTTTCATTCATTTACCGTTCCGCTCTTGCACAAGTCTTCCAATTGACTGCAGAGTCTGTCTGCAGCAGCCAGATCATCGCGGCGGAATGCCTCCGTAATGCCTGCCTCAACTTGCTGACATTTTCGGTCCGCTTCCAAATAGGATGAGTCAAAATACTTATCATAAACCATTTTACGGAAGTTCCTGCTGCGAATCCTCCGCACGGTATTGTCTTCAATCAGCAAAACATAGTCTGCACAGTTTGCTGCAAGGTAAAAGTCGTGCGTAACCATAAAAACGGTTCCTCTGTATTCCTTGACTGCCTTTTCCAGTGCCGACTGCGCGTACAAATCCAGATGTGCGCTCGGTTCATCCAGCAGGAGAAGCTCTGCTCCTGTGTGCTCCAAAGCCTCAAGATGCTTAAGATTCCGTTCACCGCCGGAAAGACGATCTTCTTCCGCACTGAGCTGTGAAAAGCAGGCATAATTCACACCGTCCGCGATTCGGATTGCGGGATTTTCGTTCTTAACGATTTCACGAATTAAGGTCGATTTCCCTGTCCCGTTGGCACCGATGAGCGCAGCCTTTTCGCCCTCCTTCACCTTAAAATTCACATCGTGCAGCAAGTACTCATCGAATTTCAATTCGTAGTCTGTAAGCGCAAGTACCGTGCGGATTTCCTTGCGTTCGCCTTCATGCGCGCCGCTCTGCTTCCCGTTTTCGCCGTCCTCCGGCTCGCCGCCTGCTTCCACCTGCGGAAACGCAATGTGCGGCTCGCGCACTTCGATGAACGGTGCCTTTATCTGCCTTGCCAGAAGCCTGTCGAGCTGCGACTGCTTGGCATTGACTGCCTGCCCGATGGTCGGATTTACCATCAGCGTCGCCTGCTTCCGCAGGATTTCCACCATTTCTTCCGTGCGTGCGATTTCCTCCTGCTCCTCTATATGCTGAAACTTTAATTCTATTTTTTTCCGCAGAAGCCTGCAGCGGTATTCGCTGTAAGTACCGTCAAACTCTTGCAAATCCCCGTTTTCCAAATGCAGAATTTTATCAAAACAGTGATTCAGCAGATAGCGATTATGCGTCACCGCCAGAATCGTACCCTTAAACTCGTTGATTAGCCGGCGGAGTCCGTTCAGGTTCTCAAAATCCAAAAACACATCCGGCTCGTCCAAAACCAGAAAATTCGGCGCAAGCAGCATTTCCTTCATGATCTGAAGCAGCTTGTACTCACCGCCGCTGATGTCCGAAAGCCTTGTGTTTTCAAGCGCTCCCATGCCCGCCGCATTGAGCTGCCTGCGGATCACATTTTCATAGTTGTCGCCGTCCATCGCCTCGTTTCGGTCGAGCAAAGCCTGATACTGCGAAAACAGCCACTCCATATCTTCCTCGTCATTTTCCGGATGCGCCATTTCCTCGCAAACCTTTGCAATCTCCTCCTGCAGCTCCGTAAAACGTCTACTCAGATATTCAAACACCGTGCAGTCCTGCATTTTTTCGCGCACGCAGAACTGTCCGGCATAGCCGGTTCTGCATTCTTCATCCTTTGTAATTTTTCCGTCAAACCAGTATTTCTCGGGATTTGTCAGCATTTCGACAAGCGTCGATTTGCCGCAGCCGTTGCTCCCAATCAGCGCGCAATGCTGCCCCTGCTCAATGGAAAACGATATATTGCGATATAGTTCTTTCTCCGGAAAACCATAAGATAGTTTTTCGACCTGAATCATAGATAGTTCCTCTCACTAAATAATTTCTCGGTTAAAATGTCCCCTCGTGTCCGTCTCTCTGTTGAAGCAAGAGTTCCCCCCGCTTCCTTCGAGTTTTTTCTTTGCTTCCTTGACAATGCGTGAAACTTCTTCCGGCGTTTCGGTAGTAAAATTCAGACGGAAAGCCTCTACACCTTCGATGGACGGCATTTCGTCCAAAAGGTTCAGGATTTTGCCGTTTAGAATCGTCGTCGTGCAGTCCTCGTGTGAAAGAATCGGAAAGGTTCCATATTCATCCCTGAGTTCATAACGATTTTGCTTGCAGATCCCACACTGTTCCATCTTTTTCAAAGGACAGTATTTTGTGAACAGCAGCGGTGCGCGGCCATAGACAATCATTTCAAGTGCCGGTGCCTGCCCATAGTCTTTCCGGTACGCCGCAATCAAATCCGCAATCTGTCTGCGGTTCAGCTCATAAGAAAGAGTAATGCGCTTTGCTCCCAGCTCGTGCAGCTTCCGGCAGGTCACGGAATTCACCACATTGAAAGAGTAGTCAGTGATGAACGGGTTACAGTCTTTATAATAATGCAGTCCGCCATAGCCTCCGATTAAGAGCTCGCCTTCCCTCGGTTCATATTCAATCTGGTTTCTTCTGATTATATTTTCAAAATAGATTTCCGTCAGTCCCGCCTTGCGGCAAGCTTCGTACTGCTCGCGCGTGGTGACAGAAGCCGTCAGGTATGGTGCCTGCGCCTGCACCGTGTCCCTTTCGCTTGCGTCCGTCTGCGCCTCTGCCTCTACCGTTTCCGTCAGTACCCTGCGCGGCTTATTGTTTATTTTTTCCTCATATAGCCTATCTACGATTTCACGGCGTGCCTGATTGATCATCTTCACCGGAAGAAACGCCCCACACTCCTCATATTCGAGATTTTGCAGCATAAATACGGTGTCGTTCAGCTTCGCAAACTGCTTCTTCACCTGCTCTATCGTCGTCGGATGGTTTTCTGCCACCTCCAAAATTTCCTCGCTCTCATAGAAGTACTGCACGCCAAGTCCTTCCGCATCTACCGTCAGATGCGCGCCGGGGTAGGCATAGACCCTCAGGCTGAGCGGGAAACGACGAAGCTCCCCATCCATGTGCTGCTCCAATTCTTTGTAGAAAACATAGTCCTTTGTCTTGTATACAAGGTCGCCCCTTGTAAGCTTTTCCTTGATGCGGATATAGCAGACGCGGTCTGCGCGGTTGATTAGGTTTCCCTCGTGATCGTAGAGTTTTACAACCGATAAGTTTACATCTTCATTGTTATGGTCAACTCGTATGATGTCATTCTGCCGCAGCTCATCATGCAGCCGGATTTCGTACATTCCTTTATAGCTACCGCTGATTACGCCGATTTCGTATCCGAAATTATTCGGCTTTTGAATATTGCTCAAGTCCTTCGGGTCTTCGCCGAACAGATAGCCTTTCGTAAATGTACGATTAAAGGTCTTTTTCAGCTCGTCTTTTTCTTCAGCGGTCACTGTCCCGTCCAGCGCCTTGCGGTATTTCGCCACAACATTTGCCACATATGCCGGCTCCTTCATGCGCCCCTCGATTTTCAAAGAATCCAGTTCTTTCAAATCCTTGATATAATCGATGGTGTTCAAATCCTTTGTTGAGAGAAGATAGCTTGTCCCAAGCGATTTTCCGGTCGTCTTATTCAGCAGTTCATACGGCTTGCGGCAGGAACCGACGCACCGACCGCGATTTCCGCTCCGATAGCCAATCAGCCCCGACATCAGGCAGTTGCCGGAATACGACACGCACAGCGCCCCATGCACAAAAATTTCAATCGGAACTTTTGCTTCCCTGCGGATTTTCTTTGCTTTCTCAATATCCACTTCACGCGCCAGTACCACTCGCTCTGCACCAAGCTCCTTCCAAAACAGCGTTCCGTCTAAATCGTCGATTCCCATCTGCGTCGAGCAGTGCGCTTCCATATCCGGAAAATGATTTACGATATAGTCAAACACCGCCATGTCCTGCACGATGACGCCGTCCACGCCGATTTCATTGAGAAACGCAAGCTGTGCTCTCATATCTGAAAGTTCCTCTTCAAACACGATGGTATTCATTGTGACAAATACCTTTACCTCCCGCAGATGTGCATAGCTGGCCGCCTCCCGCAGAGTCGTTTCATCAAAATTGCAAGAGTATGCCCGTGCACCGAATTTCTGCATACCAAGATAGACCGCGTCGCATCCGTTTGCGATCGCGGCCTTCAGTGCCTCCATATTTCCTGCCGGAGCCAGTAATTCCGTCATGTGTTCCTCCTATTTACTCCCACTCTATTGTGGACGTCGGCTTGTCTGAAATGTCCCAAAGCACTCTGTTTACACCCGGAACTTCCGCAATAATTCTGTCACGAATTGTGCTGAGTACACTGAACGGAATTTCAACGGATTTTGCGGTTACAGCATCTACCGTATCGATAGCGCGGATAATTGCCGCCCATCCCATGTATCTCTTTCCATCCTTAACACCTGTTGACTTAAGATCCGGAATCGCAACAAAATACTGCCACGGTGTCGGATTCAGCTTGCCGATTTCTTCTCTTACAATTGCATCCGCTTCTCTTACCGCTTCGAGTCTGTCTCTTGTAATTGCACCTGTGCACCTCACGCCAAGACCCGGTCCCGGGAATGGCTGTCTGTAAACCATGCCATCAGGGAGTCCGAGTTCCTTGCCTACAACGCGAACTTCATCCTTATACAGCAGTTTTACCGGTTCTACCAGTTCAAACTGCATATCTTCCGGAAGTCCTCCCACATTGTGGTGTGCCTTTACGCCGTCACTCTCAAGAATGTCAGGGTAGATGGTTCCTTGTGCGAGGAACTCAATTCCTTCCAGTTTGCGTGCTTCCTCTTCAAACACGCGGATAAATTCCGCGCCGATAATCTTCCTCTTCTTTTCCGGTTCTTCCACTCCTGCAAGCTTATCAAGAAAGCGGTCAACAGCATCCACATAAATCAGATTCGCATTCATCTGATTGCGAAATACCTCGATAACCTGTTCCGGCTCGCCTTTACGAAGAAGACCGTGATTTACATGTACGCATACGAGTTGCTGCCCGATTGCTCTGATCAAAAGTGCGGCTACAACCGATGAGTCCACACCGCCGGACAGCGCCAAAAGCACCTTCTTGTCTCCTACCTGCGCGCGAATTGCCGCAATCTGCTCTTCGATAAATGCCCCAGCCAGTGCCGGTGTTGTAATTCTTTCCATAGTTTCAGGTCTTTTGTTTGTATCCATTGTTTTCCTCCGTAATTATATATAATCTTTTTACCATTACTATAACTGATTTGGAAGGGGCTGTCGCATTAACGGAAAATA
>FR882029.1 GCA_000435615.1 Firmicutes bacterium CAG:238 | reverse complement strand
CTTGACAAAATCATTATATCATATTCTCTGATAAAGAACAAGTGTTCCTCTTGTTTTTTATTGTTTGTATTATTTGTAAATGTCATCAAGTGTAAACAACCGTACTTCTCCGCGCCCTTGTGCCTGCAGCAATCCTTCTGTAAAACCACCCTTTGAAAAAATATAATAGTAGTAATTTGAGCCTTTGCCAAAGGCGGATGCATAATCCCGAAGCCGTTCCAGCTCGTCCAGTCCAATTTTTTCATTTCGATATTTGCAGGAGCCGATCATGTATTCCTTTCCTTGAGCGGGAGTCCCGACAATGTCAATCTGTACCTGCTTTTTTGTTTTAGAATCCGTTCCCCACCACTGGCCGATTTCATTTAGCTCAATTGGAAGGTCTTCTGCGTAAAAGAGCAAATAGTCCCTGCACATTTTCTCAAATATCAGCCCCATGTAGTCGGAGAAATACTGTTTTACGGCATGAGAGTATGTTTTCGCAATTCGTCCGGAATCAATAGCGCTTGCATTCACCGGCACGAACCGATACCAAAACCGGAAAAAATTATCTGCCAGAAGATAAATGGTTTTTTTGCCGGGCCTCTCAGACACAGGAATCTCTTTTTTTACAATTCCGAGCTCTATTAAGGTCTTAAGGTATTTCGATACCACAGCGTTTTCCTCTCCGACCTTCGTTTTGATATCATTCAGCCTGGAAGCGCCTTCTGCGATTGCTTTGATGATTGCATTGTAAATTGCCGGCTCTCGCAGCTCCTGTTTTAAAAGATTTGCAGGCTCCTCATACAGATACCCGGAGCGGTCAAACAAGTTTTCGAGCAGTGCTTCATCCACACTTCCCCGGACATCCAGCTTATTGATATAATGCGGAACGCCTCCCGTAATTCCATAAATCAGCGCATTGTCCTCATTCGATAACTCCGGATGAAAAACCGCAGTTTCCTTATAATCCAGCGGCTGAATCTTAAACTGAGCCGTCCTCCGTCCGTACAGAGGGCTTTCCTTTCCCAAAACCTGATTTTCCATAAAGCTCATGGACGAGCCGCACAAAATCAGATACATCTTGGAATCACTCCATTTATGATCAACCACATGCTGGAGCATCACCGAAATCGCCGGTTTTGCCTTTGCGAGATACGGATATTCGTCAATGACAAAGACCACTCGCTTTTCCTTTGATAACGCAGTCAGTTCCTCCAACGCCGCATCATAGCTTGTAAATTCAGGCGCTGATTCCGCATTCGGTCTCTCAAAACTCATAATGGATTTCGAAAGTGCCCCCAAGTTTTCCTTTCCCGTCGTATTCAAAGCGGAGAAAAATATCGTCGGTTTGTCCTTACAGAATTCGTTAATCAACGCAGTTTTTCCGACACGCCGTCTTCCGTAAATAATAACGCACTCAAATTTGCCGTCCTCATATCGTTTGTTCAGTTTTCTAAGTTCATCTTCGCGGCAATAAAATTGACCCATGCTTCCACCTCAAAAGAATCTATAAAAAGTAACTCGTAAGTTAGTTTCTTACGAGTATGATATACTACACTTTGTGTAAAGTCAAGCTTAAGTTTCTCTTTCCACTTCGCCAAAATCAGACCCTTTCAGCCATCATACGGCTCGTCCCCGTCGTCATACCACTCGTCCCAGGCTTCGTCTTCGTCATCGTAGTCTCCCGGGTTATCTTCCCACAAATCCTCCGGATTATCGTAGTCTTCACGAATGCCTTCCCACGGGATTGTCGGTTTATTATCTTTCCCGGAATCCGTAACCACATCATCCTTCGGGTCAAAATACGTAAAAGAATGCAAAATCAACTGTTTCTCGTTTTTCAGCTGAAAGCAGAGTCCTGACGCAAGCAGGCTGCCGTCCTTCCGGTACCAGCGCACCGTGACCTGCTTATGGTTTTCGTCCATTTTGTCATAATCCCGGCATAAAACTTTTTCATCCGGCTCGCCTAATGATGTATACTTCAATGCGCGCATCGGCATGCCTTCTATCGGCATTTCACCGGAATAGTGCTCCTTTAAAACCTGTTCCATTATCTCTTCTTCGCGCTCAGGATCAATGTAACTTGTTTGCGGCGGTGCAGGCTCCACACTGTCTGTATTTTCTCTAGGTTTGATAGCTCCGATTATAAAAACAAGCATGACAGCTAAAGCGAAGGCTATGCATTTGCCGCCGATTCCTTTCTTCTTTCGCGGTTCAAAGCGCGCCTGCGGCTCTGATTGCGATTCTGGTGCTTCAGCGCGCGCCTGCGGTTCTTGCGATTCAGCGCGCACTTGCGTTTCAGCGTGCATTTGCGTTTCAGCGTGCATTTGCAATTCTGCTTGCGGCTCTGCCATTCCCGGCGTTTTCTTTTGCTTTGGTACATCCCAGCCTTCCGGCTGTTCGGTTTTTTCGAGGACATACTTTGTTTTTTCCGGCGGGTACGGCGCATCTTCGCTCGTGCACTGAATCACCCGCATCACCAGACCGACTCTCTCCTCGTTTTCCTTGCCAAAGGGCACCTTAACAAAATCGCCTGCCCGGACACTCTCATCCTCCGTGATATACGAAAGCTCAAACCGCGAGCTGCTGAAGCGAACTTTGCAGTATGTATATTGTTGTTTTGCCTGTTGGTCTGTGTTTGTTGCCATGGTTTGTCCTAACGCATCATCGCATTTATATATTTCCGCAGTCCGGTTTCGGATGAAAAGTCGTACTTCGCATTCATTGCAGTATAATATGCTTCAATGTTTTTCATAGAAATAATTTCATTGGACGGAATACTGTCATCATATCCCTTTCTGGCCTCTTTCCAAGGTTCCTCATTATGCGTAATGCGCTCGAGTGCTCTTCCCCCGTATTCACCAAAGGTATTCATGACCAAATCCAGAACTTTACGCTCATTTTCATCCAGTTCATTGTCGATTCCATCAAAAATCGCAAAACGCGCGTCTTCAATCGGATTATACTTAAAGTCCTTAAACATATCATATACTTCCGGATATACCGGCCCGTGCACCCATGCCTGACAATTTTCGGGGAAAATAGGTCTTCCGTTAAGTGCATATGATACTCCTTGGGTGAAATACAGCAGTTTTTGAAGCATAAGCGGTGTAACTTCTCTCAATTTTTTAAAAATATACGAAATAACTCTCAGCATCTTTGGCGAAACAGAAAAGAGGTTTTCAATCTGCATCGCCGCAGCCATTGCTTTGTTATATGCGGCAGCTGCTATCTTTTCTCTGTTTTCGTTTAATTTTCTTTCCATGAATGAAGGTGAGGAAAGCGCGGAACGCAAAACATTCGAATATTGCTCCGAAGGTATCTGCCCCGAAAGATATCTGGCAATGGTTACCTCTCCGAATCCGAGAGCCAGCGACAACGGAGCCTTGCCGATTTTGTAAATCTTCATGATTTTTTCGATATCCTCAATAGAAACAATGTGTTCATATGCCCTGTATTGCTCATCAATTTCCCGGATATTTTTATCAATCAGCCCCGGAACACTCATTTCTTCTCCGCATTCTTTGCATATCGCAACAGTAATGCTGAAAGTGTATTCCTTTTCTTTTATTATTTTCGTAATATTTCGTTTCTGCAAAGTATACTCTGTCTGCTTTCTGCACGCTGTGCAAAAGTCACATTTTACTTCTGTCATATTCCCCTCCATTACCACTACGCTATTTAAAATAATATTGTATCGGGTATTTTT
>FR882028.1 GCA_000435615.1 Firmicutes bacterium CAG:238 | reverse complement strand
ATGAATACCGCCATGCTTTCTTTCCGAAATTTTCTTCTGCGAAGGAAGATACGCCGCTGTTTACTTCTGAATCGCAGCGAAATTGGCTTGCTTATTTTATTAATGAAATTTATCAAAAGAAAATCGTTATTATCCTTGATGGGTTTAATGAAATCAGTCCTGCGCACAGAAAAAAATTGATTGCAGAAATCGAAGCACTTAACAAAGCAATACGAAAAGATTCGTGCCGTCCTTGTTTTATTATCACCACCAGACCCGGCTATGAAGAGGCTTTTTCAAAGTTTTCCGGCAAACAAGTTTTTTTGCTCCGCCTTTCTTCTGACAGCATTTCGGATTACCTGCGCAGTTACAGCAATCTGTACACATACCGCCTCAATTTGGGACCGCAGCGGCAAGAAAAGCTCGACCGGCTTCTTTCTTCTCCTCTGCTGTTAGAGTTTTTCGTGCGAACATATAAAGAAGATTCTCCGGACAAAATTCCGGCAGGCCTCAATCGTTGTCTTATTTTTGACGACGCTTGCAGGCGTTTCCTTGATAATTTAGACGATAACTTAAAACCATACGGCAGGTTTTGTTATAAACTGCTTCTGCCGGATATGCTTGCGGATGCAAAATACGGCGAATTTTCCTTTTCCATGGGGAAAACTTCATTCTTTATTCAAAATTGGGTTCTAAATTTGGACGAGAACAGAAATGATAATTTCTGGGACGAATTTGATTTTAAAGAAATTGCCTACGATGACAAATTTACCCGAAAAATCCATTTTTGCGAAGTTTTGACTTCCCTGCTCGATTACCTTGCCCTTGGTCAAGACTATATGCATGAGATGGTATTTGACTTTTTCCGTGCAAAGGCGATTTTAAACGAATGCCTTTACGACGATTCCAATTACAGTGGCTTGCTGTTCACACAATCGAAGCTTCATAATTTAATTGAGCTTTCCCTCGGTTACAATGTTGATACTGCATTGGAAAATTTACAGACCTCTTTGATGCTGGCAGAAATGGGAGAAGAAAAAGTTTCCAGTGATTCTTCTGCGAAACCCGAAGCCTTGTATACACATTTCAGCACGGAATACAAGATGCATTGGCCGGAGTATCTCTTTGCGGTTGTTAATTTCATTGATACACTTCGCGAAGACAGTACATTGCTTTTAAAATACTTCTTTATGCTTAAACCGATTTCTGAGAATAAAGATGGCAAGCAAAGCTATATCTTACAACAGATTGAGAAGTACCTGCAAGATGCCTACAACGATGAGTCCGCATTATACCATAAGGGGGTTTTGTATAATAGCCTTGCCTATATTCTGAACCGGATGTTAAATAAAAAAGAGCTTAAAACTGTCTTTTCCGAGGAACTGGCGAATTTGGGGTTCTCCGATATTACTGCTTTTAAAAACGCTGTAGTTCTGAGTCTCCTTGATACCGCACAGTCTTGCGCCGGGGCTTATTCAAAGAAAATTGACGAAATTTCATCCGGCCGTCACGAAACAGACATGGCACACCTTTTAGAAGCAAAAATACAAAACAATTACGGAGCCTATTATTTACGCAGATATCAAACGGAGACCAACCCACAGCAAAAAGAGATACTCGGCAGCCAACTCGACAAGTATCGCGCCGAAGCTCTTTCGATAAAGGAAGCGTGTGAACAAAAATACTTGCAGTCATTTGGAAAAAGTCCTGACTGCGTCTCCCTAGGTGAAGACTGCGCTAAGTGTAACAAATATAAAGATGCCAACAATGGTTTGTCGAAAAGCATTCCTGCATGTAAAGATTATCGGGCAATTCTCATCAGTCTGAACGATTCTTTTATAGCAATGGGCATCGATCATTTTTATAAAGCAAAATGGTTCGCAGAATCAGGAGATTACGAAAAAGCCTTCTGCGAATATCAAACTGCGATTGCCAAGCATCGAGAAGGGGAGGAATATTATAAACGTGCCAGCGGTGAAGCTGAGGTGCCGCTTGTCAATCGTGTCCGCTCAATCGGCTGTCAAATACGACAGCAGCTTTTGCTTACTTTTACGGACTTTAACAAGGATAATACCTTGCAGGCGGAGCGAAGCATTTTTGATGTTATCAATGCCTTGAAGGAACTTCTCAATAACGACCAAATCAAACACGGAGTAGAGCGTGAAGCCTATAAACACAATATCTTCGCCCTTTCGCCTTTTATCTTTGCGCGAAAAGAAGTCAGCTCCGCGTACACCGAGCTTTTGTCCGCATACGAAAGTTTATATGAAGAATTTTTCAGCGGCCGCGAAAATCCGTTACCGCTAAAAACTGAAATTATAATCGCCGCCTATGAGTCACTGCTTCAAGAAGCTGAAGCTCTCATAGATAAAGGAGACTTCGATGCGGCACTTCAAAAGTATGAGCAAATCATCAACAATTTAAAACCCTTAACGGAAGCAGCAGCCGGTTCTAGGGATAGCAATGCATTGCTTTTTTCCATAAAGCAGAAAATTTTCCACTGTCAAACCAAACAGGTGGCATTATGGGAAAAAACAAATATACCAGAAAAGGAATTTAATGTTGCAGCTCCGGCAGTCGCGGGCGCTGAAAGTTTTAAGGGTATATTTGAGAATCGTAATTTGCTTCTCGCTGAGGATAGCAAATATATGGAAAATGACTTTTGGGAATTCTCTGCAGAACTATATCATTTAGTTGATAATGACATTACGGATTCTAAAGGTCACAGCCTCCTTCCACACCTTAATAGCTGTAAAAAGATTTACCGGACATATTTTGGTGATACCGGAACGCACTTTGAAGAACTCCTCAAGGAGATCCTTAAAGAAAAGAAATACTAATTGTAACTTTTACTGAAATAGTGACAATCGTGACTCCGAAGTGACTCGAATGAAAATTCGCAGTCACTTCTTTTGTTGTATCGTGAATATACGAAAACAAAAGAAAAGGAGCAAAAATACGATGAATAAGATCACGAAAGAAAACAATGCAAAAGAACTGGGATATTACTTTGATATCATTGAAAGAAACGCTTACACCATGGAGGCTCTTAAAAAGAGCGGAATTTTCGAGGGCTTTTTAGAAGCTCTATATCGTTTTATAGCAGATAATGTCTTTAACGCCTGCTCAAACAGAGCTCTTCTCCGAAGTTTGGAGTATCGCTTTGGCAATGATATTGCAGAGGATTTACAGATGGATGCCCTCCTTAATCTCTTCGCTGAAATTAAGCATGGAAAAAATAAAGGAAAAGTGCGGCTGGATATGATTTTTGAAAAGGACCGTGCATATTGGGAGGGTACAATCTTTACTTTCGTCCATAACAACATCCTTTTGGATTTGTTCAAGTGCTACGCTCCGGACAGTCTCGATCGTCTTCTTTATGACGATGACGATGCCTCCGATAAAGCCCTTGGCGACATTCTCCCTTCTGGGGAAAATATTGAAGAGGATGTTCTCTTCGGATTTGCTTTTCAACAACTCCTGAAGGCATTGTTGGTTGATGAACTGGCCTCCAAGCCTGTTTCTGTAGCTTATATCGGCTTCTTGAATAATTTGGCGGACAGTAAGGCCAACAAAACGCAGAGATTTGCACATTTGCTCTGCACTGAGACACCCGAAGATATTGTCAGTGACACAATCACAAAATTCGTAAACGAATTCAACATCGACATCACTGATGCAAACCAGAATATGAATTTCGACTTCACAGATCTCAAAATTAACTACAACGACTTCCGCAGATACACTGTGCATATAGATTCGGGCAAACTGCCATCGCATCTTTCAAAGGAAATCCATAAGGAAAAGCAGCGTATCCGGAAAGAGTATGAGTTTTTGTTTCGGTGAAAGAAGCCATTCTCTCATGCAAGCGCTAAAAGTCGAGTGAAACGAGACTGTGAAAAAAAGTCTGTAAATT
>FR882027.1:10036-13630 GCA_000435615.1 Firmicutes bacterium CAG:238 | reverse complement strand
AAGCGCGCCTGCAAGGCGCAGCGGCGCCGTCGAAAATGCTAAAATTCCATCGGCTGCATAGCGAAGCAGCACCCGCAAGTTCCATTTGCTTTCGCCTGTTTTTCGCTCCACATTCTCAAATTCAATCCATTTTGTCCGAAAGCCGACAAACGAGAAGATGCCTTTGGTATACCTTCCGCGTTCATGCAGCGAAAGAATCGCATCCATCACCTGGCGGTTCATCATCCGAAAATCCCCTTCTCCGTCATTCGTGTTAAGGCCGGTGAGTGCCTCGCAGATTTTATAGAAGCCGCCTGACAGAAAGGCGCGCAACTTTCCGTCCCCTTCGCGCCCTTTCCTCTTGCCCCCGCAGCAGTCGTATTCGCCGTTCTTTACTGCCGCATACATCTTTGGAAGAAGCGCAGGCGGGTGCTGTAAATCTGCGTCCATAAACACTGCAAAATTTCCCGCCGCTTCGTTAAGCCCCGCATACATCGCGGCTTCCTTTCCGAAATTACGCGAAAAGGAAATAAATCTGCAGCGTGAATCCGCTTGGGAGATTTTGCGAAGGCAGTCAAGTGTTCCGTCACAGCTTCCGTCGTCAACGAAAAGAAGTTCATAATCTGCCCCCTCTTTCATCCTCATTTCTTCGGCGACCTGCTGCGTTTTCCTATAAAACTCGTCGATGCACGCTTCCTCGTTGAAGCAGGGCACGATAATGCTGATTTTATCTTTCATCTGGTTTCCCCTTTCACACTGAAAATTTTGTATTTGCACGCCGCATAATTCAGAATCACCGTGATGACGCTGACCGAAATTTTGGCGGCGGCGTTCGGCATTGCCATGAGCGTAAGCAGTAAATACAACAAAATATTTTCAACCGTCAGGCTGGCAAAACGCAGCAGCGCAAACTGTATAAATTCATGCAAAATCGAATTTTCCGATTGAAAAACAAAGCGGCGGTTTGCAACATAAGCGAAGAAAAAAAAAGCGGCGGTTTGCAAAATAAGCGAAGATTACCGCTCCGAGCCACGCCAGAGAATTTGCCGCAAGCGAGAAAACCGAATCCGCTGCGCCGCCTGTACCTCCTGCCACGCTTCGTCCTGCCGCTATGAACAGGCCGAAATAGATGACATAATTGACCGCTGTTGTCATTCCTCCCGTTATTAGATAGCGGAAAACCCTGTTTTCACAGATGTGTTTTGTTTTTTGCCAAGCTGAGAGGACAAGCAGGATTAACAGCGAAATTGCGCTGATTGCAAGCCCCGTCCGATAACCCGGCGGAACGAAGCGAATTTCTATCTCGTGCATACCCTCTTCAAGACGGAGGCCGAGAAATGTGTCATCGATTTTCAGGATTTCAGATGCGCTGACTGCTCGTCCGTCAACTTGAATCTCATAGCCCTTTCGATATGGATCACTCGTCGCAAAATATCCGTTTTTTTTCATAGTGATTCTCCCTGAAAAGACCTGCCCCCTGCCTGCATCGCTCGTATGCGTCTGCGGCTCCCAGACTTCACCGCTGCTGTTGTACAGCTCCTTCTCGTCTAAGAAAGACAGCGTGAGATTTTCTATCCGGTATTCGTTGGCATTTTTCTGAATCAAAAACCCGTCCGTGCCGCCGGAAAGCACATAGTTAAAACGGTTATTGTGATTCGGATACGGCGCGCTGCTTCCCGAAAGCTTGTTGCGGACTCCGTTTATATCAATCACGACGGCACGCGGGCTCAGCGGTGTGACATCAAAGGAAAGAATCGCGATTTTTCCTCTGAAGTCCAGCGGCACACGGACTTCTCTGCTCGAAAGCCGCAGTTTTCCCTGAATCTCCGCCTCTGTGGCTTTGTCCGCTCTTTCCGCCCTCTGCAAAATTTCTTCAAACGAAACGAGCTTGTCCGTACCGTAACAAATCGGCAGAACTCGCGGATTCTCAGCAATCACATAATCTCCGCTTTCCGAAATCTTTTGATAGCCGTTTGGTATGGCGTATCTGTCCGCCAAAACATAGCGCACGCCCATTTTGTAATTGAAAAGCACGTTTTGTCCCGGAATCAGCGCAATGCGATTCTGGATGGGTATTGCGTTTTTTGCACCGTCGTAGAAAAACTCCGCATAGTCCTCCTGCGTTATGGACGAATACATCGAGCTTCTCTTCGCATTTGCGCCCGGCAGGAAATTGCAAAGGTTAAATGCATCCGTCAGAATCTCGAAACGATAGTTGTCGCTTTCATCCATCTGCGGGTCTGCCTCGTTAAAGGCCTTGCTTACCGCTCCGGTCTGAATTTCACTTCGGCTGACATAGCCACTCTGCGCATTCAGATAAAATGAGAAAATGCACGGAATCAGCAGCAGTGCTGCGGTCAGCCTTCGCGTGCAGCGATTTTTTTCGTGCTGCGGTCTGCGAAGTCTTTGCCCCTGTCTGACGCCCAAAATCCAGAGCATCAGAACCGCCCAGTCGATATATTTCCATATGCCGTATTTGCCGGACAGCAGGAGGCATGGCATGAGGCACAGAAGCCCCGCCCACACTTTCGGCACATCCTTTCCCGCGAAGTATTCCTCACATATGCACGCAAATATAAGGCATACGAGAAGCAGAAACGGAATCAGAATTTTTCCTCTCGCATACAGAAATCCGTTCAGCACAAACGGAATGATTGGAAAGAGGCTCGCTGCCAAAACAGCCACAGCCGGAAGCCGCATCCTGCGTTTACCCAACGCGCAGAGGAGCGCGTACAAACCGATCAGCGTCAAGCCCATTCCGTATGGCGAATAAAGCAGGCCGTCGAGTTTCGGATTTACGAGCGGCATTTTGCTGCCTGCAAAGCTTCCCGCATCCTTGCTCGTCGATAAAATATCCAGTCCCGTCGGTAAAAGCAAAACCGCTGCAAGTCCGATGGAAAGCAAAATCCAAAGGGGAAAGCTCCCGTGTGTTTTCAAGTCCCCGTGGCGCGATGCCGCTTCCGTTGTGGCACGCTTCGGGCTTTCCTCCGCGAGAGCGCCACACTGACCAGCGCCCTTTGGAGCCTTCTTGCCGGCCGCTGCAGGCCATGTGCCCGCCTGCCGAACCCGATACAGATAATAGATGCCGGCCACGCACAAACAGCTCGGCGCATAGTAAAAGCTGTGAAAGTAAACGAGCGTCAGCCCCACGCACAGCAAAATACCTTTGCGTTTTTCGATGAAGCGGTCAATTCCAATCAGTGCAAGCACCAAAAACGGCAGATAATTGACGAACATCAGCTGAAAATGCGCGTGAAGAAAGCAGCCTGCCGCCATATAAAGCACGCTGCCGGCAAACGCCGCCCTTCGTCCTGCCGCATTTTGCCCGCAGTTTTCCCGCAGCCAGACATATACCAGATTACCGCCGAGCAAAAGCTCAAACACCGCATAACCGCCGAGGATGTATTCCATCCCAACACTCGGAAACAGGTATCCCAGCAAAACATCCGGCCGCAACAGCCCATAATAGGCAAAGTCATATGCCGATGAACCGCCGCCCAAATCTATATATAACGGAAGCAGCCTGCCCGATTCCAGCATCGCCCACCTGAGCGATTCCGCAATCGGCAGGTGCTGACTCAGCCAGTCCGAGCCAAAGCCGAAGATCAGCCCCTC
>FR882027.1:6605-10020 GCA_000435615.1 Firmicutes bacterium CAG:238 | reverse complement strand
CCTCTTCCGATGACGCTGCACTAGGCAGCCCAGCCCATGCCGCCACATTGCATAAGAGCAGCGGCCCAAGTGCTAAAACCACACAAAGCAGGCTAAGCAGCAGATGCGCTTTCCAAAATTTCTCCCGTCTCATTCTCTCAAATTCCTCCCATTACAAAACCCATCTTAAGCCTCGCTTCTTAAGATGGGTCGCATGGAATCCTTATGTGTTTCTTAAAGAAATCTTAATTGCCCCCGTCCAGCGGAAATTCCAGCCGCGCTCGAAACTGGTCGCAGTCCGGTTCGATGTCAAAATCCGCCCCGAGCACCACCGCATAGGTGCTGACAATCGCAAGCCCCAGCCCGTTGCCCTCGGTGCTTCTGGCTTTGTCCCCCCTCGCAAACCGCTCGACAATGTCCTCCTTTGAAAAGTCCAATGGGTAGGCAGAGGTGTTCACAATCTCAAAGCAAAGTTTTTTCCGCACTTCAATAGGCGTTTTTTGCTCCGCTATGAAGGTTTTCAGGAAGATTCTCGTTCCTTTTGCCGAATACTTCAGTGCATTTTCAATCAGATTCTGACAAATTCGGTACAAATAGGCATTGTCCGTATACAATTTATCCGGCTCCGCCTCCATATTCAGCACAAATGCAAGCCCCGACGCGTCGATTCGATCCTTCATATCCGCCAAAATCTGCTCAAGCAATGTATGCAGTCTCAACTCCTCCCGATGAAGTTCGATGTTGCCGCTGCTTGCCTTTGCCAGCGAGAAAAGACTGTTTATCATCTCCTTCAGCTTCTCCGCACGGTCTCCGATTACCTCCACATAATCACGTGCCGTCTCGCCGAGTTCCTCTTTTTTCAAAAGCTCCAGATAGCCGACCATCGAGGTCAGCGGCGTCTTGAGATCATGCGAAACGTTGGAAATAAGGTCTACCTTAAGCTGCTCGCTCTTTGCCCCCCGTGCGAGACTTTCCTTTTCGACCTCAAGGGCTCTCGTTACCCGTTTACGGTTAATCTCCTGCATGCTCGCAATGAACGCATCCAGCTTTTCCTGTGCCTGCCGCGCAAGCGTCCGTCCGCAAACCACATACTGTAGCAAAATCGTAAGCGGCAAAAGATAGAAGAACGCATAATTTATGTAAAAGTAAGCGCTGTGCAGGTACATATGAACAGCTACGAACAGCCCCGCCGCAATCAGCAGCAAAACCGCCGCTGTGTTCAGCCGCTTCTCCTGCTTCGTCTTTTGCTCCGCCCATATCGGATAGTAATTTTCGTAGTTTTCGCCAGCCGCCTGCGAGAAAAACCCTTCGTCGCCCTTACGCTCCCGTATCCTGCGGACAGCCTGTAAACACAGAGTCTGGCCGATAACCAGCAAAAGATTCATAACGCACCCTGCTAACAAAATCTGCCGGGTATACATCCGATGAAAGCTGCCGAACATTGCAATTAAAAGCACCGCGCCCGCCGCGAGGCAAAGCCCGCCGATAATCCCGTGGCGATTTTCACATACGCTTTCTATCATTTTCTTCCATTTTTCTTTAACATCTTTCCATTTTGTATCCAATTCCCCATACCACCTTTACATATCTTGGATTTTTCGGCTCGACTTCAATCTTTTCACGAATGTGCCTGATGTGCACCATCACCGTATTTTCCACCGAATAGCTCGCCTCTTCGTTCCAGACATTTTCGTAAATCTGCTCTGCCGAAAACACCTGCCCCGGATGCCGCATCAAAAGCTCCACGATCTTATATTCCGTTGCTGTCAGCCGCACCGCCTCTCCATCCACGAAAAGCTGTTTCTGCTGGTCGTCAAGCACAAGCCCGCCATTGGTGATTTCTGCCCTTTGCGCCTCGGCTGCCCGGCTTCCGCCATAGGCCTTGTATCTTCGAAGCTGCGCCTTGACCCGCGCCAAAAGTTCCGCCGGATTGTACGGTTTTTCGATGTAATCGTCCGCGCCCAGCGAAAGCCCTGACACCTTGTCGCTTTCCTCCGTCTTTGCCGACAAAATAATCGCCGGTATATTATGTTTCTCGCGGATTTTCATCAGTGCCGAAAGCCCGTTCAGCCGCGGCATCATCACATCGAGCAAAATCAAATCGACCTTCGCCGACTCCATCTTGTCCAGCGCCTCCATACCGTCGCAGGCCGTCAAAATTTCATATCCCTCGATTGCCAGAAGCTTCCCCAGCGAATCGACAATTTCCCTGTTATCGTCTACTACCAAAATTGTTTCCATTTTATCTATCTTCCTCTTTTCTCCTCTATCATACCGCTTTCTGCACAAAACTGTACAAGATTTTTCTTATTTTTTTCTTAATTTTAAAAAAACATCTAAAAAGAGGTTTGATAATTTAGAACAGAAAGTCCCAAATCGCTTCAAACCTCTAAATTTTGAAAATTAAAAGTATCTTAAATCTTGATGAGTGTATCTCTAAGATTCGGCAAATCATTTTTTATGACTTCCCAAACAAGATATAAATTAACGCCTTCGTAATCGTGTATGATTCGATTTCTTAATCCTCTTATTTGACGCCACGGGATATCATTGTGCTTTTCAATGAACTCATCGTCTAACCGATTTACCATCTCACCCATCTGGCTCAGATTAAATACACATGCCTCAACAAGCTGAGAATTTTTCGAGAAAGATTCGTATGAATTATCTTTACAATAACTTTGAATTTTATCAATATGCTCAATTAGCTTTAGGAGTATCGCTCTATTTTTCATACAACAACACCCCCGTTCTTCCAATTTCTTTTTCAATCCTTGAGGCAGGCTCAATGTGAGAAACATCGAATAAGTCAACTTCCTTGTCAAGTGCCGCTCGAATTTCTTCTCCCAGCCCTATAAATTTCAGTCCATGCAGGCCGCTATCCACAAGCAAGTCTACGTCACTTTTTTTACTGGCGTTTCGTTTTCCATATGAGCCAAACAAAATCGCACGCTTTACTCCATTACGAGCAAATATTGGATTCAAAATTGTCTGAATCTCAGTTATTGAATAAATTCTGTCCGTCATCCTTTGAGCCTCCTTTCTCTATCATCATTATATATCATTCAAATTTAAAAGTACATAAAAACTTGTCACCGGTGTCACATCTCAATTGTCTCGCCAAGATTGGTCAAATACAGATAGGCCTCTTTCACATGCTTGCCTGTGGCCGCCTCAAGTGCCCGGCGGTACAAATCAATCTGCATAGCATACCTTGCACGGATGCTCTCCCGGCGCGCTGCGAACTCGCCCTCGCTCCCAACTCCGGTTGTCTTGTAGTCCACGAGGACGAGTTCGCCTTCTTCTTCGAAGAAGCAGTCGATGATACCCTGCACAATCGACTGCGCGCCGGCCTGCTCAAGCACCAGATTAAACGGTCGCTCCCGCTGCAGGCCGAGGAAATCGGAACTGCCGCTTTTTTCTTTTGCTGCGGCTG
>FR882027.1:2433-6529 GCA_000435615.1 Firmicutes bacterium CAG:238 | reverse complement strand
CCCCCCCCCCGCTCGCGCGGCCGCCGCCTTTGCAGCGGCTCCCATCCGCAGTCCGAGCGGTGAAACGATGAAGCGTCCGATCATCTTCGGATTCACAGTTTCGGCTTCCTCCTTTGAAAGGAATTCATCTCGCACCATGCTCTCGATGAGCGTAGCAACATATTCCTGCATGTCTTCGGCAGCCGGCTTCGCATGAGTGTCTGTTCCAGCAAACGCAGAATTAAAATCAATTTTTTCGAGCACTTTGTGGGTTATCGTACCAATTTGAGCCAGCGTGAATTTATCATGCGCCTTGAAACTCTTTGGCTCAGATAGCGATATGTCCGCTTCATCCCCGGCTGCAATCTCGCTGACTGCATATTTGGATTTAATTTTCAGGTCGGCGGCAAACGGATATTCGAAGGTCAGACGTCGTTCGACATCTTTCGACAAACGCACATTGCCGATTGGCGATTCCACTCCAGCAGCCCCAAGGGTTCCGTCGCCGATTGGCGATTCCACTCCAGCAGGCCCAGAGACCACATTGCCGGTTGGCGATTCCGTCCCAATTTCAAGCAGAGCAAGGGCTTGCGCGGCAGAGCGGCGCGTGCCCTCGGAAAGCGCACGCAGGGCTTCGTTGCTTATATAGCCGCGAGCCTCCGGATCTTCGTATATGCGGCGCCCGCACATCGAAAAATACGAAGAGTCGCTCGGCGCCGCCTTGACCAGCGCACTGACGGCTTCGTTGAAATCATCAACCATGCCGAGAATGTACAGAATGTCCTTGGCACGGGTCATTGCAACATAAAGAATTCGCTTTTCCTCTTCAACCTCCTCGCGATGGAGTTTCACGCGTATAATATTTTGAATCAAAGTGGTCTTCATCCAGCTTTCTTCGTAGTTTACAAGAGGAAAGCCGATGCCGATATCCTTGTGCACCGCAATCTCGCTACCCGGTCTCGTATAATTCAGCCGGCGGCAGAAACCTGCCAAAAGCACCATCGGAAACTCGAGACCCTTGGATTTGTGAATCGTCATGATGCGGATTGTATCATCGCCCTCCGCCGCCATCTTGACTTGACCCATGGCAACCTTGTGCTGCTTTACGGCATCGATGTACTGCACGAAGCTGTAAAGGGAGCCGCCCTGCGCCTTACGGTAGGCAAGTGCTTTATCGCAAAGTGCCCTCAAGTTTGCCTGGCGGCGGCTCCCCGACGGCATTGCACCCATAGCAATATAGAATCCTGTGTCGAGCATCAGCTTCCAAACCAGCTCTTCGAGCGGAATCAGCCTTGCCTCCTGCCGCCACGCAGCAAGGTCGGAAAGCGCATCCCGGCATTTTTGGCGAAGAACCGTATCCGGACCATCCTCTGCATATCGCAGCACTGCGTCGTGATACGAACACCGCTCCGTGCATGCCGCACGGATGCCTGCGAGCTCGTTGACAGAGAAGTGCCAGATTTCCGAACGCATCACCGTAATCAGCGGAATGTCCTGCTTTTCGTTGTCGATGATTTCGAGCAGAGATAGGAACATATTGATTTCCATCGTGTCAAAATAGCCGTCATTGTCATCGACATAGGCCGGCAGATTGTTGTCGCTCAAAGTCTTGTAAAAAATATCCCCGTAGTTTTTGATTCCACGCAGCAAGATGACAATGTCACCTTTCTCCAGAGGTCTTTCGATGCCGCGCTTGCTGTCAAAAATCGTCTTTCCCAGAGAATCTTTTATGATTCTGGCCGCGGCCAAAGCCTCTTTTTCGGCCTTGATCATGGTCTTGAGTTCGTCGTCAAGCTCCGAATCCTCGTCCCACGGAGTCTCCGCGAGAAAAAGTTTCGGTTCGAAATTACAGTTATGCCCGAACGGATCGCCAAGATGCAGCGCCGCATTTTCATCATAGCCTGGCATCGCCGCATCAAAAACACGGTTGATAAACCGGATGACCGATTCCTTGCTTCGGAAATTTTTGTTTAAGTCGATTTTCTCGGAAACCGCCTGCACACCCTCGGCCTCGGCACGGTTCTGCTCGTCCGCGAAATCCCGGTAGCGTGCCTGGAAAATTTCCGGCTCCGCAAGCCTGAATTTGTAGATGCTCTGCTTCACATCGCCGACCATGAAAAGATTGTTTTCCCGTTTGATGCGTGCAATCAAAGCCTCCTGCAGCAAATTGCTGTCCTGATATTCATCTATGAAAATATAGGCAAATTTTTCTCTGTAATACGAAGCGGCCTCCTCGTCCTTCAAAATCTCAAACGCGAAATGCTCGATGTCACTGAAATCCACCACGCCGCGCTCTTTTTTGAGGCCCGCAAAAATATCTCTGTAATCTTCCATGACTTTTAAGAAAAATGCTGCGTCGGGGAAGGTTTCCCTTATTTCTGCATGCAGACTTGCAAGGCTGTCATAGAAAAAATCTTTTTTGAGCGATGTCACGGCATCTTTCAGAGGAACCCTTGCCGCTTCCAGCTTTTCCTTGAATTCTTCGAGTTCCGCCTGCGGATGGGAATCGTCCGGCTTGAAGTATTTTTTCAAAAGTGAAGGCATTTTCACGCTCGAAAGAAGCGCGCGCAGAGCCTCAAAATCCCCGCTGCGTGCAGCGTCACGCAGTTCCGAGGCAATGTTTACATAAGCCGCGGTAATTTCCGCAGCTCCCTCATGTGCAAGGTGCTCTGCCTCCTCAGCAAAACGCAGAATGCTTCCCAAAGCCTCCTCAAAACGCAGAGAAGCATCCTCCATTATAAACTGCGGTATTTTGCCCGAAGCGAAAGTCTCAAAATCACTGTCCAGATTCCCTGCCGCCGCAGAAAGCCATGGAAACGGTTCCGGCAGGCTCTGAATCACTTCAAACGTTTTTCGAACGGTCTGCCTGAATTTGAGTTCATTGCGTTCCCCGCTGTATTTATTCAAAAATGACAAAAACTCCGGACTTTCCGCGTCGAAATATTCTTTCAAAAGTTCGTCGAGGGCCTGTTCTTTCAGGAGCTCCTGCTGCACATTGTCGCAGATTTTGAAATTCGGGTCGACATTTATGAGATAGAAAAACCTGCGGATTACCTCAAGCGCAAAAGCGTGAAAAGTGCTGATGTTTGCAAGGGGCAGGCGTTCGAGCTGCTGCTTTAGGAGCCGCACCTGTCCGGGGTTTTCCTCTGCCTCTTTTTCTATGGCTCTTTCGATTTTTTCCTTCATCTCGGCCGCCGCCGCATTGGTAAAGGTTACAATCAGCATTCGGTCTATGCTGCATTCGCCCTCAAGAATCAGCTTTTTGATTCTCTCCACGAGCACCGCTGTTTTTCCGGAACCCGCCGCCGCTGCAACCAAAATATTCTTCTCTCTGAGTTCTATGGCTCTCGCCTGCTCCGCCGTCCAATTCATCCGCCGTCTTCCTTTCTGTATTCTGTTTCCATTTTAGCATATTTTTTTGCGCCTCGATACTGTTTTTTCGTGTGTAAATTTGCTAAAATAAAGGTATCAATATATCGACAATACAGAAAGCGGAAAGCAGGTAACAAAATGACACAAAACACATCGGTACGGCCAAAGCCTACCATGCTCATGATACTCGACGGCTTCGGCCTGAATCCATCGGAATACGGAAATGCAGTCAAGGCGGCGCACACGCCGAATCTCGACAAAATATTTGAAACTTATCCGCATATCAGCCTCCGGGCAAGCGGCCTTGCGGTTGGTCTTCCCGAAGGGCAGATGGGAAACTCCGAGGTCGGACACCTGAACATCGGTGCGGGCCGCATCGTCTATCAGGAACTGACGCGCATTACCAAAGCCATCGAAGACGGCATTTTTAGCGGAAATGCTGCCTTGAACAAAGCAATCGACCATGTGCTCGGTGAAAATTCCACGCTGCACATCTTCGGACTTTTGTCGGACGGCGGCGTGCATAGCCATATCGAACACATCAAATCAGCGATTCGCCTGGCAGACAGCCGCGGTGTTTCAAACATCATGCTGCATTGTTTCATGGATGGCAGAGATGTGCCTCCGACATCGGGAATTCATTACATAGAAGAGATGGTAAAGATGTCCGAGTCCCTTTCCTCACTCAAAATCGGAGTGGTCTCGGGCAGATACTATGCGATGGATCGTGACAAGCGCTGGGAAA
>FR882027.1:0-2405 GCA_000435615.1 Firmicutes bacterium CAG:238 | reverse complement strand
CTGGGAAAGAGTTGAAAAAGCCTACGACGCGCTCACGCTTCTTGACGGCCGTCATGCTGATTCCGCATCCGAAGCGGTTAAGAATGCTTATGCCGAAGGGGAAACCGACGAATTTATCCTGCCGACCGTGTGCGAGAAAGCCACACCTGTTTCGGACGGAGATTCTGTAATTTTCTGCAATTTCCGCCCGGACAGAGCAAGAGAAATCACGCGCGCCTTCGTCGATCCCGGCTTTGATGGTTTTGCACGAAAAAAAGCACCGCAAGACCTTGTCTATGTCTGCATGACGCAGTACGATGCTTCCATGCCGAATGTCGAGATTGCATTCCCACCGCAGACCATCAAAAATACGCTCGGCGAATATCTCTCCGCAAACGGACTCCACCAGCTCCGCATTGCGGAAACCGAAAAATATGCTCATGTTACATTCTTCTTCAACGGCGGTGTTGAGGCTGCAAACCCTTTGGAGGACCGCATCCTGATTCCGTCGCCGAAGGTTGCGACCTATGACCTCAAACCGGAAATGAGTGCCTTTGAAGTTACCGATAAAGTCATTGAGGAAATCGGCACAGGCGTTTATGATGCAATTATTTTAAACTTCGCGAATGCCGATATGGTCGGTCACACAGGTGTCTTCGAGGCTGCGGTAAAAGCGATTGAAGCACTCGATCTCTGCGTGCAAAAGGTTACCGACGCAGTGCTTGCTGTGGGCGGCCAGATTCTTTTGACGGCAGATCACGGCAATGCGGATTGCATGCTGGATGCCGGCGGAAACGTGGTTACCGCCCACTCGACAAACCCCGTTCCTCTCGTTCACATCAGTGCTTCGCCTTGCAGCTTCCGTGAGGACACTGCAGAAACAGCCAAGCTCGCAGACATTGCCCCGACCATGCTGAAACTCATGGAGCTTCCAATTCCGCCGGAGATGAGTGGCAGCTGTTTGGTAAAAATCGAGTAGGAGGCGGTGACTAACCGCCTCCTCTCATACCCCCGTGCGTACCGTTCGGTACACGGCGATTTCAATATAATCGAAAAAACTCTTTTGCTGATTAAATTATTTTTTCTCACCCGTTTTCTCATTTCTCACTTGTATCTATGAATCATCGAAGCCGCCGCAGCGGTTCGTTAAGCTAATAAATTACAGTCGGAAGTATTGTACCATGTTCGTGTGGTGCCTGTCATTCTACTAAATTGAAAAAAAGTGGTATCGCCTGTGCATAAAATGACGGTTTTTTCTATCTTTTTTGGCCTACAGGCTGAAAAGATAGAAATTTCTCGCGGTTTCGACGGGCAAAAAGAATTTGGGCCAATTACAAAAGAAAACGCGTCATTGCAAAAATGTTGAAATTTCAACGTTTTGGATTTTGAATGATTTTTACGCATAATCCTGCGGCGCGGGATTATGCTTTTTTATGTGCCGGGAACCGCGGCCGGGGCTTCCGGTTTCTATTTTTGAGGGCCGTTTGGGCAAAATGATATGACTTTATGCATAATTATCCTATTTTTTACATTTTTCTATCTTGAGGGTGTTTACATTTAAGTCCTTTTATGGTATTATCTGTAATTGATAGGAGGTGTGCTGCATGAGCCTTTTGAATAGTATAAGCATAAATTTGGATTTTGAGAAGCGGATGCTTGCGAAGATACACGCGTTGAATGTTTCCAAGCCTAACGGGCGTCTCGTCTGCCAGAAAAAGGGCGGTCGGCTTTTCTACGCATGCAAGCGCAAAACCGACACTGCGCTTAGGTATATTAAAAAGGAAGATTTAAACATTGTCAACGATATGAAACTTGCGCGTTTTGTGGCCGAAACGGAAAAACGTCTGAATGCGAATATCCTTCTGCAGGAAAAATTTTTGGCGGCATATCGGCCCGCGGATTTTGCATCGGTAAATGCTTTGCTGCCCAAGGCCTATCAATTTCATTTCGATGAGCGCATGCCTTACGAAGGGCGGATTCGCAAAAAAGGCAGCTATACTCCGAAGGGTGTCAAGCCTTGGCTTCGGCAGTCTGAGAATCCCTACATGCGTGAGAATCTCATCCACAAAACCTCTTTCGGTCTCCTCGTACGCTCGAAGGGGGAGTTGATGCTTGCCGAAAGCTTTTTTTCTGCAGGAGTTGAATTTGTGTACGAAAAAGCCTTGGTTTTGCATGATCGTCACGGCAGGCCCATAACAGTTTATCCGGATTTTACGATTTATCTTGCGAACGGAAAGATTTTGTATTGGGAGCACAAAGGCATGTTCGGCGATGATGTGTACTTCTTGCGTGACCGGGAAAAAATGCAGTTGTACTATCTGAACGACATCTATCAGCCCAAGAATCTGATTGTAACCTGCGACGGGCCGGACGGCGGTTTTGATTCTGAGGAGGTCGGCCGCATAATTGCCGGCATACTGCTCCCG
>FR882026.1:3522-6201 GCA_000435615.1 Firmicutes bacterium CAG:238 | reverse complement strand
GATCAGATCTATCTCAGCGGCGGACATATCAAAGCTGAATGTGGCAAAAATCTCGGAAACTCGCCGGTAGCCTTCGGAAGTGGTGCAAACATACGCGATACAAACGGCATGTTCAACGGAACAGCAGAGGTTCCGGTGGAAGATGTTTATATCGTCCTTTCGCATGAAAATTGGGTGGATATGAATATTACCGCAGAATGTCGTTCTTTTGATGGTATCCGAGGCTATCAGACCTTTACGGACAGCATCACGAATAACTCCTACGGCATGCCCGGAGAGACTCAAATAAAATTTAGCAGCTTATCCCTTCCGAATGCGCAGAAGTACGGTGAAATCACGATTGCAGCAGAGCTTACCTTTAAAGAGAAAGAAACTCCGCATAAATGTTTACCTGCAGAGTCTACCAAAAATATGGGGAAATATCATCTGACTGTCTGCAAAACCTGTGACGCGCGCTTGAACTACAACGAGACCGCGGAAAGCAGCAGGCACGATAATCTTGAATGGGATACGACCAAGCATGAAAAGTTTTGCGAAAGCTGCCGGGAGGCAATTGAAAAGGATGAAATGCCTCCGACGATAACCGGTATTGAAGCAGACAGGGCTTTTTATATACCCCACACGCAGGATGGCTCTTATGGTTTCAAAACCTTCTATGTAACCGATGAAGCATGGGGGAGCTATGTGGCTTCCGGTATAAAATCGGTGAAGATGGACTGGGAAGACAAAGAAATACCAATGGTAAACGGAGGTTATCAGCTTCCTGCATACAGCGGCTCCTTCGGAACTCTAACGAATCCGTTTACCTTTACGGTTACGGCAGAGGACTATGCCGGAAATAAAACCATACTAAAGAATATATCGGTGTGGCAGAAGTTTCTTTTGACGATTGTAGACGGGGAAGGGAAAACAATCTACAGTCGTGAATTTAATGACGGAAGCAAACCTTTCATTGAGCTCGGACTGCCGGAGAAGGCAACCGCGTCGATTACGAGAGTTGACTATGAACTTGAAAAATATGACTATAAGTATGATGCGGCCAGGAACGCCTACGGTTTTCGAGTAAACCCGATAAAAAGGAATTATACTTTTAGACTTGAATATACAACGGAAGTATCTATCAGCGGCGGAAATCGAAGCTGGAATACATACGCGGCGAATAACAGCGAAACAGTCTATTGGCCGAAGGATGACAGCGTACAGTTTACCGTGAGTGCGACGAACGCAAACGAATCTGCAAAATACTTTGTTTCAGAGCAGCTCTTGACGGAAGAAGATTTGAGAAGCAAGGACGGCAATGATGAAATCCAATGGACGCCGGCCGGCGAAAACGGAGAAATTAACATAGAAGAAACCTTCCATGAATTTTACATCTACGCGAAGGCAACGAACACAGAGGGTACAATTTATGTTTCTACCGCCAAAATTGTTTTGGACAAGGTTGCTCCGGTTGCCAAAGTCGGTACGGAAACCCTGAGTGAAGGAGAATATTACTGGAACGGGCTGCAATTCAGCGTCGAGGATGAAAGTCCGGTAACCGTAACAGACAACGGCGTCATTTTAACCCCGAAGAATGGTGTTTATACGATTGCGGCGGATGAACCGGAAACATATTCAAACAAAAAAGAATTTAATGATCCGGCGCACAGAATTGTTCTTACAGACAGCTGCGGCAATACGACAACCTATGACAATGTAAAAGTATTGCTTAATTATCTGGAAACAACCATGGCACTGGTAAAAACAGAGCCGGAGAAAAATGGGATTGATATTTCAGAACTGTCTATTCGTGACACCATGTGGATTATAACTACAGAGTCATCGCGAGAAGCAAGCAAACAGGCGCATTACTGGAAATACAACAAAATTGAAGCACCGGTAGAATGGGATTTGGAAAACATTGCTTATGATAAGACTTCTAAAAGAGAGCAGCACTTTCAAATTTATGGAGACGTCGACATTTCAGGACTGCGCCCGCGAATTTCGCTCCATGAAGGCGGCGAAACATTGCTGAAAACCTCCCTGAGTTTCTCGGTTGCTGCGGCGGAAAAATATGAAATTACTTTGGAAGCGGCAGAAAACGGAAGTATATCGCTTGCAAACATTGTCAAAGACCGTTCCGAGAAATACAAGACATACGAAGGTGAAGAGGTTAAGTTCAATGTGACGGCGGAAGACGGATATACAGTTAAAAGCGTTAATGTAAAAAACTCTTCCGGCAGTGATATTACGGTAACAAAAGAAGATGATGAATACAGCTACACGCAGCCAAAGAATGGCAGCACGATTACCGCTACGTTTGCTAAGGTTGAAAAGTATAAAATTATCCATCCGGCAGATGCGGCAGGATTCGAAAACGGCACGGAGCTGGACGAAATAATAAAGGCACTTCCGGAAAGCGTCGAAGTTAAGCTGAACGGAGATAAAAACAACATTGTGCAGGCCCCTGTAACTTGGAATCAGTCAACAGCGAAGTATGACTCCAGCAGCCGCAAAGCACAGTCGTTTACCGTGAAGGGTACGGTGGATTTGAGCGGAATCGGTGTGGAGGAATCGGAAGCAAGTACGCAGATTAAGGTATCCGTAGACAAAGAATCGACAGGCTCCGACGGAAGCAGCAGCTCCGGCGGCGGTGGCAGCAGTGGAGGGTTAAATGGGGGGAAAAAAACGAAGAACCCC
>FR882026.1:0-3508 GCA_000435615.1 Firmicutes bacterium CAG:238 | reverse complement strand
CACCCCCACCCGCCCAAAGAAACCAAAAAAACCGGACCGACCCAAGCGACCCGGATAATCCATCAGATAACCCGTCAGGCGATGATGCAAATCTGTCATCTGTTAAGGGGATGGATTCCAAAATGCAGCTGTATGCGCGTTCCTCAAGGACGCCGAACAAAAACATCAAGGTTGTTTTGAAGATGGATGAAAAGACGGCAGCTTCGATTGAAACCCTGAAAAAACTTGGTTATACGGTGAAGTATAAATTCTATAGAAGCACGAAGAAATCTTCTGCATACAAAGCAAAGATTACAAAAAAGACCAAAACCTATATCAACACAAGTGGGAAGAAAGGCGCACGCTACTACTACAAGGCGCGAATCATGGTCTATGACAAGAACGGCAAATTAGTTGCACAGACAGAACTGAAACAGTGCCAATATGCCTGCCGCGTGAGATAGGAGGAAAAGATGAAGAAGAAAAAAAGATTATTTGCGATTTTGCTGGCATTGTGCGTGACCTTTACAATGATGCCGCTTACCGGAAGTGGGGGGGTGGCGCATGCTGAGGACGAAATCGCCGCAACCATGCAGCCGACCAGAACGACCATGCTCGACTTGACAAGTACGGACGAAAAATATATAGCGACGGACGGAAAGGAAAATACTGTTAATTTTACCACTACTTCCGTAACCGACAGTGCCGAAGGCTGGTCATGGAACCATGAGACGAAAACCTTGACCCTTTCCGGCGCGAGAATAGTGGTGACGGAGCCGACCTTCGTACCAAGCTCTTACTCGACCCTTAAGAACGGATATTATTACGGAGTGCGCCTTCCGGGAGCTGTTACCGTTGTTTTGACAGCGGAAACCGAAAATATCATACAGGCAGGAGATGTTGCGGGAGAAACCCCCGAAGGCATCGTTATTGGCTCTGTAGGCATGGGCGATGCGAATGATTTGCAAAAATCCGTCACAATATGCGGAAGCGGCAAGCTGACCGTAAAAGGTGGAAAACCCGCAAAGGGTGGAAATACAGCAGGAAGAATAAGCGAAGGGATTTATTCCGGGAAGGTTATCGTCAAAGATTCAGCTGAGTTGGAAGTATATGGTGATATGACTGAGAACACAGGTGCTGCTGCATACAGCCGAGGGATTGGCTGGTGTGGGCATCCAGCCGAGGGATTGGCTGTTCACAAATGACGATTACCGACAATGCACAGGTTACGGCAAGAGGCGGTGATGTCAAGGCAGTGAGATCCAGAGAAAGCAGCGGAATATCTGCATCACAATCTTTGATAATTAACGGAAGAGCAAGTTTAAAAGCTTATGGCGGGAACGTAACAAAGAATTCAGGTGGAAGCCAAGAATGGAGCACCAGCATGGGAATCTGTGCAGCTAGTTTTGAAGCTTCGGAAAACGCAAGCGTGGAGGCTTACGGTGGGAAAACCTATGGCGACATGGCAGGTTCCAGCATGGGAGTGTACATTCATAAAATTCACCAAGAACATTCTGAAGCCAAACTCTCTGATAATGCTTTTTTATATGCAGAGGGAGGGCAGGCAGGTGGAAGCAGTTTCGGAATATACGGAGACAGATATGGACAACAGCAAAGTCATTTAACGATTGAAGGTAATGCTTACATGAAAGCTGTCGGCAAAGAAAGCGGAGGCGAAGGCACAGACCGCTCCAACGGAATCGCAACATATGGGATGACAATCAACGGCGGCACCGTCATCGCAAGTGCAGAAGCGGAGAATGAAGGGTCAAAAAGCAGCATTGCCGCAATCTCTTTATTAACGCAACCCCCGCTCCCAACCTATAAGGAAGATTTAACTCCGACTGTCACAGCAGGGGAATCCGAAGGCTTTGCGGAATCTGCCGATGCGACAAGTGCGGAAACCTATGCAAAACGCTGGGTTAAGATTCAGGCAACTGAGTCTGTGTATGCCATTGAAGCGATACCTTCCAAAGTGGATTTCGGGGCAGTAAAGACAGGCTACACGCAGCCTGCTGCAAAGACAGTGACCTTAAAAAACACAGGAAATGAAACTGTCAGTGTTACAGGAATACAGTCAGCAGAGAACAGTAACTACATTATAAAAGGACTTCCTGCTAAGATTGAGCCGCGTGAAACAGCAGATTTCACTGTGCAGCCAAAGGGAACCCTTGCAGAAGGAACCTATAACGAAACAGTAATAATTCAGGGGAGCAATGATACAAAGTCCGAATTGCAGCTTAAGTTCAGTGTTATAAAAAACAGTTCGGGCGGAGGTTACATACCACCGGTTCAGAAACCTGACATTCAGGCAGGAGAGGGTGTAAAAGCTACTCTCAGCGCAGACGGAACGAAGCTCACAATCACCGCGGCAGCCGGTTATGAAATTCAGGATGTTTTGCTGAACGGTACGTCCAAGGGCTCTGTGACGCAGCTCAGCGGATTAAAGACCGGCGACAAAGTCGAAATCAAGACGGCGAAGAAGGCGGAGTCGGCTGAACCAAGTAAGCCAACTGACCCGACAAACCCTTCGACAGACGAATCCATAAAAAATATCAAAGAAGGGGTTGAAAACACAAGTATCACATTGAAGTCCAAGCTCACAAAGAACAAAAAGATTCTTTTGTCATGGACGAAGTCGAGAGGTTATAAGGTTGATCGTTTTCAAATTTACCGTTCCGTGAAGAAAAACAGCGGTTACGGCAAGAAGGCATTCTTTGCGACCGGGAACGGAGAGGTTTCAACCTATCTGAATACGAAAAATCTGAGAACAGGCAAAACCTACTATTACAAACTTCGCGGCGTTCGCATCATCGATGGACAGAAATATTACACGCAGTGGTCGAACAAAGCATGGCGGACCGTGTTGCACTAGTCAACATATTTTGGATACGCATAAATAAAAATTGTACTTTTTAAATTTTTTTCTGGACCTGCATATATGTTTCTCTAAACTGCTTCGGTGTTAAGCAGTTCAGAGAGTATGCAGGTCTTTCTTCGTTAAAGGATTTAATGTACTCATCAATCTCGTTTCTGTTTTCTCTTATGCCGAATACTTCTCCTGCCTTGAGACTTTGACAGTCCCGATTCATAAATTTTGCGGCCGACCTCTAATCGTTCTTCTTTGGTGTACTTCACTGGTAACCTCCGATTTTAGTTTACCACTACACTGCTCAGGCAATCGGGCACATACGCCCCGGTGTCTGAATTTTTTTGCATCCATTCAGAACCTTCGAGCGAAATGTAAAAATATGTATTGGCAATATCTGCCATTAGATGTAAAATGCTTACAAAGAATGACGTCGTTCTCCTATACTTATACGAGGAGAATCTAAAATGAATATGAATATACAGGCACAGCCACAAGTGCAAACGCAAGAGCAGGAGCAGGAAGTAAAACGAACCTACAAAGACTCTGTCTTTGTCACAATTTTTCACGAGAAGTCGAAACTGATTGAACTCTACAACGCACTCTTTGATACAAATTACGATGAAAGTGCGCCGATTGACGTGATTGCGAAGAACACCG
>FR882025.1:1283-5422 GCA_000435615.1 Firmicutes bacterium CAG:238 | reverse complement strand
GCGGCACATCGTACTCGTCGATGAGGATAATTGCTTTCTTTTTATGGTATTTAAAAAGGCACATCGAAAGAAACGCAAAAGCTTTCGCAACCTCTTTTTCATCGGCTCTGCGATTGAGCAGATTTTCATAGCGTTCTTTTTCAATCGGAAGCAGCGCATCCGACTGCAAAACATAGCGATGTCTCATAAATTCGTTATAGATTTCATCTGTAAGCGCACCATGTGCCATTTCATATGTCGGCTGTTTCGCCGACTTTAAGGTCATAAAAATAACGGGATATTGTTGTTGGTGTTGCATGATTTCCTCACCGCACTCTGCTATTTTCAGCCCGTTGAAGAGATAGCCATTATCGACTTTCTCGCCTTTTTCAGTAATTTCATCCTCGAAAAAACGGCGAATCATGAACTGGTTCAGCGTCTTGCCGAAGCGTCTCGGACGGGTAAACAAAGTAACCTTCGCCTGGCTTTCAATCAGTTTCTCAATCATCAAAGTTTTATCGACGAAATATCCGTCTTTATCAATGATTTCTTTAAAATCCTCCACACCGATGGCAATTTGCTTTTTTCTTGTATTGCTCATTCCTTCACGCTCCTTTCGATGCTTCCTGTTTTATCCCATCCACTCGTCGGCACCGACATCCGTTCCGAGTCCTTCGCAGGTGTAGCACCATACGATCGTATCGCCGTCCTTAAGGTAATAAGAAGAACAGCCGTAATTCGGGAACCAGTCGTTGACCTTATACATCCAGCCGCTCTGCGGGCCGCCGTCAAACTCGTAGAGATAATTGATTCCTTCTATGTAGTAGGAAGCGTACAGCGGTGTATAGCTGAATTCAAGCTGAATGTCATTGTTTCTGCAAAGCGTGTTCAGTGCATCGAAAACTGTGTTGTTCGTCGTGCCCTTGTAAGTCGTCCGCTCAAGGATGACCCCGTCCTTCGGTATGTAGTCCTTGATTGCCGGATTTTCTAGTCTGTCCATATCGTTTGACAATGTGTCGCAGCGGATTTCGAGCGTAACCGTTACCGGTTCTTCCTTCTCCGGTCTCAGTGCTGCATTACCTCCGTTTGATGCGGTCGGATCGTCACTGTTGTCAACCTTAATGTCTTCGGCATCAAGGTCTTTTTTTTCTTCTTCGGTGAACTTCAAATCCGATGCCTTCTTGCCTTTATTGGAATCCTTGTCCTTTTCGGTCTGTGCCTTGTCGTCCGGCTTTTCTTCCTCCGCATCCTCTTTGCCGTCGTTTTCGTAAACATCCTCGCCTGTGCCGATGACGGTGTTGCCCTGTCCGTCGGTGAGCTTGGCGTCCTTATTTTCTATGCTGAGTCCAACAATTGTAGAAACCGCAATCACGCAGACAAGCGCGATGAGTGCGTATTTGCGAACCCGCTTTCTTTTCATTTTTTTGACTAATTCGTTTTGTTCCATGCTGCCATCCTTTCTTGCCCCATTTTGATTGACCTTTGCTTCCTATTTTATCATATTCTTTGCATAATTTAAACACATTTTTCATCTATACTAAATACCACGAAATGTGATATAATATTTTATCAAAATATGCAGAAAAATGAATATTAAAATATACAGAAAGGAATCGTGGAATCATTATGTCAGCTTTTGTTACATTTGAACATGTCAAAAAGACCTATAAAATGGGAGAGGTCACGATTGAAGCTCTGCGGGATGCTTCTTTTGAAATTGAAAAAGGGGAAATCTGCGTTATCGTCGGTCCGTCAGGGGCGGGCAAGACTACGCTGCTCAATATTCTGGGCGGGATGGATTCTCTTACGGAAGGTCATGTTTTTCTGGACGGTGCAGAGATTTCAAAATACAACGCAAGGGAACTGACCACCTACCGGCGGTACGAAATCGGTTTCGTTTTCCAGTTCTATAATCTGATTCAGAACCTGACGGCACTCGAAAATGTTTCCCTCGCCGCACAGATTTGCAAGGAACCCATGGATGCCAAGGAGGCTCTGATTAAAGTCGGGCTTGCCGAAAGACTTGACAACTTCCCTGCACAGCTCTCCGGCGGTGAGCAGCAGAGGGTTGCGATTGCCCGTGCACTGGCGAAGAATCCGAAACTGCTTCTGTGCGATGAGCCTACCGGTGCACTCGACTACAATACCGGCAAGGCCATTCTCAAGCTGCTTCAGGATACCGCGCATGAAACCGGCATGACGGTTGTCATAATCACGCATAATACGGCTATCACTCCGATGGCTGACAGAATCATCCGTGTCAAGAACGGCATGGTTTCGTCCGTCGAACTGAACGAGAACAAAGTTCCCGTGGAAACAATCGAATGGTAGAAAGGCGGTGCATGCACATATGAAAAACGCCATGAGAAAAACTACACTTCGCGAAATCAAAGGAAGCTTCAGCCGCTGGATTGCAATCCTTGCGATTTGCATGCTCGGTGTCGGTTTTTTCTGCGGACTGAAGGTCTGCAAGGAGGCATTCATCCTCACCGGTGATACCTTCCTAAGCGACAACTGCTTCTATGATTACGAATTGATTTCGACGCTGGGGCTTGAAGAAAAGGATGTTGCGAAATTTCAAGATCTTGAAGGCATTGCAAAAGCCCGCGGGAGTTACTCCTCCGATGCGCTCTTTCTGATTTCCAAAGACAAAGATGCCGCGGACGGTTACGATGAAGATGTCGGTGAACGCGTTGCCAAATTCCACGCACTCATCGACGATATGAATACGCCTGCCCTCTCATACGGCAGGCTCCCGGAAAAGCCGAACGAATGCGTCGGCGATGCAAGGTATTTTCTTGAATCCGACATCGGCAAAAAAATCACTATCAGCAAGAATAACGACAAAGACACGAAAGATTTGTTTGCCTATGATACTTACGAAATCGTCGGGCTTTGCGAGTCCCCGCTTTATTTGAACTTTGAGCGCGGCTCGACATCGCTGGGAAACGGAAGCGTGGCAACTTATCTTTATGTGCCGGCAGACGGCTGGGACAGCGAAGTTTATACGGAAATATATGTGACTCTCGAAAATCAAGGCGTCATATACAGCGACGAATATAAGCAAAACGCCAAAGCGATGGAAAAACCTCTCGAGTCCACACTGGAAACATGTGCAAGCAGCCGATATGACGAGATCCTCGATGAGGCAAACGGAAAGCTCGACGATGCACGCAAGGAACTTGCCGATGCAAAAGCGGAACTGAAGAAAGCAGAAGACAAGCTGGCGGACGGGCAGAAAAAAATAAATGACGGTCAAAAAGAACTCGACAGCAACAAGAAAAAACTTGACGATTCCGACGCTGAGCTCAAGAAATCGCGCCGGGAGTACGAAAAGTCCCTTGCCGATTACAACAAGCAAAAGGATGACGCCTATGCACAGCTTGCGGCACAAAAGGAGCAGATTGATGCGGCTGCCGGCACGCCTTACTACGAGCAGTATCTGTCACAGTACAATGCGGCAAAGGCGGAAGCCGACGCGAAATTCGACGCAGCTGCGAAAGAACTTGCCGCAGCGGACGCAAAGCTCACTGCCGGCGAGAAGGATGTAAAATCCGGTTATGCCAAGCTTGCCGACGGGCGCAGGGAGCTGGAAACCTCCAAGCAGGAACTTGCCGACGGACGCAAAGAACTTGCCGACGGCAGGAAACAGGTTGCAGACGGGCAGAAAGAACTGACGAAAGCCGAAAACAAGGTTGATGACATCGAGAATCCGAAGACCTATGTTCTCGGCCGCGATACCAATATCGGATATGTATGCTTCGACAATGATACGAGCATCGTAAACTCCATAGCAAAGGTCTTTCCGGTCTTCTTCTTCCTTGTGGCTGCACTCGTATGCATGACCACGATGACGAGAATGATTGATGAGCAGAGAACGCAGATAGGCGTTTTGAAGGCTCTTGGATACAGCAGAGGCAAAATACTCGGCAAGTATGTGTTTTACTCTGCAAGTGCTTCGCTCATAGGCGGTCTTTTGGGATTTTTCGGAGGATCTTTCCTCTTCCCGGGCGTAATATGGACAGCTTACGGCATGATGTACGATTTTGCGGATTTGATTTATGTAATCAATCCGCTCCTCGGTACATTATCCATTCTCGCAGCAGTTGCTTGCTGTGCGGGCACGACGATTTACTGCTGCTATGCGGAACTTGTAAATG
>FR882025.1:0-1247 GCA_000435615.1 Firmicutes bacterium CAG:238 | reverse complement strand
CTCATCCGGCCGAAGGCTCCGGCACTCGGAAAGCGTATTCTGCTGGAAAGAGTTCCGTTTATCTGGAACAAGCTGAAATTTCTGCACAAGGTCTGCCTTAGAAACATTTTCCGTTACAAGAAAAGATTTTTCATGATGGTTCTCGGAATCTGCGGCTGCACGGCTCTGCTGATTACGGCGATGGGGCTTTCCGACTCCATTAAGAACATCATTTCGGTTCAATACGACGAGATTTTTCACAATGACTACACCGTGACTTTTGATCGCGGAATCAGCGCAAAAGAAGAAGGCAAATTCCTTGATGACAACAGCGAATACATTGACAAAGCCCTTTTCCTGAATACTTTGACCGTGGATGCGCATGTCGGTTCACAGGTCAAATCCATCAACATGGTGGTCGCAGACCCGTCCGATCCTGTTTCGGACTTTATCACCCTCAAAAACGAGGAGGGGGAAATTGCTTATCCCGGCGATGGGCATTGCGTGATTAATGATAATTTGGGGCAGACTCTGGGACTTGAGGTCGGAGATGTGCTGACGGTGTTTGACAGCGATATGCGGGAGATGGATCTTGTTATCGATGCGATGTGCGAGAACCATGTTTATAACTATGTATATGTTGCCTTTGATACATATCGCAAAGTCTGGGGCAATCCGGAAATCAACACAGCATTCGTAATAGGACCGCATTCGGAAGACGGAACGCTTGCAAATCCTCATGAACAGGGTGCTAAACTCATGGATGCTTTCCATGTTGCTTCCGTAAGCATCACGCAGGATATGAGAGACCGCGTCAACAATATGATGAAGAGTCTTGACTATATCATCGCTCTTGTCATGGCTTGTGCCGGAGCACTTGCGTTCATCGTGCTGTACAATCTTACAAACATAAACATTACGGAGCGAATCAGAGAAATCGCGACAATCAAAGTGCTCGGCTTCTATCCGGGTGAAACCAATGCCTACGTTTTCAGAGAAAACTTTGTGCTTACGGCAATATCCGCACTCGTGGGCATTCCGGTCGGCAAATGGTTCCACAGCTTCGTCATGGACCAGATCAAAGTTGATTTGCTCAGTTTCGACATTCATATAGAGCCTGCAAGCTATCTCATGGCTGTAGCCTTAACCTTCCTGTTTGCACTCATTGTTAATTTTGCAATGTACTTCAGGCTGGAAAAAATCAATATGGCCGAATCGCTCAAATCGATCGAATAGCAAATAAAAGGGGCTGTCGCATTAACGGAAAA
>FR882024.1:2246-2533 GCA_000435615.1 Firmicutes bacterium CAG:238 | reverse complement strand
TGTCCGTTTCTAAGTTATTCAGCCCCGTAAAGATGCTTTCTTTACTGATTCTAAGACACCCCGTAATCACACTTCTTTCAAGGTACGGATTGGTCTTGAGTGCCGATTCAAAGAGCGAGCGGATGAAGTCAATCATCTCGTCATAAAAGCCTCTGAAATACGCATTTTCCAGCGGCACATCGTACTCGTCGATGAGGATAATTGCTTTCTTTTTATGGTATTTAAAAAGGCACATCGAAAGAAACGCGAAGGCTTTCGCAAGCTCTTCCTTACCCGCTCTGCGGTTG
>FR882024.1:0-2210 GCA_000435615.1 Firmicutes bacterium CAG:238 | reverse complement strand
GCCTCAAAGCGGGCTTTTTCATCTGCTGTCAGGATTTCCCCCTGCAGAACATATCTATGCCGTTTGTATTCCTCGCTGATGCGCTTCTTTAGTTCCATGCAGATTTCGTCCACAAGGCATGCATACGCCATTTCGTATGTCGGCTGCTTCGCTGACTTTAAAGTCAGAAAAATCACCGGATACTGCTGCTGATGTTTGAGGATTTCTTCGCCGCACTCTGCTATTTTCAGCCCTTCGAAGAGATAACCGTTATCGACTTTCTCGCCCTTTTCGGTACACTCGTCCTCAAAAAAGCGGCGAATCATGAACTGGTTGAGTGTCTTGCCGAACCGTCTTGGTCGCGTAAACAAAGTAACCTTCGCCTGACTTTCAATCAGTTTCTCAATCATCAAAGTTTTATCGACGAAATATCCGTCTTTATCAATGATTTCTTTAAAATCCTCCACACCGATGGAGATTTTCTTTTTTACTGTATCGCTCATTCCTTCACCCTCCTTCTATTCATAGTATACTTGATTTTCAGAAAAGAAACAACAAGCAATGCAGTTTCGTCCTTTTATTTCTTATTCACAAAAAAATGATTAAATACATACGCAATCGCCCGGTGAAAGCACCTGCAGCCGATGTCGAATACACAAACCTGACATACCTTCAGATAAAAAATCTTTTGCAAGGTACGCATCAGTGCAAACTTCTTCTTCATTTTGCGAATGCACGCAAAATACAGGCGATCGTCTTTCTTTGCAATCGCCTCCGCGCAAAGTCTTCCGCTGTCAAGACCATATCGAAGTCCCGATAGCGTCATGGGGTCGCAGGCACCGACTGCATCGCCGACGAAGTAAATATCTTCGCAGGCTTTTCCTTCGCCCACTTTCATCGGAGTAAAGGCGCCTCGAAGCTCGCTCATATCGGCCTGCAAGCCAAGCTGCTTCAGAAAGCCTGCGAAAACTTCGTGATAGTTTACCGACTTATCGAAAACATCCGTCAGTCCGACATTCGTAAAGCCACCGTAAGAGCTGACCCAGCCGTACCCACGTTTCGTAATGCCGAAATGAATCTGAATTTCCTCTGCCGCAGAGTTGGGGAAAACAAGCTGCATGGCAATATTCTTTTTACGCGCAGGCTGCAGGCGGCTTCCGAATCCGCTCGTTCCATCTGCAAAAATAAGCTTTTCATATGTAAGAATTTCGCCGTTTGAAAGTTTCAGTTCCTTCTTGTCTGCGTCATGTTCCGAAATCGTCGTATTCTCTTTTATTTGGATGCCCTTTGATTTCGCAAGCTCTGAAAAAGCGTTATCCAGTTCCACCCGATCAATCGTGCGGTTTGTATATAGAAATTTATTAAGAATCGTCTGCCGTTTTTTCAGTCTGTAAAAAATGTTGAAATCCCTTATCAGACTGTAATGCGCCTCTTCAATATTTAATCCGAAGGTCTCATAGACCGCTTTCGTCTTTCCTGTAATATATCCGGCGCAGCATTTGTATCGCGGAAATTTAAATCGCTCAATTACGATTACATCTGAAATTCCTTCCTCAAGCAGTGTCAATGCCGCCGCCAGCCCCGACGGTCCCGCACCGACGATTATAACCTCATAATTTGTCTCTTCCTGTTTTCTCATTTTCCTCGAAGTTCTTAAAGTGTAAGCGTATGATCGCCCTTATCACATTCATAGGTTATAGAATATCCCTCTTTTCCGGATTTACCTTGCTCCAAGGCTGTGGTAATACGTAGAATGCCGTATGTCCCTACTTGAAGATCATATTCGCTTCCGTCACTAAAAACAATTGTCTTACTAAAAGTCATATTATCCGTATACTCATCTCTATATTTTCCCGTCAATAGATACTCCGTCTGCAGCTCCGCATAATAGGCGCGTACATTTGCGATATCCGCAGCAGCCTTTGCTTTGTGAAGTGCTCCGTTAAAGGTCGGAATCAAAATCGCCGCAAGCACAGCGATAATCGCCACGACAATCAGCATTTCCATGATTGTAAATCCTTTTTTCGTTCTTGTTGTCTTCCTCATAATATCTCCTCCTCTGCTTGTCTTGCATCTTTTATTTTTACTTGTCTTCCGTCCGACACTCGCTGCTTATAGTATACTTGATTTCCCCAAAAGAAACAACAAAAAGTGCGAAAACCCACTGAGGGTTTCCCAGTGAGTCTTCGCGTGTTTACATACAAGTTCTTTCAAAAAAGAGATAGTTTCTA
>FR882023.1:5341-24313 GCA_000435615.1 Firmicutes bacterium CAG:238 | reverse complement strand
CTATTTCTGTTTATTCGATTCGACAAATCTTTTAATCTTCTTGCCCGTGGTTTTTTCGAACTCTTCCTTACGGATGTTGATTCTTCTGATTTTCTTGAAGAACGGAAGCTCCTTGTTGATTTTGTCGACTTCCTGCCACATGAGTTTTTCAACCTTTTCCGGATCTGCAGCGGCTTCTTTGCCGATTACAGCCTCAACCTCTTCCATGTCCGGTTTAATGGTTGCGACAATTAAATCATCCTGTCCGGAGTCATCCTGCGCTGCCCATACCATGGATTCGGATACGAGCGAAACCTTTCCGAGGTAATATTCAAGTTCCTCAGGGAAAACATTCTTGCCGTTTTTGGTGATGATGACATTCTTCTTTCTACCCGTGATATAGATATATGGGCCGTCAACATAGCCGAGGTCTCCTGTGTGGAACCATCCGTCAACGAGTACTTTCGCCGTTTCCTCCGGCATATTGTAATATCCCATCATGACATTCGGTCCCTTGAGACAGATTTCGCCTATTCCGTCTTCGTTCTTGTCGATAATCTTAACTTCGACGCCCGGAAGCACATGTCCTACGGAGTCGTTGCGCGGATTAAGGTCTTGGTTGAGTGCCGCCATCGGCGCACATTCCGTGAGGCCGTAGCCTTGAAGTGCCATGATTCCAAGGTCTCTGAAAAACTGCAGAATCTGCGGGTCGATTGCCGCGCCGCCGGCGATGAGCATATCCATGTTGCCGCCGAACACCTTGAGGATATCCTTCAGAAGAAGCTTGTTAAGGTTGATGCCCACCTTGGAAGTTACCTTGTTGAGTTTCAGAACTTTCTTAACCGTCTCTTCCTTGCCCTGCTTGCGGATGTTCTTCCAAATCGCCTTGTAAAGCATTTCGAAAATCAGCGGAACGCCGAGGAAGAAGGTCGGTTTAATTTCCTGCAGGTTTTTCTGGATATATTTCAGTCCTTCGCAGTAACCGATGCACGATCCCTTATACATCGGCATCAGGAATCCGCAGGTACATTCGTATGTGTGGTGCAGAGGCAGCACGCTGAAGAAAGTATCTCTTTCGTTTGTATCAAGAAGCGTAGGCGCACTCATGAGGTCGCAGCAGATATTGGTCTGCGAAAGCATAACGCCCTTGGCAATTCCCGTCGTTCCTGAAGTAAAGAGCAGAACGCCCATCTCATCCGGATACATTTCCGCATCAAGGTAACGGCGGTCACCGTCTGCGATAAGCTTCTTGCCGTCCTCGATAAGCTGCGACCATGACAAAACGCCGTCAGCCTCTTTCTCAGCATTTAAGTTTACGAGAACCCTGAGGTCAGTTTCTCCTCTTTCTTTTATATCCTGGAAAATGCTGAGGAACTTCTTCGTAAAAAGAATTCCTTCGCAATTTGCTTCCTTTATCAGCTGCTCAAGTTCGCTCGCACCGAGTTCCTTGTCGAGCGGAACAACAACTCCGAGTCCGCATGTTACTGCAAGATAGGAGGACGCCCACTGGTAACAGTTGTCCCCGATAACCGCAACTCTTTTATCTTTTAATCCATGCTCGATCAACGCTGTTCCCAGTGCATTGAGATCTTCAAGCGTCTGCCCGTAAGTGATTTCCCTGAAAGGCTCATTCTTCGCAAAGCGCTGTTTGAATGCCACATGATCCGCACCGTATCTTTCCACACTCTTGTTCATCATGTCCTTAAGGTCCGTAATCGGATGGCTCACCTTGTACATAATGTCCGGATCGTTCATAGCATTAATGCTTGCGATAAACTCCTCAGCCCTCTTTAATTCAAATTCTTTTCTTTCTTTATAATCCATGGAAAAATCTCCTTTATCTAGTATCCAATACTACATTATCATGCAAAGCTTGAAATGTCAACCTTTACATGCTCCTTTTTGTATGTTATAGTATTCGATGAGGTGAAAAAATGAATAAAGACAGCATAATACATGATGATACAATAAAAAATTTTCATATACCGCGGTGGAACGAACTGCCGACACTGGATCTTTACATGGACCAGGTGATTGCGCTGATTGACACCACTCTGGGGGCGTTTTTTTCCGAAATCGGTGCCGCATCCTTGACAAAGAACATGGTAAACAACTATGTCAAAGCCAAGATTGTCGACGCACCTGTGAACAAAAAATACCCAAAGCTTTCTGTTGCCATGATTATCGTGGTATATATTCTGAAAAACTGCTATGCCACGGATGAAATCGGCAAGCTGATTAAACTCGGCATCAGCCTCGAGGCAACCGAAATCACATACAACCGTTTCTGCGAGGCCATCGAAAATGCCGTTTCCGATGTTTTTTCAGGCAGAGTCTCGATTTGCAACGAAGAAATCCCGGGCAGAGACAACAAATATCTTATGGAAAACTTCGCGCTTTCCTTCGCATGCAAGGTTTATGTGCAGCGCACTTTTTTGTTTAAATAAAAGAGAATCCAAAAACTCCGAAGATTGCAGTCTCCGGAGTTCGTTTTTTTAAAGCAGCATTCTGTCATTGTCTATGCTGAATTTTTCAATTAGTTTTTCGACCGTCATGGCCTTTCTTTCCTCACCTGCGAGTTCCATCACAATTTTGCCGTTTTTCATCAAAATCGTCCGGTTTCCATAGTGAAGCGCGTCCTTCATATTGTGTGTAATCATGAGGGTGCACATTCCTTCCCGCGAAGCAACCCGGTCCGTGAGTTCAAGCACCTTGGCCGCAGCTGCCGGGTCAAGTGCCGCCGTATGTTCGTCGAGAAGCAAAAGCTTCGGATTGGCAATGGATGCCATCAGGAGGGTAAGGGATTGTCTCTGACCTCCCGAAAGGAGTTTTACCTTCTCTGTCATTCTGTCCTCGAGGCCCATTCCGAGCACCGAAAGCTTCTCGCGGAAGAGTTCACGGTCTTTCTTTGTAATTCCCGGCTGCAGACCTCTCGGCTTGTTTTTGTAATAGGCAATTGCCAGATTCTGCTCGATTGTCATATCGAACGCCGTTCCCTTGAGCGGGTCCTGAAAGACCCTGCCGATGCAGCGTGCTCGCTTGTGCTCCGGCTGCTTCGTAATGTCTTCGCCGTCCAGCACAATGCTTCCAGCATCGACCGGGAAAACTCCAGCAATACAGTTGAGAAGCGTTGATTTTCCGGCTCCGTTGTTTCCTATCACGGTAACAAAGTCACCCTCATTCATGATAAGGTTGACACCGCTGAGTGCCGTCTTTTCGTTCACGGTTCCGCCGCCGAACACTTTGGTTATTCCGTTTACATCAAGAAGTCTTTTCATCTTTGTCCGGCTCCTTTCTTTTTAAGCTTAAGGTGAAGCTTGCTGCCCTTTTCTCCCAAAAGTCCGAGCGACAAAGCTATCGCAACGATGACCGCCGATACCAGTTTCATGTCCGTGGATTCCATACCCATATACAAAGCCTGCGCCATTATGATTCGGTAAACAACCGCTCCGAGCGATGCCGCAATAAGTCTTCTAAGCAAGGTTTTCGTGCCGAAGATTACTTCTCCGAGGATTACCGATGCAAGACCGATGACCATCATGCCTACACCGCTGTTGATGTCCGCAAAGCCTTGGTTCTGTGCGAGCATTCCGCCTGCCAGACCCACGAAGCCGTTTGAAACCGCAAGCCCCATCAGCTTCATCGCGTCACAGGAAACCCCGCATGCTTTTACCATGTCCTCATTGTCCCCGGTAGCTCTGAAAACAAAACCGAGCCTTGTCTGCAGGAACATATACAAAACGGTAATTATCAGCACAAGCAGAATCACATTGATTATGATTCCGCCGTAAGTCGGATCCATGATACGGTCGGCGATTTTGTATATCGTTTCGCTTTTTGTAAGCGGGATGTTCGGCGTTTTTCCCATGATTCTCAGGTTCACCGAATAGGCTGCCATCATTACGAGGATTCCCGCAAGAATTGCCTGAATTTTCAGTTTTGTATGAAGAAGGCCTGTTGCAAGTCCCGCAAAACCTCCTCCTATGAATGCACCGATAAGGGCGAGAAAAGGATTCCCGCCGCCGGCGCATACCATTGCCGAAACCGCCATTCCGGTAACGATAGAGCCATCTACCGTCAAATCCGGCATATTCAAAGTTCTAAATGATAGAAATACTCCCAAAGCCAGAATTGCATATATCATTCCCAGCTCCAGCGAACCCAAAAGGGCGCCAAATGTCATCATAAAATGTTTCTCCTTATTCCAAAACCGTTGCCTTGTCAAGAATGTCCTGCGGAATTTGAACGCCGATTGCATCCGCAGTCTTCGTATTTACATAGATGTTCATATCGCTCATTTTTACGACTGCCATCGTTGAAACGTCAGCACCTCCCAAAGCCTGAGCGACCATCTTTGCCGTTTCCTTTCCGAGAACCGTGTAGTCGATTCCGTACGTTGCAAGTCCGCCGTCCTTAACCATGGAGTCCGCGCTTACATAGAACGGTACTTTTGAATTGTTGAATGTTTCGGAAGCAACCGCCATTGCAGATGCGATGGTATTGTCGATTGGGGAATAAACCACATCCGCCTTGTCTGCAAGGTACTGCGCTGCCTGCTAAACTTCGCTTGTATTTGTAACTGTGGATTCCACTACTTCATATCCGTTCTTGTCCGCATATTCCTTGAGACCCTTTATAACGGAATCGGAATTGTCCTCGCCTGCACTGTAGAGTGCTCCGATCGTCTTGAATCCCGGTGTAATTTCCTTTGCAAGATCCATGATTGCTTCTGCCGATACTTCGTCGGAAGTTCCGCTCACATTTCCGCCGGGAACTTCAAGGGAATCAACAAGTGCTGCATCCACAGGGTCCGTTACCGCTGCAAATATGATAGGAATCTCGGTGGTTTCGCTGAGAACCGCCTGTGCCGCCGGTGTTGCGATTGCAACGATTACATCGCATTTGTCAGCAACGAATGCCTGCGCGATGGTCTTCATGTTCGTCATGTCGTTTTGACCGTTTTTATAGTCGATTGTGATGTTCTCTCCGTCGACATATCCTTCGTCTGCAAGTCCTTCTATGATGCTTTCTCTGATTGTATCAAGCGAAGGGTGCTCAGTGAGCTGAAGGATTCCGATCCTCACGGTTTCGCCGTCAGTCCCGTTGTCATTGCCACAGCCCATCATCATCACTGCCGTTACTGCCAAAATCATAAATACTGCCATTACTTTTTTCATTGTCTTTTTCATTTTTGTATCCTCCTTCAGAAAATTAAAAAAACCTGTCCCTGAATAACTCAAGGACAGGTTATACCTGCGGTGCCACCTTGTTTGATTCTGCTTACGCAAAACCCCCTCTGCAGAGTGCCATCACACTCCTCTCCACTGACGCAGGAGCCTCGTCTCAGATACTCACGCCTTGGCGCTTTCCCCTCGCCCTCAGGAGCCCATTATTCTGAATCTGCATCTGCCCGGCTTCCACCGCCCCGGGTTCGCTGTGAGACCGTAAATCAGTTTTACTTCTCCCTCAAAGGTTTTCTATTGAATATACACGAAGTTTACCACTCGATTTATGTTTTGTCAATACCTTTTTTGTATTTTTTTGTGAAAAAATCTAAATTAATAGCCATAAATCTTCCTGTTTTTGAGCAAAAGCACCAGAATCACCGCACTGCCTGCGATTTCGGCAGTCGGAAGTGCCCACCATACTCCGTCAAGTGCAAACAGCCGCGGAAGCAGAAGCAGTGCTCCGGCCTCGAATACAAGCGTTCGCAAAATTGAAATAAATGCCGAGATTTTTCCGTTGTTGAGTGCCGTAAAGAATCCCGAAGCAAAAATATTGATTCCGCTGAACAGCACGCTCACGGCCACAATGCGAAATCCCGTAACCATAAGATCCGCCAGCAGTGCATCATGCGACGCAAAAATCATTACAAGCGGCCGGTCAAAGATCTCAGCTATCGCGAACATCGATATTGAAATAATTGCGACGATCTTCATTGAAATGGCGAAAAGCTTCTTTATGTTGTCACGGTTTCCCGAACCGTAATTGTAGCTGAAAATCGGACCCACGCCCATAGAAAAGCCTATAAATATCGCCACAAACACAAACTGCAGATAAAGCACTGCACTGATTGCGGCAACCCCTTTTTCTCCGACGATCGCCATCATCTGCAGATTAAAGAGGGCCGTTGTGATTGCGCTCGAAAGGCTCGTAACCATTTCCGAAGCACCGTTTCCCATGGAATAGAGAAGGTTTCTGCCCATCCATGCAGGCTTTTCGAAATGAAGAATGCTTTTTTTGTTAAAGAATATGAAAAGCGGCAAAAGTCCCGCAACCATCATTCCTGCCATGGATGCATACGCCGCCCCCGCAATGCCGAAGTTCATGTATCCCACAAGCAGAATATCAAGTCCCACGTTCATTACTCCCGCGCCGACCGAAAGCCAAAGTCCCAGATGCGGTCTGTCCGCAGTTACCAAAAATCCCTGAAACAAAATCTGGAGCGACCACACAGGCCCTGCCAAAACCATTATCGTTCCGTATTCCATGCAATAAGGAAGCAGTTCTTCATCCGCTCCGATGTGCATATAAATTTCTTCGCCCCATGCAAGAAAAACAGCCATCATGATCGCCATGACAGCCAGGTTTATAATCATAATAAGGCTGAAAAAGCTGCATGCCTGCTCCTTCTTTCCCTCGCCGAGCAATTTGCCGATAAGGGCGTTTCCACCCATTTCAAAGACGAAGGTTACCGCCATGCAGATGTTCAAAACCGGAAACACAATGTTAATTGCCGAAAGTCCCAGACTCCCGACATAATTGGAAACAACAATGCCGTCAACGATTGTGTACATCGAAACGAACAGCATACGAATCATTGTCGGCACAGTGAATTCCAGTATATTTCCGATATTTATCGGTTTGTCATAAATTAAAGTGTTTTCCATCCGTAATCCCTTTTCGAATCACAAGACCGCACGGCTCACCGCCTCGGAAGGCTTATGTATGAGCTTCTGCAGTTCCAGGAGCTTTGCCCCGTCCATCGCGGGTACTCCCTTCAGCCTATAAGTGATTCCAAGCTTCCCATACTTTTCTACTGCCATAGTATGATAGCCCAAAAGCTCCACTTTGTCAACATATCTTATCTTTTTGAGAAACTCGTTGAGGGCTTCCATGTCCTCAGGGGTGTCGTTTATATCCGGAACAACGACATGGCGTATCCATACGTGCTTCTTTTGACGATTGATGATGTCAATCAGATCGTAAAGAGTCTCCTGCTTTCTTCCGGTTATAATTTCGAACCTCTCCGGATCCGGATTTTTGATGTCAAGAAGGACCAAATCGCAGATGCGGATTGCATCTTCGGTGTAATCGTCGATATAAGTTCCGCTCGTATCAATTGCGCTCTTTATTCCTTCTTTATGCAATGCATGCATTGCCTCTGTGAGAAATTTGGCCTGCAGCAAAGGTTCCCCTCCGCTGAATGTCACGCCGCCTTTCCCGCCGTAATACGGTTTGCCTCTGAGCGCCCAGTGCACAATTTCCTCAACCTCGATCTTTTCGCCGCCGTCATAAGGCCACGAATCCGGGTTGTGGCAGTACAGGCACCTTGCCGGGCATCCCTGCATAAAAAACACAGTTCGGATGCCCGGTCCGTCTACGGCGCCAAAGGTTTCTATTGAGTGAATTTTTCCAATCATCGCTTATTGCCTTTCCCATTTGGGATCGCACTTAGTAGATAGACTCGTGGAAAGTTCTTGCGATTACCTCTTTCTGGTGGTTCTTTGACAGTGCGTTGAATCTTACTGCGTATCCGGAAACTCTTACCGTAAGGTTCGGATATTTATCCGGATTTTCGTATGCGTCTTCCAATACCGCTCTGTTGAGTACGTTTACATTGAGGTGATGTGCGCCTCTCTTGAAGTATCCTTCGAGAAGTCCCTTGAGGATGTCTGCTCTTTCTTCAGGGTTCTTTCCGAGTGTCTCCGGTGTGATGGAGAATGTGTTGGAAACGCCGTCCTGGCAAGTATCCCAGTCAATCTTGGATACGGAGTTTAAGGATGCGATTGCTCCGTGATTGTCTCTCTGGTGCATAGGGTTTGCTCCCGGTGCAAACGGAGTTCCTGCTCTTCTTCCGTCAGGCGTGTTTCCTGTCTTCTTTCCGTACATTACATTTGAAGTGATTGTGAGTACGGATAATGTGTGAACGGCATTTCTGTATGCCGGGTGTTTTCTTAATTCTTCGATGGTTCTTTCGGAGATCTTAACTGCGATTTCGTCTACTCTGTCATCGTCATTTCCGTATTTCGGGAATTCGCCTTCTGTTCTGTAGTCAACGATTACACCATTTTCGTCTCTGATCGGATAAACCTTTGCATATTTGATTGCGGAAAGCGAGTCTGCAGCAACGGAGAATCCTGCAACGCCGAATGCCATAAGTCTCTTCAGTTCGGAGTTGAGGAATGCCATCTGGGAGCTTTCGTAATCGTATCTGTCATGCATGAAGTGAATGATGTTCATGATGTTTACATATAATTCGCAGAGCCATGCAAGATAGATATTGAATCTTTCCCATGCAACTTCGAAATCGATTGGGCCGTCGCCTACCGGTTCCATCTGCGGACCAACATGTTCGCCTGTTCTTTCATCGATACCACCGTTTAAACCAAGAAGAAGAATCTTAGCGAGGTTGCATCTTGCGCCGAAGAACTGAATCTGCTGTCCCATCTGAATTGCGGATACGCAGCAAGCGATGGAGTAGTCTTCGCCATAGAATGGTCTCATCTTGTCGTCGTTTTCGTACTGGATGGAGTCTGTATCGATGGAAACCTGTGCACAGAACTTCTTGAACGGTTCCGGAAGTTTTTCCGACCATAATACCGTAAGGTTTGGTTCCGGTGCAGGTCCGAGGTTGTAAAGTGTTTGAAGGACTCTGTAGGAGTTCTTTGTTACTTTATGTCTTCCGTCCATGCCTACGCCGCCGATACCTTCTGTAATCCACATCGGGTCTCCGCCGAATAATTCGTTGTATTCGTTTGTTCTGAGGTGCCGAGCCACTCTAAGCTTTAAGATATAGTCGTCAACGAATTCCTGAATCTGTTCTTCTGTGTAAGTACCGTTTGCAAGGTCTCTTTCTGCATATATGTCAATGAATGTGGAAGTTCTGCCGATGGACATTGCTGCACCGTTTTCTTCCTTGATGCCTGCAAGGTATGCAAAATATGTCCACTGAATTGCTTCTTTAACGTCCTTTGCCGGTCCGGAAATATCAAAGCCGTAGCTTTCTGCCATCTTCTTGATTTCCTTAAGAGCGTTAATCTGGTTCGTGATTTCTTCCGCTGTTCTGATGTTTTCTTCGTTCATCACGTGTCTGGATGCGATTGTTTCGTGGTCTTTTTTCTTTTCTTCGATCAGGTAGTCGATTCCGTAAAGGGCTGCTCTTCTGTAGTCACCGATGATTCTTCCGCGGCCGTATGCATCAGGAAGACCTGTGATGTATCCAAGGTGTCTTACCTGTCTCATTTCGTTGGAATATGCCTTGAAAACGCCGTCGTTGTGAGTCGTTATGTAGTTAAACATATTGTCGATTTCTTTCGGCAGTTCCTGTCCGTATTCCTTTACTTCTTCTCTTACCATCTTGATTCCGCCAAACGGGCAGATACCTCTCTTGAGCGGTTCGTCTGTCTGAAGTCCCACGATGATGTCCTTGCCCGGAACGATGTATCCCGGTCCAAACGCGTTGATTCTCATGATTCTGCTTGCGTCAACCTTTAATGTGCCGCCTGCTTTTCTTTCTGCAACAAGAAGTTCCTGAACTTTGTCGAGACATTCCTTCGTTCTTTCCGTTGCTCCTGCGAGGAAACTTCCGTCTCCGTCATATGGATGATAGTTCAGTTTAATGAACTCTTCCACGTCGATATTTTCTGTCCAATTTCCGGCAATAAAACCTTCCCATTCTTTTCTCATTCTCTTTGTGTCCTCCTAATGTTGTATAATGTATACATAAACCTATATTAGAATACATCTTGTATACAAAATAGTCAATGAATTTTTTGCGGATTTTGTGCATTTTTTAAGGTACATAACCGATTTTTCGCACTTCCTCCGACAGTGATAAATCTCTGTGATATTTCTTCGGCACGCAGCATATATTGTCTTAACGAATAAGCAAGGAGTGTGTGTCTGCCAATGAAGGATTATATAGAGGAAAGAGTACTTGAGCTGGCTCATTACATCGTAAACACCAATTCCACAGTCAGAGCGGCAGCGAAGAAGTTTCGCGTAAGCAAATCAACCGTCCACAAGGATGTAACCGAAAGACTCCTTGAGGTCAATCCGGCGTTGGCCCTCGAAGTAAAAAACGTTTTGGAAAACAATAAAGCGGAGCGTCATCTACGCGGCGGCATGGCTACCCGCGAGAAATATCTGCATACGCACAATGGTTAATCATGCAAAACAGACAGCCTTTTGCTTGAGTCCGTCTCAAGATCAGGCTGCCTGTTATCTTTTAGATATTAAGCTTTTTCTTTGCTCTGCTTACTTTGTCTTATTGTATGCTTTTTTCATGCCAAATGCCGCTCCTGCTGCCAGTACTGCAAACAGCACAAGTTCCATTGTCATAGAATCCCCTGTTTTCGGAACCGGAGTCTCCTTCTGCTCTTCTGCATCCTCATCCGGCTGCTCAGGCTCTGTCGGGTCTTTGATATCCGGCTCTTTTACTGCGGTATCTTCATATACAGCCGTCAGTTCCACATCTGCACGCGGCATTATAAAGGAAAAATCCGATGCCTCGCCTGCAGTGATTCCACCCTGCACAACTTCCCAGCCTTTGAATACCTTGCCTTCAGCTGCGGCATCCGCCTGCACCTGAATTGTGCTGCCGGAGCTTGCGCGAGTCACTTCACTTCCGAGAAAGTCTAAAGCCTTTCCGCCGTTAACCTTGATGTTATAATATCTCGTAATGTTTTCTACAAGGCCCCCCCGCCTCCCCCCCCCCCCCCGCCGCTATAGGCAGTGTAGATGTTTGTGAAGGTTGCGACCTCTGTAGGTTGTGGTTCTCCACTAGGTTCTGCTACGATTGGTCTATAATTTGAATCCACTTTCCAAAGAGCATCTATTGTATCTTCTATTATCTCCTCATCTTCGTTATCAAGAGAAATAGCACTCGTTCCCCGATATAGCGCTTGATATATTTTGTTATCATACTGCCAAGATGAGTCTGTATCCGGAACTTCTTGTAAATAAACTCCTACATCTTCACTTTGTCTCAGACAATTGATGAGAATTTTAAACTTTAAAAATTCATCTCCGGCTTTAAAATAAGTATCATAACTTTCTACTACTACCGGAATATTCGATTCAAAATTTACAAAGCTTAACCTTGCCTTGAACTGTTTGTTTTCATCTGCAGCTTGAGTCCCGGCTGTTTCAACTTTTTTGTCGAGTTTTATTTTAACGATTTTTTCTTTTGGTTTGCTATTTGAATATTCAATTTTACCATCGCATGGAAATTTACCTTCAGCACTATAGACTCTATATATGGTTCCTTCGCTTACTTCATACTTTTCCGGAAGCGGATTGCGCCAATATCCTTCCGGTGCCCGAGTTTCTCGTAACTCATATGTTCCGTCCGGAATGTTGTTAAATATTGCATCACCACTCTCATCAGAGGTTATCGGTCCGTAAACTTTACTGTGGTCTGCAACATCCGTAAGTGTAAATTCAGCTCCTTCAAGGGGACGCATTTCGTTACCCACCCTCTCAAACTTAAATACCGTAAAAGTTACGCCCGTCGTCGGATCAATTTCAGGCGTCAGTCCGTCGCCCTCAATGGAGACACCGCTTCCCCCTGGATTTTCCGCAAACGCCGCAGCCGGCATTAGAGTAACGATAAGCACAAGCGCCAGAAGGCATACAAATAATTTTCTTTTCATCTCTTTTACCATTCCTTTCTCCTTTCTCACAGCCAAGTCAGTTTATGACTTTAAACAGCTACAGTGGTTCTTACCGATATTTTAACATGTTTTTCCTTAAGGTTCCAGTTCTTTATTTCATACAAAAGCAACAATATTCTTGCATTTTCTTAACAAGTCTGCGAATTTTGTGGTATACTTACTGTGAACCGGTCTTTACGACCGGTTTGGGAAAGGTTAAAAGAAAGGACAGATACACTATGAAAAATTCAGGAATCATGAAATTCACAACATCGTTGATTTACATCCTGTTCGGTCTGGCATTGATGATATGGCCGCAAAAAGTTGAAAATGTAATATGTGCGCTTTTGGCTGCGTGCGTAATCATCTTCGGCATCGCCAAGATTCTCGGCTATGCGGTAATAAAAGTCGAAACCAGAATCGCAGAAGACACAAACGGATTTGCAATCGGCGTGAGCCTTATCATCCTCGGCATTTTCCTTTGGCTGAAAGGCACTATGATTATTGCGCTCATACCGTTTATCCTCGGATTTATGATTACATACAAAGGACTCGAAGGAATCCAAAACGTAATCAACTTCAAGAAATTCGGCTACGGCACTTCCAAAGGGGTGCTCATCGCATCCGTTGTCATTGCATTATTCGGAATCATCGTTATGATGAACCCGTTTTCGACTGCAAAAGTATTATTCTTCATGCTCGGCCTTGGACTTTTCGTAAGCGGTCTTTCGGATTTCATTTCGGATGTTTTCTTCACAAGACAGCTCAAGAAACTTGAGGATGCAAAGCCTGAACAGAAATAAGCTGCTTACAAAAATCGGCGGACCCGCATGTGCGGATTCGCCGATTTTTTAAGGTTTTAGTTGATAATTACGCTCTCCAAAGTCCGTGAAGGTTGCAGTATTCGTAAACCGCTTCCACTTCATCTCCGTCTGCAAGTGCAAACACTGCTTCCGGTTTTGTTTCCGGCTTCAGCTTTGCAAGCTGTCCGCCGAATTTTGTCTTAAGCCAAATCCACTGAATATAGTGTTCCGGAAGCATCGGATGTTCCACGCTTCCCACTTCCACCGTTACCTTGTTCCCTTCAGCTTTGTAAACAGGAACGTGTTTTTCCACTGCAGCATCAACCGTTCCCGGAACAAGTTCATGCATTTCTTCTCCGCAGCAGATGAGCGGCACGCCGCTTTCGTTAACCATAGCTACTAAATTACCACAATGTTTGCAAATATAGAATTTCTGTTCTTTCATTTTTTTGTCCTCCCAAAATTTTTTATATTACTTATACGGTTTTGCTATTAATAATTTTCAGCATGTACTTCGAAATAACTCTGCGGATGATTGCAAGTCGGGCACACATCCGGTGCTGCGGTTCCCACTACGATATGTCCGCAGTTTCTGCATTCCCACACCTTAACTTCACTCTTTGCAAATACCGATGCCGTTTCAACATTTGTAAGCAGCGCGCGGTATCTTTCTTCATGATGTCTTTCGATTTCACCCACAAGACGGAATTTTGCTGCAAGTTCCGGGAATCCTTCTTCCTCTGCAGTCTTTGCGAATTCATCATACATGTCTGTCCATTCGTAGTTTTCACCTTCGGCTGCTGCGAGCAGGTTCTGTGCCGTATCGCCGATTCCGTTCAGCTCCTTGAACCACATTTTTGCATGTTCTTTTTCGTTGTCTGCCGTCTTTAAGAAAAGGCTGGCAATCTGTTCGAAGCCCTGCTTCTTCGCAACCGATGCAAAGAAGGTATACTTGTTTCTTGCCTGTGATTCGCCTGCAAAAGCTGCTTCAAGATTTTTTTCGGTTTGTGTTCCTGCATATTTCGTAAGTTTTTCCATGTCATATTCTCCTTTTCCTTTTCATTTTTTGCTGCAGTTTGGGCATTTGTAGTAGACTCGCAAGTCGTAGGAATCTATCTTGTGTCCAAGCTGCGTTTCAATCGATTCTGTCAGGTCGCCGAGGCGGGTATCCGATATGCCGCCGCACACCTTGCAGATGATGTGATCGTGCCTTGTCGTGTTGTCATATCGATCCGGAAAGCCCGGATGCGATATTCGAATCACCTTTCCGCTTTCGGCAAGTGTCTTTAAGTTATTATATACGGTTGCCTGAACAATCTTAGAATTCTTTTTTTTCATTTCCATAAAGATTTGTTCAGCCGTAGGGTGCTGGGTGGAGTTCAGAATAATATCCAAAATCTCATCTCCGTATTTCGACATTTTTAACACCTCACTTTTAGAATTAGAATAATTCTAAATATAGAATACGACATCTTTCCCTTTTTGTCAACTGTTTTTTGAGAGTTTTTTTAATTTATTTTCTTTGCTCGCTTCCTATTTTTCTCTCTTTGCCTTAATTACGTTCATCAAAACATACAATGCAACCAGGATTGCGATGGAAGCAGGCAATATTATGTACATGTTTCCAATCGAAACCTTATCGCCGTAAAAATATATGTTGCAGTCTACACTGTCCCTGATGGATTCGATCACCTGATCCGGAAATCCGTGGTCGGACATTTCTTCGAATACGCCGCGCAGTGCATGATTTCTCAGCATGCTGGTTCCGTATGTCCCCGGGAGGAAGGAAAGAACTTTTTGAAGTCCGTCCGAGAATTGAGAAATCGGCATATATGCTCCGCAGATAAATCCGTAGCCTGCACTGACAATCGTTCCGACTGCCGAGGCCTGACCCTGCGTTGTAAGCGGAAAGTTCACGCAGGAAGAAAGCGCAGTTCCGAACAGGCACAACAGAATCACATCGCCGATTACGGCTGCAACGTCCGCCGTTGAAAGATACCAGCCTTCCGCTGCGAGATAGGCAAAGCATACTGCAGATGCTGCGAATGAGATAATCAGAGTACTCAGAAGAGACGCCGCATAGTAGCTCAGTGCAAGCGTTCCCGAATGAACCGGCGTAACCGTTAAATCCCTTCTCGCCCCGCTGATTTTGTCCTGAACCATAAGGAGATTCGAACAAAACGCAACCGTCACACAGCTTACGGCAAGAAGCGAGGAAACAAGCTGTCCGCCTACGCATCCGCCTATAATGCTGTCAGAGACAGCAGCACCCGCAGCATCCAGCGCCCCCCTGAACGAATCTTCAAAAACATTTTTTAAGAATGTTGTATACAATACAAGCAGAATCAGCGGTGTTATCAGTGAGCTGAAAAACATCCCCTTATCTTTAAAATACAATTTTACATTTCGCTTCGTAAGCGCCCCAAGTCCTGCTGTTCTCATTTCTCAATCCCTCCTGTAAGTTTCTTGCCGGTTGCGGCAAGAAATACATCGTCCATTTTCCCTTTTATAATCTCATAATCCTGAAAGATTTCCGGATGCTTCAGTATCATCCGCGTTGCCGCCGCCGTGTCGGAGACCGAAAGCTTGAATCCGTCTCTTACCTCTTCATATGGCGCTCCGAGCATATGTACTTCCTCTTCGGAAACCCCGTAGAGAGTAATATAATCTCCGGCATATTCATTTTTCAGGCTGAGCGGTGTCCCCTGCGCCGCAATTCTGCCTTTATCAAGAATAATCACATAATCCGCGTCCGCAGCCTCTTCCATGTAGTGTGTCGTAAGAAAAACCGTCAGGTTTTCTCTGCGTCTCAGGTCATCTATGACCTGCCACAAAAGACTTCTTGTTTTCGGGTCGAGTCCCGTGGTCGGCTCATCCAAAATCAGAATCTCCGGCTTGTGCAGAAGTGCCCTTGCCACATCGATTCGTCTTCTTTGACCTCCCGAAAGCTTTCCGACCGTTCTTTTCATCAAATCCGAAAAATCCAAAAGTTCTGCGAGCTTGCTGACGCGTTTTTCAAATTTCTTTCCGGTAATTCCGTAAAGCGCCGCTCTGCTTTGCAGATTGTCGCGGACCGACAGGTCTTTGTCCAGCACGGAGTCCTGAAAAACAACCCCGATGCTTCGCTTAATGCTGTCTCTGTCTTCCTTGTGAGTTTTTCCCTTTATATATACCTCTCCGCTGTCCTTTGCAAGCTGCCCGCAGATGATGTCGATCGTCGTTGACTTTCCTGCACCGTTGATGCCCAGAAAAGCGAAAAGTTCTCCTTCTTTGACGCAGAAGCTCAAATCGTTTACCGCATGTACCTCCCCAAAACTTTTGTGAAGGTTCTTTATTTCGATTATATTCTTTGCTTTTTCCATTTCGTGGTCTCCTTTCCTGCTCAAATCAAGCCCCTTCTTCATGCTGCCATTTTAGCCCAATTCTGTACGTGTAAATAGTCCGATTTTGCATACAAATGTGTTCTTTTTATAGAAAAAAGCGCAGGATGCCCTGTGCTTTCTCTGCATGTATCCGATTGTGTGTTATTCTATTTTGTCTCCGCCAAGTTCGGCTTGTATGCGGATGGAATCAAGCGTATTGTAAAGAAAATGCGGATTTATCCAGGGTAAGCCCCATGCCGCTGATCAAAGGATTTCCGCAAACATGTTAAGAGCTGTTTCCGTTATTTCGTCCGGGAACTCATAGTTTTCGGTGTGAAGCTGTGCATATTCACATCCGTCTCCGATTCCGAAAAACGCACCGTTGCAGGTCTTCAGATAAGTCCCGAAATCCTCGGACCATCTCATCGGCTCTTCAAGCTGCAGGACGGCATAACCGTTGGCATTGGCTGCCGCCATAGCGATGTCGCATGCCTCGTCGCAGTTCTCGGTTGCCGGGAATCTTTCAATTTCTTCTATTTTTATTGCAAGCCCGTCCGCTTCGGCCTCTGCCTCGGCAAGAGCGCGTATCCGGGATACATATTCCTCGAAAATGCTTTCTTTTTCGGCACGCACCGTCATTCTGAGCGTTCCTTCCGATGCACAGACCCCGTAATTTGCACTGCCGATATCCATTCCGATCAAGGTCATAAGCACAAAACCTTTTTCTTCCTTGATTCTTGCCGTCAGCTCCTGCACGGCAAGCAGCAGTCTGGCAAGTGCATACCCCGGATTCTTGCCGGCCTCCGGATATCCTGCATGACTCGGTGTTCCGACCATTGCAATTTCAAGCCCGGTTGAGGCACACGCAAAAGTTCCTTTTCTTATGAGTATGTTTTTCTCCGGCCAGCCCGGTATGTTATGCATTCCGAATATGTACTTGATATTCTTCTCGGCAAGCAGTCCTGCGCAAATCTTCGCGCCTTTTCCGGTTTCTTCCGCCGGCTGAAAAATCAAATACACATCTTTATCCGTTTCCACACCGTCAAGCCACATCGCAAATCCCGCCAATATCGCAGAGTGCCCGTCGTGACCGCAGTAATGGCCCGGCTTTCCGTCTTTGCCGCAGACAGCATCCATGTCCGCGCGAAATGCGATTGCCTCCGCGTTTTCCTTTCCTGCACGTTTTACCACATAAAACCATTTGCCTTTGTCTGTTATTTCAAGTTTCGTGTTTTCACCGATAAAACGCATCAGCGCTTTTTTCGTTTTGGTCTCATTCATGGACGCTTCCGGCATTGAATGTAATTTTTTTCTGAGTTCAATCGTTCTTTCTGTAATTTCTCTTGTCATTCTTATACGCTTCGCTTTCTTTTTATTTTCTTTAAAGTTTATTCTCAAAATCGAATTTTGTCAATAATGCACATTTTGAATATTTTAACATAAAAAAAGTCTTTTATTTGTCTGCGATTGTGCTAAAATAGAATTATGATGAAATTTGATATGCACTGTCACACAAAAGGAGGCTCCATCGACTCGAGTGTCAGCGTGGAAAGATATATAGAGCTTTTGTCGGCTCAGGGATTTGATGGAATGTTAATTACCGATCATGATTCATATAAGGGATACCGCAAATGGCTGAAGTCAGGAAAAGAATCCAAAGGAGGGGATTTTCGCGTTCTTGCCGGGATTGAATATGATACGAAAGACGCAGGGCATTTTCTTGTCATTATGCCTGATCATCTGCACCTGAAAATTTTACAGGTTCGCGGAATGCCTGTGGATCTGCTGATACATATCGTGCATACGTTCGGCGGTATTTTAGGACCGGCGCATCCTTTTGGCAACCGCAGTTCCAGTGCGATGTTTTTTAAAAAGTTGAAGCAGCATCCCGAAATTCTGCATAAAGTTGACTTTATCGAGGGCTTTAATACTTGTGAAAAGAAAGAATCCAACTATGCGGCTTCTGAGCTTGCCGAAAAGCTAAAAAAGCCTTGCCTCGGTGGTTCAGATGCACACGACGAAGCCTATGTCGGAATGGCCTACACCTTGTTTGACTGCGATATAACGTCTAATAACGATTTAATCAAGGCAATCCGCGAAGGCAGAATCGCACAGTGGGGCGGCAGAGTTCGTGGTTACACGCGCAAAGCCAAAATGAAGGATTCGTTTTACAGTGTCTGGGGCTTTAAGGCTTACAACAGAGGACTCGGGGTTTTGTTTGCACCGTACCGAAAATATCGAATTAAAAAATTAAAAACTTCAGGTGTTTTTTAGCGGATGCTTTTTTCCATCCGGGACGATACGCTGTGATAAACCAAAAGAGCCTGCATGAGCAGTCAAAATAGGACTGCCCGGCAGGCTTTTCGTATTTCGTTAAAGTTTTAATATCAGATATCAATATCCAAAGGTTTATCGATTTCTTCACCTACATATTTGCCGTTTTTCTTACGCTGTCTGACGCACTCCGTCAAAAGATACTCAATCTGTCCGTTGACGGACCGAAAATCATCCTCCGCCCACGCGGCGATTTCCTCAAATAATTTCGCGGAGATTCGCAGCGGAACTTGTTTCTTTTCTGCCAAGGTTTCACCTCATGTTTATCATTTTTTAATATAAGGAGCCGGAATTTACAATCGGCTGCGCGTCGTGACTTCCGCAAAGGACTACAAGCAGGTTGGAAACCATCGCAGCTTTGCGTTCCTCATCCAGATTCACAATTCCGTCCTCATCCAGTTTTTCAAGTGCCATCTTCACCATGCCGACCGCACCGTCCACAATCATCGCGCGTGCGTCAACAACTGCGCTCGCCTGCTGTCTCTGCAGCATTACAGCCGCAATCTCAGGCGCATATGCCAGATAAGTAATTCTCGCTTCCAGTATTTCAAGTCCTGCCTCATTGACCTTGGACTGAATCTCGTCTTTGATTCTCTGTGCAACCACCTCGGAAGAGCC
>FR882023.1:3245-5317 GCA_000435615.1 Firmicutes bacterium CAG:238 | reverse complement strand
CTCAAACTGCCTTCATCTGCAATCCCATCTCCGGTCGTATCGATTCCCGGCGCGACATCGTAAGGGTAAATTCTTACAATGTTTCTCAGAGCGGAATCACATTGCAGGCTTAGATATTCTTTAAAGTTATCTACATTGAAGACTGCCTTCGCGGTGTTCTGCACGCGCCACATAACCGCAATCCCGATTTCAACCGGATTTCCGAGACAGTCGTTAACCTTCTGCTTGTTGTTGTTCAGCGTCATAATCTTCATCGAAATCTTCTTGCCGCCTGCTTCAACAACCTTTGCTGCGGTATCGCTTCCCGCAAGCGCCAAACCAAGCGCGTTCTTCTTGCCGCTGTCCACATCGCCGGACTGATTCAGCTTCGTCTGCGCCGCCGGGTTCACACCACTGCAGAACGGATTAACGAAGTAAAAGCCTTCGCCCTTCAGTGTTCCGTAATACTTTCCGAATAAGGTCAGCACTAAAGCCTCCTGCGGTTTCAGTATCTTAAGTCCGAGAAGCGGGATCCAGCCAAGCGCAAGCCATGCGATGCAAATAAGGACGATTGAGCCTCTCATATAGGATCCAATCGCGAAAACCAGCCCGATGCCCGCTGCTAAAAACAAAGCGATTGTCAAAAGCAGTACCAACATTCCATTTTTCTTACCTTGTAAAACTTTTTCTTCCATATTTCATTCCTCCCTTTTGTATCTTTATGATATCATTTTGATATCATAAAGTCAAGAGGAATTTTCTTTTACGGTAAAACCCATAATTTTATGCACCTCTTGACATTTTCGCCGCCGTGCCCTATAATCGGTTACAACTTGAGTGATTGCAGCTTCTGCTGCAGCCGGATAAAATTAGAGGTGCAAAATGAAAATAACATTAAATCCAAACGAAGAAATTGTCAAAACTGTAAAAGAAGGGCTTGAAAGAACCGGCGGCTACTGTCCGTGCCGAAGGGAACGCACGGACGCCACCAAATGCATGTGTCAAGAATTCAAAGACCAGATTAAAGACCCGAACTTTGAGGGCTACTGCCACTGCATGCTTTACTACAAATCACTGGCAGATTAACCAGCGCATCATAAACGGTCATTTGTATTATTTTTCTTATACACCAGCCAGCCTATCAGCAGGCTGTTCGTCAAAAGGTATGCAAGAAAGCCCTTTTTGCTTGCATCCTTTTCTTTTTCTGTCTTGTATTTCATCGACTGCTTGACGAAATAGCCGATTACAAGCAGAATGATTACCAAGAAAGCAAGGGATATGATTGATAGTTTCACGTATAGTTCACCGCCTTTGTCCATTCTTCGCTCGCCATGTGCTCCCAATCGAAAAAAATATCTTTGATAAACATGTTACCCGCCACTACATTTTATCACTGTGCTTATTCATGCCCGTGACACTGCTCGGAAGATCATTCATTACACCAACAGGCGGAATATCGCCTTTAAACGGCTGATGGGTCACCTTCCGATAGATGAATCCGCCAATCAAAACACCCGCAATCAAGATTAAGTACCAATTTTCAAGGATAAACTTCAAAACCTTCATCATTTTTATAACCCCCTTTTACACTTGGTTTGGCCTTTGCAAAAATCTTGTTCTTATCCTAATTATACTTTATAAGCCCATGCTGACGCAACTTTTTTAACAATTTTATCAACGTTGTGAGCGGCATCCTGTACCGGCCGTGAAATGAGCGGCGCAGCATATGTGCAGACTTCCATGGCTGATATTCCTATTGTGAAGGCTGAGTGCAGGCAGAAAAAAGAAAGCAAAAACCTTTCAGCGATTCTCTCCATGCCGGATCATCCTGATGTGAAACGGCTGAATGTCGTGTTTAATGCCAATGCCAAGACACTATATTTTGCGTTTTTGCAAACCATGCGAAAAAAGGCTGCTGACAGTCGCTTGTACTGTCAACAGCCTTTTTGTGGGCAAGCCTGGTTCCGATACTTTTGCTTTATTCTTTGAGATCAGCGTTTTCTGATGGGAACATAGATATAGGTTTCTTCCCCCAGGTAATACTCAAAATCAAACTTGGTGTGATCAAAAACGTATCCGCTGTTGTCAAACCA
>FR882023.1:0-3189 GCA_000435615.1 Firmicutes bacterium CAG:238 | reverse complement strand
ATTCTCGTGCAGCGCAGAAACATCCGCCCCTTTGGCAACCCGGAATACGGCGTACTCTGCTTCCGGGATATCCAGGGTCTCCATACCGGCTGGGGCAAAGCTTTTGCTCTCGACCACCGGTCCAAAGAAATAATAAAGCTCATCACTCATTCCTTCGGGGTGCATCCACAATCCGACCTCACTGCGGCCGGCAGCACTGAGTTTCGCGTAGTCCTCCTTGCTGACGCCGGAGAAATCTTTCCCCAACCAGTAGGCACCATTCTCAAGGACATCAATTTCGCTTTCAGGTTTCAGAACATATCCGACCGCTGTAAAAGCCGGAAAATCTTTTATTTCTGGTTTCATAACAAATTTCGCTCCTTTCAGCTTTTTATACACCGATGGTGCAATTCCGAATTTTCGGGTGAAGGCGCGGGTGAATCCTGACACGGTATCAAAGCCGGAATCCATCGCAGTCTCTGTAACGCTGCTTCCGAGCATCAACTGCCTTGCCGCCGCACACAGACGCCGATCCCGCAGATATTCCGCTACTGCCATGCCGTTAACGCTTCGAAACACGTGGCAGAAATGGTAGAAGGAGTACCCGAATTGCTCCGCCAGCTCTGCAGGCGTCAATTCCTCCTGCAGATGCTCTGCAATATAGTCCCGGCATCGAGCCATATCCTCTCTGTAACCCATTCGCTTCACCACCTTTGTCTGTATTTTATCACATGCTTGCCTTATTTGCTTTTCCATTCTTGCGGACTTCCAATGAATGAACAAAGTTTTAGCAGACCGTGTTCTTCATGAAAAAATTTGTATTATTGTGCGACGAAGTATTGATTTTTTTTCGCAAGGTGTTATAATCGGTATATACCGAAAACGAAGGAGGGATATCCATGCCAAGACCGCCACGATGCCGTCGAATTTGTGGAATACCAAAAATTAATGCATTCTGTCCCAGTGGGGACAGACGCACTGAGCCAATCCTGCTGACCCTGGATGAATACGAGGTGATTCGACTGGTTGACTTGGAGCAGCAAACTCACGAGCAGTGTGCCTCGCAAATGGATATTTCCCGCTCCACAGTGCAGGAAATTTACGAAAATGCACGACGCAAGATTGCAGCGTGCCTTGTCCACGGCAGACCACTGCACATCACAGGGGGAAACTACCGCATCTGCGGAGGACAGGAGGCCGCCAACTGTGGCCGCTGCTGTCGGAGCCAAAAAATCAATACAAAAAAATATAACAATCACAAAGGAGATTCCATTATGAAAATTGCAGTTACCTATGAAAACGGTCAAGTTTTTCAGCATTTCGGTCACACCGAACATTTTAAGATTTATGAAACTGCGGACGGCAAAGTCGTCCATGCAGAAGTTGTGGACACCAACGGCAGCGGTCACGGCGCACTGGCAGGCTTCCTGATGCAGCACGGCGTGGACGCTTTGATCTGCGGAGGCATTGGTGGTGGTGCACAGGCAGCACTCGCCGATGTGGGTATCAAGCTCTACGGCGGTGTCAGTGGCGAGGCTGATGCGGCGGTGCGCGCATTGCTCAGTGAAAGTTTGGGCTACGACCCCAATGTTCACTGTGACCACCATGACCATGAGCACGGCGAGGCGGCTCACAGCTGCGGTGACCACGGCTGCGGTAAGCATGGCTGCCACTGATATGGAACGCACACTGACAAAAATCCCGTTCTGGTCATCCTTGACCGAACAGGAAAAAGATATGATACGCCGAAGCAGCTTTGTCCGTCGTTATGAAAAAGGCACAGTTATTATCTTCTCTCCGAAGAAGGACGGGAGGTAACACTGTTTCGCCTTTATCCGGGCGAACTTTGTGTGCTTTCTGCCTCCTGCGTCATCAGCCAGATCACCTTTGATACACAGCTGAGTGCCGGATCCGATACTGCGATTCTGGTGGTTCCCGCAAATATCGTCGATGCCCTCGCGGCACAAAACATTCATCTCCGTTGTTTCCTCTATGAACTGGCGACGAAACGATTCTCTGATGTTATGTGGGCGATGCAGCAGATTTTATTCAAGGGATTGGATCGGCGGCTGGCAGAATTTCTCCTGGTTGAAGCGTCGCGTACCGGCTCTGATACGATACGGATGACGCATGCGCAGATCGCTCAGCACATCAGCTCGGCGCGGGAGGCGGTGGCGCGGATGCTCAAAAGCTTCTCGGAGGACGGTCTGGTGGAGCTGAAACGCGGTGCGATCACGCTGCGGGATGCAGACGGACTCCATCGCCTAAAATGAATAGAACTATTTAAAACCGGTGCTTTTCAGCACCGATTTTTTTCTTTATCAATGTGACTTCGTCACAGAAAAGTGCTTTGTCATGTGGTATGATAAAGCCACAATCAAGAAAGAGGTGGTAAACATGAAATTGCAGACCCGGACTTCGAAGGATTCTGCCACTGCATGCTTTACTACAAATCCTTGCAGGATTAAAGGAGGAATACCATGCTGTCAAAAAAACTGGCTGCCGTGGACAGGACGCAATGCGTCGCCTGCGGCGTATGTGAAAATACCTGCCCGATAGACGCGGTTCAAGTCCATCGCGGCTGCTATGCCTTGGTGCAGCGGGATCGCTGTGTAGGCTGTGGGAAGTGCGCAAAGCACTGTCCCGTCGGCTGCATAACGGTGAAAGCGAGGGACGAGGCATGAAGAAAAAACACTGGTACGATTATCTATGGGCCTATGCCATAGTCTACTTTGCACTGGGCTTTTTCAATATCCTCTTTGCATGGCTGGGCATGATCGTTATGGTGCTCTACAAGCCCCGTACATGGTGTGCATTTTGTCCGATGGGAACCATGACGCAAAGTATTTGCAAATTAAAAAGCAAAAATAATTGAAAATAACGAAAGGAGTTATTCTTATGGTTGAATTAAAAATTACCGCTGCAAATTTTGAAAATGAGGTGCTGCGTTCCGACAAGCCCGTTTTGCTGGATTTCTATGCCGATTGGTGCGGTCCGTGCAGAATGCTTTCTCCCGTACTGCATGAGCTTGCTGAAGAAAATAGCAGCACGCTCAAGGTAGGCAAGATCAATGTGGACGAGCAAACAGAACTTGCTGCTCGCTTTCAGGTGTCCAGCATCCCGATGCTGGTCGTGTTCAAGGATGGAAAGGTCGCTGCCAAATCGGTCGGCTATCGACCAAAGGCAGAGGTCGCTGCAATGATGGAGGAT
>FR882022.1:1460-7633 GCA_000435615.1 Firmicutes bacterium CAG:238 | reverse complement strand
TACCCTAGCCAATTCGGCGACATAGCCAAGTGGTAAGGCAGAGGTCTGCAAAACCTTTATTCCCCGGTTCAAATCCGGGTGTCGCCTCCACAACGAAAGCAAAAGACAAAAGAACGTTGAGTAATCAACGTTCTTTTGTCATATAAGATTAAATTGCATAATAGGGAAACCTGGCAAAAGTTTGGTTACCCTGGAAATTTGAGCAGGACAAAGTGCCTGCTCATTTATTTTGTTCTTATGGAGCTTTATTATATCCTTCACATCTGTTTTTGGATAATGGTCACATGCACGCCGACACCGGATATGGAGGAACTGATATCCATAGTCCCGGAAACATCTTCGGTACGCATTTGTGTCTGCGGCTCAGTACTGAAATATTGCGAAAGCAAGTTGCTGAGTGGAAAATGATCCGGAAAGCCGAGTTGCGCCATGTGAGAAAAAATTGAATTCGCATTGGAAAATGCTGTCTGGATGACAGTGTATTTTCCAGGTGGAAGTGCAAGACGAAAATCGACCTGGAGCTCATCCCTAAAAGTGCTGATCACGTCTTTTGTCTCGTGAATACTCGCATTGCGTGAGCAAAGGTTGAGGATATCCTGATTATAATTGATCAGGATCAGAATCCAGGTTTCAGGCTGCGTATCTGATCTGATAATATAACAATGCTGATCCCAAAAGAGTAAATCGCCGCAAAGAATTTTCAAAAGTCTGTAAGCATAAAATGCCGGCTTTGGGATCGATCCGGAGGTGATACAGGAAGGTAGACCTTTTAAAACAACTGAACCGCTGCCTTGATCACGAAGGCGGCAGTAGAATTTATCTTGGTCGGTCAGGCAGCAGCTACGCAGGATGCTTACCGCATAAGCGATAGAATCGTAGCCATATGAAGAAGCAGCTTTCAGATTGTTTTCATAAATAACGGATACTTCATATCCTGAAAAACGAAGACGGTTTAGAATCAGAGTGGTTGTTGTTTCACTGTCATCAGTAGAAACCGCCAGAGCAATTTTGGTCGCATTTAGATCATAGAGCAGAGAAAAGAGCCGCTCTCCAAGAAGAAAATAATCTTCGTGTGTAATGAGAATTTCCGGTGCAGGGTGGTTTTTTCTGATGGGAACTGCATCGGCAGACAGTTTTACCTGGTACATGATCTGATGCACCTCCGTATCGATTCCTTCCTGTTCTTTGAGCGAAGAAAGCCGGGCACGAAGAAGAATGACAGCATCGTTTTCAGAAAGCAGGCAGAAATGGGCGGGAACATCCGGTCCGAGAATACGGCAGGCATGCATTTTGCGATGTTCCTGAGGTGTATGACCAAACCATTTAACGAAATATTTGTTGTAATAGGATGTTGTAGAAAATCCGGCATCCCGTGCAATGGAACTGATTTTATGGTCGGTTTCCAGGAGTGGGATTTCAGACATTTCAGCTCTGGCAAAGCAAAGCAATTCCTGAAAACTGATGCCCATATGGTCACGTATCAGATGTGAAAGGTAGAATGTGCTTAAATGTTCTCGTTCGGCAAGGGTTTCAAGAGTGAGTTTGTCACTGTGATTTTCATAAATATAATTGATGATGCTGCTGATCCGTTCGATGATGATAGGGTTGTCATTTTTAAAATTAACCACGATCTGATCTTCGAAAGCGAAAAGATTGAAATAGAGATATAGATATTTGATAACATCAATCATTTGCTCTGTGCAGGTGCTTTTGTAGTTAAAACTGCGCTTGGTGTAATTCATAAGAATATTGAGCAGCATTTTTCGGAGTGTATCAAGCTGACGATACTTATCATTGTTGACATACGTGCGGAAACATGCCTTGTTTAAGGCCGGAAAATACTGAGAAAAGAAATGGTTGTCAATTTGGATGATTGCAGCAACGTTATTTCGATCAGACGCATGCAGACCATGGACTTCATGACCGCTGTTGGTAAAAACGTCACCTTCCTTCAGGAGATAGCTGCCGGACCCATTTTTTAGATAAATTTCTCCCTGGAGCACATAGACAAGTTCATGATCCTGATGATAATGAAAAGGATAATCGGTGATATGAGCGATGCGGATATGAATCGGAAAATCATCTTCGTAAGTTGTTTTTTCAAAAAGCATAAAGACTTCCTCCTGTTTCATTTGTACTTTAATTTCATACCAATATTATAACGAAAAAAGGACCGCATAAAAAGCGGTTTTTGCTTTTTTAGCAAAGAAATCTATATTTATAGCAAACAAATGATTACTTGCGAGACATAAGATTTTTAAACTAAAGATAGAAAAAAATTTAACGAACGATGGACTCTGTTGGAGGAAGGAGAGCAACTAATGCAAAAAACAAGAAATGAACAAAACACAGCCGATCCGTCAGATCTTCTGCTTCCGGATGGAAGTAATATGCCGCACGAATCAAATTTTGTATAATCTCGGCTGCAGAGGAATCGAATATGATTTAATATCGCAGCAATGGATATCGTACTGAATGAGGAAGACCCGGAACAGCTTTCCTGCTCTTTCCCGACGCCGACGAAAAAAGTCCTCATGGAGAAGTATTAAAACGATGGTTAAAAAAGGCAAAGAAATAAAAATTTAAAACAAAGAAATTATTGTTACTGTTTTCACATAAGGCTATGATTGTGATCAAGAAATGATAAAACCTGCATCGCCTGAAGAAATCGACTTGACGAAATAAAGAAGGAATAAAACCGAGGCAGGAAGCACTTATGAAGGAGGAGGAAAATGTTAAACGAACGAGTACAGCGAATGAGAAATAAGCTGTGGGATTCTAGACCATGCATTACAGCAGAACGTTTGGAACTACAAACAGAAGCCTACAAAAAATTTGCGGGAGATGCAATACCGATTTTTCGTGCAAAGGTTGTAAAGTACATCATGGAGAGAATGACAACTTTAATTATGGATGATGAGCTGATTGTCGGCACGGCAACCAATCAGTACCGCGGTGCAAACCTGCATCCGGAATTTCAGTCCAGCTCATGGTATGTCAGTGATATTGATGATTTTCCGGTAAGAAGCAAGGACCCGTATGACATTTCGCCGGAGGATCGGGAAAAAATCCTCAGCATTTTGCCATATTGGGAAGGAAAATCTATGGAAGACCTTTCCAAAACAGCACTTCCGGCACACATTGAAGAATGTATCCAGGACGATATTATTACGGTCGGTCTTCGAAATGGTGTCTCAGGGGAAACAACCTGTGATCATGAAAAACTTTTGACGGTGGGCATTAAAGGATATATGGAGGAGTGCCGTGAGCACATCCGCAATACGATCAGCACCGGCAAGGACGATCAGGAGAAAATTGACTACTGGACTGCCTGCATCATTCAGTGTGAAGGACTGATCACGTATGCACACCGGATGGCAGAAGAGGCTGAGCGGCAGGCGGCTGTATGCAGTGATGAAAAAAGAAAAAAAGAACTACTGACGATTGCTGAAAACTGCAGGGTTGTTCCAGAAAATCCACCGCAGACATTCCAACAGGCGCTGCAGATGGTCTGGTTTGCGCATGTGTATTTTCAGATCGAGGTCTGCACAACTGCCTGCGGATTTGGAAGATTCGATCAGTACATGTGGCCATATTACAAAAAAGATGTTATTGACGAAAAAAATATTACCCAGAATGAAGCACTTGAAATGCTGGAATGTTTCTATCTGAAAGCCTGCGAAGTTTATGAAGTCAGAGATAAATGGTATGCTACATCCTTTGCGGGTTATCCAATGTGGGAGATACTCGTGGTAGGCGGACAGACGCAGGATGGAAAGGATGCAACCAACGATCTTTCTTATCTCTGTCTGGAAGCAGCAAACCAGTTAAAAACCACTCAGCCGGTAATGGCAGTGAGAACCTGGGATGGAACACCAGAAAAACTGTTCCGCAAAGGTTGCGAGATGATACAGGACGGGCAGGCAAATCCGGGTTTCTTCAATGATGAAGCAGCGATGAAGATGGCGCTTGGTAAGGGATGTACCATCGAAGAGGCAAGAGACTGGACTATCGTTGGCTGTATCCAGCCGGGACCGGGAGGCGGCGCAACGGACGGATCCCCGGATGCCGGATATGTCAATATGGGTAAGATGATAGAATTTGTTCTGCACAATGGTGTCGATCCGAGAACCGGCAAGTTGATGGGACTTCAGACAGGAGATCCTCTTGCATTTAAGAACATTGAAGAATTCAAAGATGCACTGAAAAAACAGATCCTGCACCATTACAGACTTGTTACGACCGGCTACAACATTATGCAGGGCATTCATATGCTGCGCTACCCGGTGATTTTCGCTTCCATGGTTACGAAAGGCTGTGTGGAAAGCGGAAAATCCGTACAGCAGGGCGGAGCAAAATACAGCACTGCAGGTCTTTATATCACAGGTGCGGCAAATATGGCGGATTCTATCGCTGCCATCGAAAAATGTGTATTTGAAGATAAAGATATTACCATGGAGCAGTTGATTTATGCATTGGATCATAACTTTGAAGGAGAAGAACGCATGCGGCAGCTTCTTCTCAACAAGCCGGAAAAATTCGGTAATGATGAAGAACACGTTGACAGTATCTATCGTGAAATGATGCATTTCATTGCAGAGAATGTACAGACCTGGCATGATGCCAGAGGTGGTTATTATTCTTTCAATGTTCATTCGCAGACTGTAAATGTTTCGCATGGTGCAGTATGTGGAGCAACTCCGGACGGGCGTCGTGCCGGAGAACCATTCTGTGATAATGCATCGCCGATGATGGGACGTGATACGAATGGACCTACGGCTACTGTTAAGTCAGTGGCATCGATGGGACAGGATGCATTCCATGATGGAGCTTTGTTTAACCTGCGTTTTGATCCGAAAGGTGTTGAAGGAGAAAAAGGGTTGCAGAGTATTGAGGGAGTCATCAAAACATACTTCCAGCATGGAGGCGAGCACATCCAGATAAATGTCGTTGATACAAAGACTTTGAAAGATGCACAGGTAAACCCGGAGAAGTATAAAGGTCTGATGGTACGTGTTGCGGGATATATGGCATACTTTACTGAGCTTGACAAAAGTGCACAAGATACAATTATTTACAGAACTGCACATTTTGAACAGGCAGAGTAGATACAACAGGCAGGGAGAACTTGATCATGACGGCATCATTAACGGAATGGACGGAAAAAAAAGACAGCACAAAAACCGCCTTGGTAGGAGCAATCCAGAAATTCAGTACAGAGGATGGGCCGGGGATCCGGACCACCGTGTTTCTGAAAGGCTGCCCACTGCATTGCAGTTGGTGTCATAATCCGGAATTGATAGATTTTCAGCAGCAGATCATCCGTATGCCAAACAGCTGTATTCACTGTGGATATTGCCTGCAGTCCTGCACGCAGAAGGCGATTTTTATCAATGAAAACAAGCAGATTGATATTGATCAGAAACGGTGCAATAAATGCTTGGAGTGCACGCGCATCTGCGTTGCAAAGGCACTCCAGCCGGTAGCATCGGAAATGACGGTTGATGAGGTCATGCGACAGGTAGAACAGGATAAGAAATTTTATGATAATACTGGTGGCGGTGTGACCATCAGTGGCGGTGAAATGCTATCGAGACCGGATTTTGTAACAGCACTTGTTGAAGAGGCTGCCCAAAGAGAGATTAGCGTATGTTTGGACACATCAGGGTTCGGTGACGGGGATATCTTAAAAAAACTCGCATCCATGGATAACGTTACAGATATTCTTTTTGACATGAAGGCAATCGATGATGAGATCCACCACCGGTATACAGGGCAAAGCAATCAACTGATTTTAGAAAATCTGCGGCAATTATCCTCGGATGCAGCAATAAGATCGAAAATCCAGATGCGCATGCCGCTTATCAGCGGCATCAATGATGGATGGGAAATCATCAAGCAGACTGCTGAATTTTATCAGGAAAACAAATTGCAGCGTGTCAGTTTGCTGCCATATCATAGTTTAGGAATATCAAAGAAAAATCATATTGGCGGGCATCAGGAGGAGTTCTGCCAGCCAGATGATGTATACGTGGAGAAAATTAAGAGATATTTTGAGGAAGAAGCCGTTATGACGGTAGAAATCCAAGGAAAAGTATAGCAAAAATTGTATGAAGGAGAAATTATTATGGCTGAAAAACAGAAAAAAAATGAACAACTGAAACGTGGACTAA
>FR882022.1:0-1362 GCA_000435615.1 Firmicutes bacterium CAG:238 | reverse complement strand
GAACCATTCGTGATGCCGGTCCCGGCGGTGCAATGGTTGGATATGCAATTATGGGTATTGTTGTTTATTGTATGATGACTGCACTGGGGGAAATGGCAGCGGAATATCCAGTGCCCGGTGCGTTCACTGCTTATGCAAACCGTTTCGTGGATAAAGCCTGGGGTTTTACAAACGGGTGGTCCTACTGGTTTGGTTCGTCGATGACAGTGGCGGCAGAATTAATCGCGGGTGCGATTATTGTAAAATATTGGTTTCCCGGGACTAATTCAGCCCTTTGGGCAGCATTGTTCCTTGCAGTCCTGCTTGCATTGAATTTGTTCAGTGTAAAGGGATTTGGCGAAGCAGAGTTTTGGTTTGCAGGCATAAAAGTTGTTGTCACTATTATTTTCCTTATCGTAGGTGTCCTTATGATCGTAGGCATCATGAAATCCGGAGAAAGTGCAGGTTTTCATAACTGGACACTAGATGCAGGAGAAGACGGAAAGGCACCATTCCTGCACGGAGTTGGGGGAATCATAGGCATCCTGATGGTAGCTGCTTTCTCATTTTCCAATACAGAACTGGTTGGACTGTCTGCAGCAGAATCTGAAAACCCGAAAGAAGATGTTCCACGTGCAATCCACAGTGTATTTTGGAGATTGATGATTTTCTATCTGGGAACTATCTTTGTAGTAGCAACCTTGATCCCGTTCACAGAACCTTCTCTGCTGGATGCAAGTGAAGATAATGTTGCAGCGTCTCCATTTACTATCATCTTTAGAAATGCAGGGTTTGCTGCTGCAGCATCCTTGATGAATGCGGTTATCCTGACTTCCGTATTATCTTGCGGAAACTCCTCCATGTATGCTGCTTCCAGAACCATGCAGCATATGGCTGAAAGTGGTGATGCACCGAAGTTCTTTGCCAAGATCAGCAAAAATGGTGTTCCGGTAAGATCTGTACTCTTGACTGCAGCTATCGCAGCTACTGCTTTTGTAGCATCCATGATCGGTGATGGCGTTGCTTATACCGCTGCATATTATCTTTGCGGCATTGCCGGTATATACAACTGGATGACGATAAGCGTTGCACATTATCGTTTCCGCAAAGGCTGGATTGCACAGGGACATAGTTTGGATGAACTGGAATATAAATCTCCATTCTATCCATGGGGATCATGGCTGTGCATTATTGTATGCGTGATTGTCTGCTTCGGTGCTAACTGGTGGGTATTTACTGATTTCAACTGGTTTGATTTTCTGACCTGCTATGCGATCATACCGATTTCTATCATTATGTTCTTCGCATATAAGAAGAAAAAAGGAACCGTATGGGTAAAATACGAAGATATGGATCTGACACAACCGGAAAACATGGAAGAAG
>FR882021.1:12936-13516 GCA_000435615.1 Firmicutes bacterium CAG:238 | reverse complement strand
ACAGAGGACCGAAGTCCTCTGAAAAAATTATTTTTTATTGCGTTATTTATCTTCTTCTTCAGCCTTGTGAGCTTCGATAATCTTCTGTGCGTTCATTGCAGGTACTTCTTCGTATCTTGCGAATTCCATAGTGAAGGAACCTCTTGCCTGCGTCATCGAACGAAGTGCAATTGCATAGTCGAACAGTTCAGCCTGCGGAGCTTCTGCATGGAGAGTCTGTCCTCCGCCAATCTGCGGATCCATACCCATTACAGCACCTCTTCTTGTAGGAAGGTCGCCCATAACAGCACCTACGAAGTCATCCGGAACGGTAATTTCAAGTTTCATAATAGGTTCAAGCAAGCAAGGCTTTGCTTCTGCGATACCCTTCTTGAATGCCAGGGAAGCTGCGATCTTGAATGCTGCTTCGTTGGAGTCTACCGGGTGATAGGAACCGTCATATAATGTAGCCTTAACGTTCTGAACCTTACATCCTGCAAGAGGACCCTTTTCCATACATTCGAGCAGTCCTTTTTCTACTGCCGGAACATACTGTTTCGGAACAGAACCGCCGAAGAGTTCTTCCGTAAATTCGAATTCC
>FR882021.1:11325-12912 GCA_000435615.1 Firmicutes bacterium CAG:238 | reverse complement strand
GCTGGGAAGGTGAGAACTTGATGTGAACATCACCGTACTGACCGGAACCGCCGGACTGTTTCTTATGCTTACCCTGTACATCGGATGTGCCCTTGATTGTTTCTCTGTAAGCAATCTTCTGCGGAACGATGTTTACGGATACGCCATACTTGTCTTTTAACTTGCCGAGTGCGATGTTAATCTGGCTTTCGCCCTGGCCGCCTACCAATGTCTGGCGGGTTTCAATATTTCTCTGAAGAACCAAGGAAGGGTCTTCTTCGGTTAATCTTGCAAATCCCGTTGAAAGCTTGTCATCAGCGCCCTTATCCGCGGATTCGATTGCCACGAACAAAGTCGGCTGCGGGAAGTCAATCGGTTTGATTGTAACCTGATTGTTCTTTTCGGATAATGTGTCACCTGTCTTCGTATATTCGAGCTTGCCGAGCGCTACGATATCGCCTGCTACAGCTTCAGGGCAGTCGCCCTTGTTCTTGCCTCTGATGAAGAATACGGAACCGAGTTTTTCGTCCTTATCCACTCTGAAATTATGTAAAGACATACCTGCAGTTACCTTGCCGCTTACAACCTTCGCAAGGGAAATCTTGCCGAGGAAGGAGTCTGCAAGTGTCTTGAATACGAATACAACCGGCTTAGCGGAAGCGTCAGCCTTGATTACGATTTCTTCGTCTTTATCATTAAGAGCCTTGTAGCCCTCGATTGTCGGATTCGGAACAAAGTCGATGATTTCCTGAAGAACTTCCTTCACGCCTTCGCCTGTGATAGAAGAACATTTGAATACAGGAACGATGTCTCCCTGCAAAATACCCTTCGTCAGACCTTTGCTGAACTGTTCATCGGTAAATCCGCCTTCGTTGAAGTAAATGTCCATGAGTTCTTCGTCTACTTCCGCAATTGCTTCTGCCATAGCGTCCTTGTCGTCAAGCGTAACAACGGAAGTACCGAATTTATCCTGAAGCTGAGCGATTGTCGCATCAACATCTACATTTTCCTTATCAATCTTGTTGATGATGAAGAACTTAGGGGAACCTAATTTCTTACAAGCATCCCATGCTTTTTCTGTACCAACCTGGATGCCGGAGGAAGCGTCTACTAAGATCGCTGCGGCTTCGACACCTCTGAGTGCGCCCTGTACTTCGCCTGCGAAGTCGAAGAATCCCGGCGTGTCAACGAAGTTGATTTTGACTTTGTTATATTCAACCGGTACTAATGTAGTGTTGATGGAATATCCTTTTTCGATTTCCATCTTGTCGTAGTCGGATACCGTTGTTCCGTCTTCAACCTTTCCTAATCTTGAAATTACTCCTGTTGCTAAAAGTGCAGCTTCAAGGAAAGTTGTCTTACCGCATCCGCCGTGTCCTAACAAAGCAACATTTCTAATCATTTTGCTTGTATAGCCTTTCATCTATTGAGACCTCCCAAATTATTTTCAATCGTCAATATTATATCAAACACGCATTGAAAAAACAATAGTTTTTCATTCCTCAAAGAGGGAATCTTAGAATATTTTTACTTTATCTGCTCTATTCTTTCATTTTTGCCACGATAATTACCGAAGAAAGGATGCACAGGCACCCCAGGAGCGTCCTG
>FR882021.1:0-11203 GCA_000435615.1 Firmicutes bacterium CAG:238 | reverse complement strand
GCCCGATGCATTTCACTCCGACCTGATAGCCGAGCACTCCGATAAACGAGGCCAAAACCGCCAGAAATACTGCCACTGCCCATGCTGCCGGTGTCAGTCCAACCGTAAAATCACCTGCTATAAGCACCACCGCTCCCATCATCGCCGCGCCGACCGTGTTCAGGCAGAAAATAAGCTTCACCGAATCCATGTCCTTGAGACTGCTTTCCCTGAGATAAATCGTGTAAAACGCATAGGTCATCCCCGATGCGAAAGCAAGTGCCACCCCCGGCAGGCTTACCGAGCCGTCCGCATTATAGAAAAACAAAATGCCGCCAAAGGAAAGCGCAACCGCGAGCACTTTCATTTTTTTGATTTTTTCGTGCAGGAAAATCACGCATCCCAAAATTGTGAAGACCGGATAAGTGAAGTGGATGGTTGTCGCCATTCCAAGCGGTATGTAATTGTAGGACGAAAACAGAATCAAGGTCGTCCCGCCGTAGCCCAGTACGGTAATCAGGACGATATCCCGAAGCTGCGTTTTCGTGATCCTCATCGGAATTTTTTTCACTTTTAAATAAATATAAAGTGCCGGCAAAGACAGGGCAAAACGATAAAAAGCAGCGGCAAGGGTGTTTCCTCCGCCGCTGCATACTACTTTTACCATCAAGGGAATAAACCCGAAGAAAGTTGCCGACACCACGGTTGCCAAAAAGCCTTTCGTCCGTGTGTTCACTATATCCACCTCTGTTCGATTTCTTTACGAAGTGCGCAAAACATGTCGTAAAAACGTTCTTTTGCGTCCGTGACAATATCATAAGCAATGCTTTCATTATATGCATGAGCGACATTGTTTCGATCCTTCAGCGCGTCAAGCCACAGTTCCTCGTCCTGAATCATTCCTGCCGCATAAGCGGTTTTCAAAATCAGCTTTGGTGAGCCTGTCGCACTCTCACTGTAGCCGTGCTCATCAAGCACTTCTTTCATCATTTTCCATGCTTGTTCAAAGCAGATTTCAAATAATCCAACAAGACCTGTAAGAATAACGCTGTCATACGGTTCTTCATATGCATAAATGTCCTTCATGTTATTTAGAGCCGCACAAAAGTTTTCATATTTTCTCATATAAAACCTTACCTTCCCGTTTGATTGAATCGACAAGTTCCTCCTGCACACTCCCGTCCATATTGACGATGTCAAATGAGAGAAGCGTGGAAACCTCTTCTTCAATGTCCGCCTGAAAATGTGCTATGCGCCCGCCGGATACCGCCAAATCAATATCGCTGGTTTTCCTATAATCACCTCTGGCCCTTGATCCAAAAAGAATGACTTTCTCAATATTGTTTTTTTCGGCTGCCATGAGAATCTCATCTAGAACTTGTTTTTTTATTCCGGTGTCCATAATTGTTTCTCCGCCTTCGTATATCTCTTACGAATCTCTCTTAAAACTCTGCCGTCTTCGGTGTTCTCGGGAACGGCAGTACGTCTCTGATGTTCTGTACGCCCGTAACATACATGATGATTCTTTCAAAGCCCAGACCATAGCCTGCATGCTTTACGCCGCCGAACTTGCGGAGGTTGCAGTACCACCAGTAATCTTCTTTGTTAAGACCCATTTCTTCCATTCTCGTTTCGAGAACCTCAAGTCTTTCTTCTCTCTGGGAGCCTCCGATGATTTCGCCAACCCCCGGAACGAGAAGGTCCGCAGCCGCAACGGTCTTTCCGTCATCATTCAGACGCATGTAGAACGCCTTGATGTCCTTCGGATAATCCGTAACGAACACCGGTTTCTTGAAGATTTCTTCTGTCAGATATCTTTCATGTTCGGTCTGAAGGTCGATACCCCATTCAACCGGATACTGGAATTCCTTTCCGGACTTCTGAAGCAGCTCAACTGCTTCGGTATAAGTCACTCTGCCAAAGTCGGAGTTTACGATATTATCCAGTCTTGCAAGCAGAGTCTTGTCCACAAATGAATTGAAGAACTGCATTTCTTCAGGAGCTTTCTCGAGCACAAAATTGATGATATATTTAATCATGTCTTCTGCAACTTCAAGGTAGTCGTTCAGATCCGCAAACGCCATTTCCGGCTCAATCATCCAGAATTCGGACGCATGACGAGCAGTATTGGAATTTTCAGCTCTGAAGGTCGGTCCGAAAGTATAAACATTTCTGAATGCCAGCGCAAAAATTTCCGCCTCAAGCTGTCCGGAAACCGTGAGGTTTGTCTTCTTGCCGAAGAAATCCTGGCTGTAGTCAATCTTTCCGTCTTCTGTTCTCGGCAGATTGTCAAGGTCGAGCGTCGTTACCTGGAACATTTCGCCCGCGCCCTCAGCATCACTTGCCGTGATTTCAGGAGTATGCACATAAACGAAATCCTGATCCTGGAAAAACTTATGAATCGCATAAGCAACCAGCGAGCGGACACGGAATACCGCACTGAACATATTCGTTCTCGGACGCAGGTAACCGATTTCTCTCAGGAACTCCATGGAGTGGCGCTTCGGCTGAAGCGGATAATCCGGTGTCGATGTTCCTTCAACCGTTACTGCCTTCGCCTTAATTTCAAACGGCTGCTTTGCGTTCGGGGTAAGGCACACAACGCCTGTCACCGCAAGTGCAGAGCCCACATAGGATTTCGCGATTTCTTCGTAATTGTCGAGAAATTCTTCTTCATATACTACCTGAACGGATTTGAAGAACGATCCGTCATTTAATTCAATAAATCCAAACTTGTTGGAATTTCTGTTATTTCTGACCCAGCCTTTCACGAGGACTTCTGCGTCTGCGTATTCAGCCGTGTTTCGAAACAGCTCTCTGAGCAATACTTCTTTCATTTGTACCATTCCTTTTCTTATTAATATACTCTTTATTATAAGCAATCCCTTGACGAAACGCAAGGGATAAAATGTATTTATCTTCCTTATATATTCTTGGAAAAGCCCTCTCCGAGGGTTTCATTGGATTCCATGATGATTACAAAAGCATTCGGATCCACCGCTTTAACCGTTTTGCGGACGCCGTACATTTCTTTGGTGTTGGACGCGCACATGATTACATCTTTGGGCTGCATGGTGTAGCTTCCTTCCGCTTTCAGGAACGTGCATCCTCTTCCGGTTGTCTTTTCAATCAGCACGGCGATTTCCTTCGGCTTGTCCGTAACGATAAGTGCCAGTTTGCCTGCCGATATGCCGTACATGAATTTGTCGATAACCGCAGAAAGAACAAAATTAATCATAAGACCATATATCAATCCGTCGATCTGCTTCGATACCAAAATCGTACCTGCCAGAACGATTATGGACGCGATGGCAAATGATATTTTGCCGAGTGTCATATACGGATACTTTGCTTTGATTGCAAGCATAATAAAATCCGAACCGCCCGTGGACGATTCACGCATCAAGATCAAAGCGCAGCCAAGCCCCGTAAGAACCGCTGTGCACACAAGCGCAAGAATCTTGTCGCCGGTATAAAGCGGAAACAGGGGTGCCACATAGTCCATGATTGCTGATGTGATAAGAATGCTCTTTGCCGATTTGAGCATAAACTCCCTACCAAGTGCTTTATAGCAAATAATTGCTGTAGGAATATTCAATACGAGTACCACCGTACCAATCGGCAGTCCCCACAGGTGGTAGAAAATCATGCCGATTCCGTTGAATCCACTCATCGGAAACTTCGCGGCAGTCGCAAAATTGTAAGTTCCAATCGCAATCAGAATTCCCGCGGCGATGTCAAAGAGTATGTCTGTGAGGATTTCTTTTGTTTTTTTCTTCATTCGGTTTTACCTTCCTATTATTATAAGTATGCCAAGTTCCTCTTTGGTTATCTATTCAGCGAACAATTCTTCGATATCAATCAACTTAACATTTTCTCTCTTTTCGCAACGAAATCCACTTCGCGAAAAAAATACATACTTATAGCAGTCAAGCCCTGTCGCTCTTACCTGCTCTATTTCTTCATCAATCATTTCATCCGATATCTGCTTTTTTTTGAATTTCACTTCATAAAAGGCGTACCCGAGTTCATCCTCCGTCACAATATCAAACTCACCGTTTGACCGTTCCTCAGGATTATCATAATAGTACTTTCCAATCTTCTCAATGACAGGCTCTATTTCTCCCTCTTTGTTTTTACGAATCAAATACTGTTTGCATATATTTTCGAACAAATGCGGAACATAATGCTCTTCAAAATCTTTTTCAATGTATTTCCTGTAAAACACCTCTGAATTCATGATATTCATCTGTGATGAATACTTAAAAATATATCTGTAATAAAACAGAGAGAGATTGTCGCAAATATGATACGCCATCTTCTTTTTATTTCTGCTGTCATTAATCGGTGATGTCTTAGTCACAACCTCCATTCGGATCAGTTTGTCAAGTACATCCGCAAGAGTCGGTCCACTCGATACGTGTGACTGTGCCAGAATATCACTGTACTTGGAGAATCCTCTGGACAATGCCTCAAAGACCTCATTTGCATTTATAATCTTCGAGAGTTCCGCATTTAGGTACATGGAAACTTCATTCTCCAATCTAGCCCCCGGTGATGCAATTAAATTGATAATATTCTCTTTTACACTTTTTGCGTCGTCAACCAGCCTGTTATAGTATGGAATTCCGCCGAACACCGAATAAATTCTCACCTTATCGTCTGCCGAATAGTTCGGGTAAAAAAAGGAGGATTCATAATAATCCATTTGCTTTAGATAAATGGTTAAATCCACTCTTCCGTACAACGGATTTCCATGTTCAAGAAGCGAACGCATTACTTCTACATAGGAACCTAAAATAATCAATGTTATTTTTGAGGTTTTTCTGTGTTTATCAATCATCGCCTGAAGGATACTATCCATTCCTTTTATTGATTCCCTCAGGTACGGATACTCATCCAATACCAAAACGATCTTCTCCTTGGCAGATAGCTCAAAGATGTAATCAAGCAATGATTCCATGTTTGAAAATCCAAGTTTTGGAAGCCCCATGCTCTCAGACAAAATCTCGCTCAATCCATTTACATTACTTTCCTCCGCAACTTGTTTACATTCATAATATATTTTTTTTGACCCAACTTTTGAAAGTGCTTGGCTGACCAACTCACTTTTTCCAACTCTTCTGCGTCCATATATCAGCGAAAAATTCATTTCGTCGGTCTGCATAGCTCTATTCAGTTTTTCTAATTCTTCTTTTCTTCCGATGAAATTCATTAAACTCGGCTCCTTCCGACTCGGTTTCTCTCGAGTTAATTGTAGCACTTTTGTTTTTCTGTGTAAAGACATTTTTTGTTGTTTAGATATTACAATCAAAAGCTGCTATTATTTCTCCAGCTCCTCCCATTCTTCCGCAAGTTTGCTCAATTGCCCGGATTTATATGCATTATGCATGCTAACATAAAAACTCATTGCGGCTTCTGCCGAGCGTTCTGCGTCCTGTTCGACTTGCTGATTTTCATAAGCTTCCCCGCCACCGCCTTCATAATTTACAAGTTCATTGGCATATTTTCTTGTTTTATAAAAGATATTAAGCCTTCTGTATTTTTCTTCCGTATCATAATAGAGTTCCACCTGTGCAGCCTGTGTAGCATGCTCCATCTCGTGCATTAAACTGTGCAATACCTCTGGTCCAGAGTAATTTTCCAATGTATCAAGACCAATACTGATGCTTCGGTCTTTCGGATTATATGCTGCCAATACATTTTCTTCCAGCGCCTTGGCGCCGATTTTGATTTCAAAAGGAATTCCTATCCTGACACGCTCAAAGTCAGCCACAGTCTGAAGCTTATCTAACTTTTTCTGAGTCGGAACCTGTTGCCATTCCGCTTTCCACATGACGTCTACTTCATCAAAGAGCTGAATCCATGCAGTCGGAACATCCTTCTCACCCTCCTGCAGAATCGTAATGTTTCGATCCGCAATATACAACTGATGTCCTAAGAAAGCTGATACACATAGCTGAATAACCGGAATTATCAGCCCGATTGCGAAAATAGTTCTGACCGCGATAAAGCCTTGCCATAAACATTCTTTCTTCGTCCTTCTGCTCCGTTTTTTCCGCCTTTCTGCAAAGAGCGCACACAAATATAAAATTGATAAGACAAGTGACAGAACCAACATGCAGATATAAAGCTTTTTAAAAACCTTGAAATACGCCGCCATATTGTATAAGCCGAAAACCAGTATTGCCACCATGCATGCGTTCATTGTGTTTTTTCCTTTTTTATCGACAAGGCTGGCCTCCACACCTACAATAAAAATCATCAAAAGAAAAAACAACACTTTGGAAGCAATTCCACTTAATCCGTTCAATGCTTGGAAACACAATTTCCAGTATGCAATTCCAATAACAACCAGATTTACTGTCATCTCTTTGGCATACTGTCCCCATGTCATATTATCCGCAGCAAAAATATTTGTTCTTATATTTCGTTCGTATTCCATAACACACCTTCTACATTTCTTTCTGCATATTCTCGTGTTCTTCTATACTCTCTGCCGTAATCTCGACTTCCTTCTGCGCCTCTCTCATCGCACAAAAAACAAGTTTGCTTGACACATCATTGAAAATCCGGAAAATTTCTCTGGCCCCTAGTTCGGTTTCCGCCGCTTTGTCCGCAATTGCCTCAATAGCATCTTCCGAAACAGAAACATGGATTCCAACCTTCTCATACTTTTTCTGTATGTCTACCAAAGCATTGTCGTTTACTTTGGTGCAAATTGCAATATACTCGTCGTGGGTAAGCTTATGAAGTCTTGAAACCCCTGTAATTCTGCCCATAATTTCCGGTATAATCCCATAGCTGATAAGCCTTTTCTCTAACGGTTTCCGGTAGCCGCGGTCTGTACCACCCGTTGTTATGAAGCCGCATTTTGCAGTTTCAGTGCTGTCATCAATCCCGATAAAAGCTCCCGCAAAGATAAACATAATCTTTTGCGTATTGATTTTCCTGCCGCCTTTTCCTTTAATGCTGCCGCCCTCAATCAAGGTCAAGAAAGCGCTTTGACATTCTTCGTTATACATATTCCCCTGACTGGTGACAGACACCCTGCATAATTTGTCAAACTCATCAAACATGATGATGCTTTCTTCAATATTTTGCGTTTCTCCGGCAAGTCTGGAAAAAATCTCATCCATTTCTGCACCCTGATAACCGGGAGCAGTAATTCTTGACGCATCCACAAAAAGAATATCAATTGGTGATACTTCTTTCAATCGTCTCCAGATCTCTGTCTTTCCTGAACCTGAAGGACCGAAAAAAAGATAATTTCCTTTTTTCAGTTTCATCTGCGGGTTTTCCAGGAAGAGGATATGAAAGTAGAGTGCCATTGCCGCAGTTTCTTTTGCGTCTTCCTGACCTATGATGTATTTATTTAAATGCTCTACCAGCGTAAGCGGCGAATTTTCCTCCAACCACCTGGCATATTTTCCCTTTTTTTCGTCTAATATCTTAGGACCACAACTTTTAACTTCAATCCAGTCACCGGAATCCATTGATTCGATAAATTGACTTGCCCTTTTCTTTGCTTCAAGCAGTTCCTTGCTGTCAGCATATTCGGTAATAATCTGCGTGACCTCGAGTTTTTCGTACTCTTTCGCCTCCTTTCTCAGATATTCCTTTATAATACAAAAGTCCCCCTCACAACTACATATTATGTGATCATAAATTCTCGGATACTCCTCGTCAATCATCTCAGTATATGTAAGAAGCTTTTCTAAAAATTCACTGAGTCTGTCCGGAATATTATATAAAATTTTTGCTTTAGCAGATGTCTCAAAATGACTTTCAAGCATAAGTATGGAGTCAAGTGGATTGCAGTCCCGTCGGAAAATCATAATTGCTCCTTTGATTATTTCCAACAGGAATTCTTTCGCTTCATCATCGTATTCGTCATATTTTTCGACACTTTCTGTTAAAATGCTGTAAATCTTTTCTTCCTCTGTATCCTTAATTTTCAATAAGTCGAGTTCAAAAAAGTTAGATTTGAATTTCTTTTTTGCATTTACCATACTGCATCACTCCTCTCTTTTTTGTTTCTGCTTTGCAACACCACTGTTCTGTGTTAATATATTTACATAAAATACTTTTGAAAGGAAATTTGCCGCATTGAAACCAGATTATTCTTTTACGCTTCCGAGCGCAGATCTTGAAAAGGATGTACGAATCACTCAAACTTTGCAGACAATTAAAATGTGGATTCTTTCTGACGATTTAATTGCACTTCTGGATATATTTGGCTTTGGGTCTTCCTCACGTTTGTCCGTTTCGGACGATGATCAGAGCTTTTTCACCTACTTGAGTGAAGTTGTTTCTTTCGTGGACGAAAACTGGGATTTTCGAAAAGGCAGCGAACGCTGGGATATACAAGACACTCTTGATGACGCCAGCCATACTTCTGCGATAAAGAGGGTTGTCTGCAGCCTCGGTATGAACACAGAGACAAGCCTCGATAGATTTTCCACGGAAAAAATTGATTATATTCTTCCGCTCGGAGGTGCCAGATTGTCCAACTTTACGAGGACCGAATGCGCACATGAGCTTTCGCGTATACATCCGGAAGCGTCCGTATGTGCACTTTCTGCTAAGCGCCCTCTTTCGAAAATCGAATTCCCGTTCATTGAAAAATATGCTAAGCGCCCGATGTCTGAAATTAGCACGGAATTTGACGCAATCAATGAAGCTTTGGAAGTTGTTTTCGGCTGCATCGACTATAACGAACAAGCTGAAGCCGGACTTGGTGAAAGCGATACCGAAAGGCAAAATGCGTCTCACTGTCTTCGTTCATATAAAACCGAAACTCCGAGAGTCTTCTCACTTTCGGCACCCAGCTCCGTTCCTACAGTACGCAGAGCAAACACGCTTGATACTCTGAAGCATTTTCAGAATACCTTTCAAGTAGCTTCCGGCTCCACGCTCGCAGCAATTACAACAAGTATTTATGTTCCGTTTCAGACATTGATTTTAGCACCCTTTGCAATTGAAAATGAATTAAATCTTTATTTAGTTGGAAGCATTCATTCTTCCTTAGATGATGCTTCTCGCCGGGATCCAAGCGCTGCCGCCTATCTGCAGGAAATTAAGGCGGCCGTCGACGCCTGCCATATATTCTGTAAGAAATATGCCCCGATATGAATTTCGCGGCGTATTTTCGCGTTTTAACCTTCGTATTCTTTTATGGCTTCAATCATTTTTTCGGCCTCATTTATAATTTCGTGTCTCTCCGAAGGTTTAAACATTCCAACACAGTATTTTGTGATTGTCTCATAACTTTCTGCTGCAGAAGCCACAATAAGCGGAAATATATCTTCAAAATCGTTTTTACTGAACTGCGGATGTGTCGGAAAACTATATCGATAAGAAATTTCTCCATCCCGTGCATCATACTGTAAAGCGCCAAATCTTCTTGGATAATTCTTTTCTGCAATTTTTTTGCATAGTGCATAGCTATATTCCGGCTCCGCGGTGACCGGATAAATGACATCAATCCGGCATACTTTCCGTTTTGCTTCAATTAAAACTCTGGCTCTAAAATTTCCCCCTCGGAATCTGACTCCCAATTCAAAGCACTCGTTTCCCTCCGGAACATTAAGTGTAGAATACAGCATCCCCTTCTCATCGAAATGTTCTTTGACTGCAGCAATCACATGATCCCTGTGCATGATTTCTTCTTCGCTCAGTTCCTTTTCTTCCGGTGGATTGCCGCTCTTTTCCGCTAAATGTGCCAACATACATTTCTTGATTACTTCTGTGGCAACTTCTTCAGGAATATTCTCACCAAGCTCAAATTCCTTTTCCTTCAACATCTGAATCAATTTTTCCGATCCCTCCGCTCGGTTTTCATCTGCTTCCAGTTTTTCAATCATTTCACGAATTTTATTCGTCATACGAACCTCCTTTTTACATGCATAAAATTTTCTTCTACTCCTTTAACGAACAGAAAGGGAGTTTTTTTCGGAATACCTGTTTTTTTGCAAAAATTGCAGGAATTTGTCAATTTTCGTCTGTTTTTATGGTAAAATAAAGATATTCAATAATGGAAGGAGATTTCGATATGGCACAGCAATTCACACCATTCGCAGAATTTATTTTTAACTTGGTTAAAGTAAATGAACATTTCGCAGAAAGTGTTCTCACTTCAGCCAAGGAGAAGAATGATCGCACACCTCAAGGTTCTCAAAGCCTTATGCAAAGTATTGTTTTCTATAAAGATGATACGAAAACTCTTGAGAAAGGTTTCCTTGATTTGTCATACACTCTTAATGCACCATCATTGCTCGATCTTTTTTTCCAAAAAGATTTTACGAACAGTCTTTTTTCCGACCGCAACCATATTAGGAACGCTCTGAATCCTCTAGATTCAAAAAACCCTCCGGTTGGATTTGATGTGATCTATAGTAATATGGAAAGTTACTTTTCCAAGTTAAATACGCCTGATTTTTTGACCTTTCTAGAGCAAAGCGCTTCTCAGATGAGAGAAAAAAAAGGCGTTCTTAAAGCTGTGTTGGAAGAGCAGAAAGAAGCTTTCTTTAATTTTGTGATTGAAAAGTTTACGAACGAATTTTCTAAAGAATCCACTTTCCCTCTCCTTCCCGAAAAGCCGGTAAATCTCTTCATCAGTGAAGCTGTCGGTATTCAGGCTGCGCAATCGCCTGCCAAAAAGGACATCTCCGAAACTGCCGTATGCAAAATGCTGGCTTGTCTTTTGTTTTTGCAGGTATCAAAAGGAAAGACCGGAGAAGGCGATTCACAGAAACTTTTCAAGATGCTTTGGAACTACCATGATTCCGTGACCCCTGTATGGGAGGGCGCTGAGCAGCTTTTACCTGCAGAAAATGGGAACATAGTTTTTGGTGATTTCTCTTTTTGTCCTGCACTCTTTCAGGGACTTACCAATGACAAAAAGGAGCCACGCACTTTAATTGAGGAATTACCCCTTTCTTCAAGCCTTGTTATCATTGGCGACGGTGGAAGCGGCAAAACATTTTTCGTTAAGAAGCTCCTGAGCATTTTGAAAAACAGTTCTCAAGGCAATACAATTGAATGCGCTGGCAACAAAAAAATTAAAATAAAACCGGACTCCACATTAGGGGTGTCCAGTTAAGAAAACATTCTAAGGCGAGAGAGAAACGGTATAGCTTTGGCTATGCCGTTTCTTTCATTTTTGCCTGCTATCAAATACTTTGGACATTTCCAAAATCCCGATACCTTTGTAGTAGATATC
>FR882020.1:6687-9269 GCA_000435615.1 Firmicutes bacterium CAG:238 | reverse complement strand
TAGATTGCGTATACGGCAACCAAAAAACCGCCCAGCATAGCCTCTGAACTTGTTGCAAAAATTCGAGTAACCATCATTCCTGCAACATCCGTAATGATGAACCCCAGTGAAAAAACCCATTTTTCCCGTTCGCTCAGATATTCAAGCAGCAGGATACATTTACGGCAAATCAAAATCGCTGCCGCATAGCAGAGTATTGCGCCCGTCCATTTCAGCACGAAATCCGCCTGCGTCATTGTTGCCCCTATAAACCAAGTCTGATTGCTTTTGCCTGCGAGAATACCGTAAACGGTAGTCATAGCAGAAATGACAATCCCTCCGAAGGCATTATATATGAACGCATAAATCATATATATAATCAGCATCAGTCTGCGCATGCCTTTTTTCATCAGTGGGATCAGCAAAGGCGTCTGAAGCGTCGCAAGAATTGCCAATATCCACCGCGTTTCGTCCGTCACGATTTCATTTGCGCACAGCTCCATTGTTTTCAGTGCTGCGACCACAAGAAGCGTAGTTTGGGCTGAAAAGCGAAACCACTGCCGAAATAAAGCATAGACCAAAATAAGCTGTGTTGAAATTCCTAACAAAAAAGCTGTTATTCCATTAAGTCCAAAATCCATTCTCTTATCTCCTTCTCAGCGCACTTTCTGTTCATGCTGCACTTTCTACTACAAACACACAAGCTTATCATAATTCTAGCGAATATCTCGCTAAAAGTCAATTCTAACTCTCATTTGTCCATACTTTTTTAGTGGATACTCCGCTAACTTACCAGTTGTTCACTTTGACATGATAAATTTTTTTGTAATAAAAAATTTTCTTTGGTGAATATTAGAATTGTCAGTTTTTTGGAGGAAACAAATTCAACATGTACAGAAGAATCAGAGATTTGCGGGAGGACAGCGACTTAACACAGCGAGAAATGGGTGAAATTCTGCATTGTTCCCAGCGCGTTTACAGTAACTACGAACGAGGGGATTTAGATATTCCGACCGACATATTAATTAAGCTCGCAAAATTTTACCATGTTTCAACAGACTATCTGCTTGGACTGACAAATCAAAAGGAACCATATATATCAAACGAACCTTTCAAGGAACGAAACCGATAGCTAAATCCCCCTCCGAGGAGTGCCGTTATACCGCACAGTCTATGGAGGGGGATTGTCTGATTCTTATATAATTTATTGTTCTCTGTCTGAAGCCATCGCTTTGACAACCAATCTGTTCTTTAAATCGTGGCGACTCTCTCGAAGCTGTTGCTGTGTTTCCAATACCTTACGATAGTACTCGTACTGCTCTTCCATCTGATTTCGCAATTCCCGGTTCTCACGCCGCAAGCGAAGAAGCGGAAGCATCAAAGTCAATACGCCAAGCAGTGCCATTCCTACATTGTAAATGCCGTACAGTGTCACAAAAAATCCGGCCATATATTGACTCGAATCCTCCATAAAGGTCCGTGTCACGAAAGTGAACAGCAAGTGCAGCCCAACCAGACCAACTGAAAAAATCCATACTTCTTTTTCTGTAAGGTATTCCAGAAGGAGAATGCATTTTTTTGTAATCCAGAAAGATACCACATAGCCGATTATCATTCCAATATATTTTATGATGTAGTCCGCTTGCGTGGCGGTTTCATCTAAAAACCATGTCTGACTATCTCTTCCCATAAGCATGCCGTAAAGTGCCGTAAGGGCTGCAATAATCGCGATGCCAAGTATATTAAAAAGCAGACACTGAATTTCGTACAAAATGCACGCCTTCCGCCGATATCCCCACTTTACCAGTTGTATCTCCGCTGCTGCATCCACCAGAAATATGATTGAAAGAATCCATCCGCTTCCAAAAGGAGTCAGCAGAGCCGATACATCGTCAATGAATACAAATACCGCTGCCAGACCTAAGGTTTTCTTAACGGAAAAACGAAGCCATTGGCGAAACAAAATCCAGAAAGTCGAGACTGTTGCGGTGAAATAAATGGAACTTTCAATTATTTGATTGATTGTAATATCCGTATTTATGTTCATATTCCTTTAACTGCAAGCAGCATATGCGATGTTGCAAGCTGCTCCGGTGTCGGGTCGAAGTAGATGTAGTTTGTCAGGCCTGTATAAGTCCAAGTATTGGTGTTGCTATCCCATTTGTTGCTGTTGCCCGGTGCTGCATCGACTGTAATCCAGCGTCCGTCAACATAACATTCGTTCCACCAGTGGTCGAGCTTGGTGATGTTCTCTTCTGTCGACCAGTTGTTGTACTCTGTTCCGTTAAGACTGATGTGGTGTCCGTTTACGATTCTGGTCGGAATGCCCTGCGCTCTGGCAAGCGCGCAGACTGCTGCCGAATAGCCGACACAGGTTGTAGAGACCTTTCCGTCTTCACTGTTTGCACTCTTTTTCTTGTTTCTCATGTTGTAGAGGTTCTTATAAGGATCAACATACTGCTTCGAACTCGTTCTAAAAGCAACATCGTCATAGTAGAAGTTTTCTGCAATATATTCATAAATCTTCAAAAGCTTTTCGTAATCTGTCGTTGCACCCTTTACAACCTGATTGGAAACCGTCTTGAAGTATTTTACCTTTTTGC
>FR882020.1:0-6595 GCA_000435615.1 Firmicutes bacterium CAG:238 | reverse complement strand
GATTGGTCTTCTTAAATGCGGAAGCTTTTTTCTTCGCATTTGCATTCTTATCGATGCGCGCGTTTTCCTGAATAATCTTGTCGTACTGCAAAATCGAGAAGTGTCCGTTGGTTACACGGAATGCACAGTTTTTATAGATAGCCGGTCCCGGTTTAGAGCCTAACTGCTTCGTAATCAGCAAAACATAATCGCCGCTCATCGCGCCGTTCAGCTTCGTCAAGTTCTGCAGTTCAAAAGAAAACTTATTATACTCGCCCATATCCGTCGGGATAGCACGTCCTGCCCAGTCACTCGCATTGCGGCCTTTCTAGCGCACAGAGATATTATACTCCGCAGCCTTCACCGGATACCAAGGTCTGAACTTCCGTCGGAGAGCCGGCACTCTTGAGTGCAGCGGATACAGTCGCCGGAATCATCGATATCACTAAGGACAAAGCCAAGACTAAGACTAATTTTCTCTTCATTTTCATTTGCTGTATCCCCTTTTCATTTTTAAAATTCCATCACAAGGCCGCAGCGAAGCTGATGGAGCTTGTCGCCAAGTTCCTCTTTGAGAATCGCATAGGCTTTATCTCCGGTGCAGTGGCCGGTACACACATATTGTATGCCGGTTTCTTTGACCCGCTTGGCGAATTCGCGAACTTCTGCCGCCGATTTGTTGTAGAGGTGAAATCCTCCGATTATCGCATGAACCTCTTTGTCCGGAAAAGTCCGTGCAACCTCGTTTATGATATTAGCCGCACCACCGTGGGAACAGCTGTTAAAAATCACAAGACCCTTGTCGGTCTCAAACACCAGACTCTGTTCATGCGAAAAATTGTCCGGATGCCATCCGTCAGCTCTGCGTTGGTACATGTGCTCCCGTCTTCCGATTTTTTCGAGGTTCGGTGTCTTATGCGGGATGAGGTAGACTCCGTCCGCAATTTTCGTGTCATCTTTTGCAAAAACAAATCGGTCCGGATATTCCTCGAGTATTTTCTTCGGTATCCCTATGTATTTGCTGAAAAACCACCACTTTGTATAGCAGTTTTCATCGCAGGTTTCCCGCACATAAAACTTTGCTTCATCATTTGTGAGGAAAAATTTCTCCATTCCGTTTGCGTGGTCATAGTGCGCATGCGAAAGGACTGCCGCGTCCACGGCTTTAAGATCCATTCCGAGTCTCGCAGCGTTTTCGGCAAACAAATCCGATGCTCCCGCGTCGAGCAAAATATTCTGCCCGTTGTATTCTATGTATATGCAAAGTCCCCACTCGCCTTTGAGGTCTTCACTTTTCTTGTTGTCTACAATTACCGTTGCTTTCATGTCTTCCCCCTTTATTCCGGAATATCTCCGACTCCGTTTAGAATCAGACGCGGTCTGTACGGGAAGAGGTCGACTTCTTCTCTGCTCGTCACTCCCGACAAAACAAGAATCGGATCCAGTCCGCTTTCAACTCCGCCTATGATATCTGTATCCATACGGTCACCGATCATTGCAGCTTCCTCAGAATGCACGCCCAGCATCTTCAGTCCGGTTCTCATCATAAGAGGATTCGGTTTTCCCACGAAATATGCCTGCTTTCCGGTCGCCATCTCAATCGGCGAGATGAGTGCCCTGCATGCCGGAATAATTCCTCTGGTCGAAGGTCCTGTCATATCAAAATTGGTTCCAATCAGCTTCGCTCCGCCGCGGACCAGGGACACAGCCTTGCAAATCGTCTCATAATTATAGCTTTGGCTCTCGCCGACGATTACATAATCGGGATCCTTGTCCGTAATGGCAACTCCACACTGATAAAGTGCTCCGACCAATCCCGGTTCTCCGATTACATAGGCATTGCAGTGATGTGTCTGCTCGCTCACAAACTTTGCGGTTGCCATCGCACTTGTATAGAAATGACTTTCGTCAATGTCCATTCCCATATTCTGCAGTTTCAGTTTCAGCTCGAGCGGTGTCTGTCCGCTGTTGTTGGTCAGAAACAAGAATTTCTTCGCTTCTCTGTTAAGCCAGTCTACGAATTCCCTGACTCCCGGCAATAAATTGCCGCCGCGGTAGATTACACCGTCCATATCACAGATAAACCCTTTTTTTGCTCTCAATTGCTCCATATAATTCCTCCTTATCTTAAAGCTGCATCCTCAAATAAGCTCCTTATCCAAAAGAAAATCAATTAAATTTATATGCAAAATACCATTATCATCATACCAGCGCTTGCCAATATCCCGCCGCACTACAATTTTAGGAAAGGAATCGCCGATAAGAGTAAATGGTCTGATTTCTGTTTCTGCCTTTTCTTCCGTAGGCATGGCATATGCCGATTGTATATAAGTTCTCTTTCCCCCCGAATTTACCACGAAATCAATTTCTCTCGGCACGCGGACCGAACTGCCGTTATCATTGAGCGTTCTCGCATAAACAACTCCCACATCAACCGAAAGCTGCCGGATAGCAAGCTCATTATATATGATGTTCTCCATTATGTGTGTCATTTCCTGTTGGCGGAAGCCGATTCGCGCATTTCTAAGCCCTATATCCTCACTATAATATTTATTCGGAGAATCAAAATAGGATTTCCCCTTTAAATCATAACGCTTGCTTTCAGAAAAAAGGAATGCATCTTCCAAATGCCCGATATATGCACGAATCGTATCGCCTGATACCGCGCAGCCCTGCTTGGAGTTCAAAGTATTGGCGATTTTAGAAGGATTGGTTAATGACCCAATGGATGAACAAAGCAAGTCTAAAATCTGCTCCAACACATCCTGCCTTTCTATTTTCTTACGCTCAACAATATCTTTAATATACACCTCTGAAAAAAGCGACTTGAGATAATTCATTTTTGCCGCATCGTTTGGTCTTGATAAAATAAGCGGCATGCCACCATAAAAAGCATACTCATCAAACGCCTCGTTTTTATCACCGCCCACGGCGGAATAATACTCAGCAAAGCTAAGCGGATGCACCCTGATTTCATCACTCCGCCCCCTGAACTCAGTAAGAATATCACTCGAAAGCATTCTGGAATTGCTTCCGGTCACATAAACGTCTAAGTTGGATAAACTTCTCAAATCATTCAAGGCGTCATAAAAGGTAATCTTTCTGCCGTCTGCGTTGAATGGGTTTTTTACCTCATCGGACATTTGTATCTCATCAACAAAAAGATAATATTCTTCCTTGCTTCCCTCCACTTTCTCTCTGACATACGACGAAAGTGTAAGCGGATTCCGGTATTTAATGTCTTTTGCAAGGTCAAGCTCAACCGTAATAATCTGTCCCTCCTTTACACCGTTTTGAAGCAAATAATCTCTGTATATCTTTTTTAGGAGGTATGATTTCCCGCATCTTCTAATGCCTGTAATGACTTTTACCAAACCGTCAAAACGGTATGAAATCAACTGCTGAAGATAAGAATCTCTCTTAATTTCCATAAAATCCGCTCCGTATCATTGAAAATTTCCGCCCATAAAGGCTTTGTTATTCATCATTATATACTTTATAGCTCTGATTTTCAAGTAAAAAGAGGCAAAAAGTAACTTAAGCATCATGCCCAAGTTCCGAATTTTTTAGTACACTTTTGCGCCTGCCGGAATCTGATCATCCAAAAGGATGAAGTTCAGCATTTCTTCGCCGTCGTATTTGTTGACACAGGACAGAAGCATGCCGTTGCTTTCTTCGCCCATCATCTTTCTCGGCGGAAGATTTGTAATCGCAACTGCGGTCTTTCCAACCAGTTCTTCCGGTTCATAATATTCGTGAATACCCGAAAGAATGATTCTGTCGGTGCCGCTTCCGTCGTTAAGAACGAACTTCAGAAGCTTCTTGCTCTTTGCAACTGCCGTGCATTCTTTGATTTTTACAGCTCTGAAGTCGCAGGCCGCAAACGAATCAAAATCTACATATTCTTCAAACAGAGGCTCTACTTCGATCTTTGTTTTATCAAGAACTCTGACTCTCTTCGATTCTGCATCGTCCTTCTTCTCCGATCCGATTGGCTTCATTGTCGGGACTTTCTCCGACGCAATTCCGAAGCCACTCATATTCCTGAGCAACTCCCTACTTTACTTTTTTCAACCAGATAAAAAGCCTTGTTTACCTTTAAAATTGATTACTTTCCGCATAAGCAGTTGTATTATTTGATGTATTTGATGTAAATCCCGATTGAGAGAATGGGTTCTTCAATCGGATTGCTTACTAAATTATAATCTTTATTATTGAATAAGTCAATCAGACCAAAAAAGCAGCGTACCAATTTTCATTTTAAAGTACGCCACTTTTTCCTACGCTATTGAATTATTAAAGTATTTATCCAGTCCATCAAACTCGGTTCTTTTTAGTTCCTTTGTTACATCAGTATAGATATTTAAGGTTGTTGTTATATCCTTATGTCCGAGTGTATCCTGAATAACTTTTATATTTACACCTGCTTCACACATTCTTGTTGTAAATGTATGTCTGAGCGAATGACAACTAAAATGTGGTAAAAGCACTTCTGGGTTTTCTGTTTTCAAAAACTGCTCATCGTTGCAATCACGGATTATGCGTCGGATTGCCTTATTCAAAGTCGATTGATGTTGTGGCTGTCCGAAGCGATTGAGAAATATAAAATCTGTATATCCATCTATGGTCGCTTCGCAGTGAACCCCTAGCAGTTCTTGTCTTTCTTTTTCCATAACAAATGCTTCTTTAACAAAATCGAGCATCGGAACTTGTCTATTTCCTGCTTCTGTCTTTGGAGTATTCACATTGAAATAGCAGCCCTTTTTTCCTTCAGAAGTTCTGTGGTCATAATAAACCAACGTGTGATTAACATCTATAATCCCATCTTCCAAATCAATATCACACCATCTGAGTCCAGTAACTTCTCCAACTCTTAACCCCGTTCCAAGCATTACTGCAAACACCGGATACCAATACACTGCTGTATTAGAGTTCTTCAGATAATCCATAAACAATTCCTGCTCAGGTCGAGTAAGTCCCCTGCGTTTCTCTGTCTTGAAGCAATGAGCTTTTTTCAATTCCCTTAAAACATTATTTGTCGGATTGTTTCTGATATAGTTATCATCAACCGCCATATCAAATATCTGATGAAGAATGTTGTGGACACCATCAACCGTTGCTGGCTTCAATCCTCGCTCATCAACCAGATAATTATAAAATCTCTTAATATCTGATTTCAAAAATGTTGAAACTCTCTTGGAACCGATTTGCCGACGTACAAAGGTTTCATAAATATATTTGTAATTCTCAAAAGTGTTGTTTTTCAATCCTCTCTTCAGGTCTTTCCACAACTCATATAAATCATCGAGCGTAACATATCGTGCTTCCGCTTTTATGCCATCACTTTTGTCTTTCTCAATCGCTTCCTCTTTAATCCTGAGTGCTTCAAGCGTTTTTGAATAGACATATCTTCTTTTATGGTTTTCATCAGTCCAACTGTACTGATAACTTCCATCACTTCTTTGAAGTTCTCCCGTGCGAAGAACTGTCCTTGTTTTATCTTTTCGTTTTGGTCTTGCCACGGCTGTTCCTCCTATATTTCATTCCTGCTATTTAAAAATTCCACAAATTTGTCGATGATGACATACACCTGATAACCGTCTGTCGTCATAAAATTGCAGTCTTTCCTTTTCATCAACTCTCGTATTTTTCCCCTTCCGATACCTGTATAAGCGGCTGTTTCATTTACCGACAAACATTTCTTTTTCCAAAATGGCTGCTCTTTTTTCTTTTCTATAAGGCTTTCCCGATAAACAATCATTTCTTCATCTGCAAAATCCACATTCATCGTTCCACCTCCTAAATCTCATACATTTTTTCAATGTACTCATCAAACAATTCTCTTTTTATCATTCGGCGTTTTCCCACCCATAACACAAATGGACAGTCAGCAAACCTTGTCATTTCACGAAGTTTTTCTCTGCCAATGCCGGTATAGGCAGTAGCTTCATCAATGGTCAGATACGGCTTATGCCATATCGGTACTTCTAATCTTTCTTTTTTTACTGGATTACTCACAATAATACCTCCTCATATCGAATACTGCTTTTTTATAAATTCAACAAATTCTTCTCTCTTGATAAGTCGCTTTGAGCCATTCCATAAAACGAACGGACATCTTTCATTATCGGTAAGCTGTCTGATTTTTCTGCTTCCAACACCTGTATAAGCTGCGGCTTCATCAATTGTAAGCATTACTTTCTCCCAAAGTGGGACATTATAGATTGTTTCATCTTTTTCGTTGTTCATATGCTGTAACCTCCTTTGCGTGGTTACAGCATACTTAAAAATCTACGCTGAGCCAACGATGCGAATTTGCTCATCGCAGATTTGACTTTTTCATTAAATAGAATACTGATTTGCAATATATTCCTCAAAAATTTTTCGCTTTATCATTCGGCGGCTTCCTATCCAAAGTACAAACGGGCAATCTTGCTTTTCCGTCATTTCATAAAGTTTTCCTGTTCCAATATTGGAATATATGGATGCTTCTTCAATCGACAAATTAGGCTTATGCCAAAGAGGTACATTATAACTCAGCTTCTTTACACTGCTATTAGACATTCTTACACCTCTTTTCTTTCTTTGACGAATATCTGTCGGTAACAACATAATC
>FR882019.1 GCA_000435615.1 Firmicutes bacterium CAG:238 | reverse complement strand
AAATGTATCCGCTTGACTTTGAGGAGTTTCTTCAGCTTTTCGAGATAAGCGATGCTGCCTTTGAAGCCTTGAAAAAAGCGTATCGGAATAAAGAAGCCGTCGACGAAATAATTCATAAAAAAATGCTGCAGCTTTTTCATCTGTATCTGATTATCGGAGGAATGCCTGCTGCGGTTGAAAAATACCGCCAGACGGAAAACATTGACGCGGTCATGGACGAGCACGAAGCAATTCTGCAGCAGTATAAGCTGGATTTTACACAGTACGAAACCGAAAACAAGAAGCTTCTTTTAACGAGCATTTACGAATTGATTCCTGCGGAATTAAACGAGCAAAATAAGCACTTTAAAATTGCAGACATTGAAAAAAATTTACGCTTTGAGAAAATGAACGACAGTTTCACATGGCTGTGGAAAGCGGGCGTCGCCCTTCCTGTTTTTAACGTAACCGAGCCGAAGATTCCGCTTTTGCTTAATCAGAAAAGTACGCTGTTCAAGCTCTTTCTGTCCGATGTCGGAATGCTTACCACGCTTTACGGCAAAGTGCTTAAACTGAAAATCGTAAATCAGGAAAAGGACATCAATAAGGGTGCCGTGTACGAAAATATTGCGGCGCAGGAATTGACTGCCCACGGATATAACTGCTATTATTACAATAATAAAAAACTCGGTGAGCTTGATTTTGTCATTGAGCATGACGGTGAGGTTTTGCCGATTGAGGTGAAAAGCGGCAAGGATTATAAAAAGCATTCTGCTTTGGCGCAGGTAATGCAAAACGAAAATTACAATCTTAACGAAGCCGTAGTCTTTTCCAATTCCAATGTCGAGCGAAATGGCAAGATAATCTATCTGCCGATCTATATGCTGATGTTCCTTGAAGAAACTGAAATCGAATTCGCCGACATTTCCATTGACAGGTTTAAAATCTAAGATGTTCGCAAGAGAGCAGAGGCGTGCCGACGGCACGCCTCGTTCATTCCAAAAATCGCAAGCATCATAATGCTTGCAAAACTTTCTTATCCAAAATGTTTGCCCGCCTTATACCTTCTGTGTCTTTACGCTGCTGTACTGTCCGTAGATTTTCTTTCCGTTTACGGTCTTATACGCGCGGACTTTCACATAATAGGTCTTGCCTTTTTTGAGTCCGGTTATAGTCTTTGACAGGCTCTTGCCGCTGACGGTAGTTTTGACCACATTCTTGGTAAACTTCTTATCGGTCGCATAGACGATCTGATAGCCGCTGACCGCAGCCGTCTTGCCGCTTCGTTTCGTCACATAGTCGGTATTGATGCCTGCTTTCTTCCAAGTGACTTTCAGCTTGCCGCTTCCACTCTTAGCTGTCTTGCTCAATGTCGTCTTGGCGGGAACATCCTGATAGAAGAATGCCAGCGCGTAGTACGCCTGCTCGGTTGCCATCTGGTCGACCACAGGTTGGAAGCCGCCGCTTGCCTTGTTCACATGGCGGAAGCCTCCGGTCTTTTCATCGTGGAAGGTCAAAAGAGCATCCACAATACTCTTGCCGTTCTTCACGAAACGCTTGTCCGTATTCGGGTTCACCCCGCAGGCAAGCAGTCCACAGATAGCCTGTGCGCAGCTTTCGGAGTTATCGGTGCCCCAGAATGTAAAGCCTCCGGTTTCATTGTGCTGCTCAGACAAGTAGGAAATCGCACGGTCGAGGGCTTTCTTTACCTTCGCCTGCTTGCTGTAAGGTGCAAGGGCGATCATGCCCATTGCGGTCATATCCACGCTGGAGACAGCATTGTAGCCGCTCTTTTCTTCGGCTTTGGTCAGGATGTTCCAGCCACCGTCATCGTACTGGTTTGCGAGCAGGTAATCCACCATTCTCTGGCGGGAATTCTGCCTGTCGGTTTCCTTCGGGGTCAGCGTGCCGTAGCGATAGCTTTCTGTCAGCCTTGGCATTTCGTAGTTTCCGCTGTCAAGGGCAATCAGCGCCCACATTACGCTGTTCATCCCCAGCCACTTCACATTAACAAAATCCGCAAGCGGCTCAACGATGTTATATCCTGCGATATTCGTTGCATCGGCTCCGGCTGAGGTCACGCCGATGATCACGCGGGAATACTGCGTAAAGGCTTTGGCATGAAGAATGCCGTCTTTTTCTTTCAGTTCTTTTTCAACATTGGCAAGGTAGGTATCCCGGTAGCTGTCGCTCATGGCATAGCCTGCATGGCTTAGTCCGTACATGACCCACTCTCCGCCCAATGTGCCGACGGTCGGCTCTTTGACTGTGGTATAGATATAGTCTCCGCACTTTTCAAAGATGGCTTTGGTTATCATAAGACGCTGCCTGTGCAAAACCTGCAGAGCCGAAGATCATCGTGAATCCGACCGCAAAGCTCAGCAGCAGGCTGAGGTATTTTTTCTTTGTTTTGTTCATATACGTTTACTCCTTTTAGATACGCGAAAACCCACCGGGGAGTTTTCCCGATGAGTCTTTGCGTTTTTACATACAAGTTATTTCAAAAAAGAGATAGTCTCTATTTTGCCTTTGACCATGTTCTGGTTGCATATTTGCACTGCTTGAGTGCTGTCTTTGCAATGAGTTTACCGTTTTCATCGTAAACTCTTACCTGAACTTTATAGAAGTATTTCGTTCCCTTCTTGCCGCTTGTGTTCGTGTAAGAAGCAACCTTCTTCGTCACTGTGGACTTATACGATGCTGCTTTCTTCGTGGAGCGATAGAAGCGATACTTCACGGTGAAGCCAAGCTCTTTCAGTTCCTGAACGGATGCTTTTGTCTTTGCATCATTCTTGAGAACTGCCTTGATATTCTTCTTCGCTGTCTTGCTGGAGCGTGCTACAAGCTTCATATCCTTAACGATGGATTTTGCTTTTTCCATCTTCGCTGCAGCATCGTCTGTCTGTTCTTCCGCTGCCTTTTCGATTGCAACGGTTACGGTAGATCCGGTTGCTGCTTCGGACATCGCTTTCAACTCTTCCTGCGTGTAAGTCTTATCACCGAACGGAGTCTTGATTGTCAGTTTCGCATTCGTATCCTTGACGATGGAGTCGATGAAGCTCTTATCAAGCGTTACATCTGCTTTCGTCGCATCGCCAACGGATTTGCTGGAAACAACCAAGATGATTTCGTTTGACTTGCCTGCCTTTGCCTGTTTCAAAATTTCTTTCTGATTCTCAGCAGAAACCTTAACATCCGCAACCTTCGTCTTAGTGCCGTCAGCGTTTGTCTTTTCGGTTACCTTGACTTCGGTTGGAGCAGTTGTTGTGCCAGCCTTGGTGTCAGTTGTGACATCCTTGACTTCCTCCTCTGCGCCGCCCGGAGTGTTCCATTTTTCGGAACCTTCTTCCTTGTCATAGTCATCCGTATAATGGAAAATAATCTTATCACCGTTGCTCAAGAAATATGCGCCTACTGTGATTTCTGGATGTGTACCATTTACAGTGTACATCCATCCGGATTTTTTACCGTTATCAAATTCGCCAATCTCAGTGCCGTTATATGTTACAGAATATACATAAGTTCCATATTGTGTCCCTTCCGCATTGAATTTAATGACAGGATTCTGCGTGTTGCTTTCAATTTCCTGCATTAGATCCCAAACAGTCGAATTCTTCTTTACAGTCTTTGTGACCGTCAGCCACGGCTGCAGATTTCCTGCGGACAATGTGTGCTTGGTTGCACCTTCCGCGTCCGCATCGTGCAGGCTGTCGCCTAAAAGTGTAAAAGTAACAATAATCCCGTTGTCGCCAGGCTGTACTCGTTCCAAAACGACCACTTCAATCGTGGTAGAGACGCCTTGATAGGAAAGGGTAACGGTCTGTACCGCTCTTTTTGACTTGTCATAGCCTGTGATCGTCAAATCGTCCTGAGATAATATGGTGACATCGCCATTGGTCCATTTTGCCTTGATGTCTGCACCAGTCAAGTCAAGTTTCTCGCCGATATAGTATGTATCCTTGAAGCTGCCTTCAACTTCAATCTTATAGCAAATATTGACGGAAGCATCCTCAATCCGTTTGGTTAAAGTCTCTGCGTCTTTGCCCAATGGGTCATCGGTCCGGTTACAGCCGACTCTCGTCCATCCTTCCGGGCAGCCCGCTACACTGTCCTGCGTGTTGAAATAGGTCGTACCCTCACTTACAGTCGGATTTTCATAATTGGTATCGATGTATTCGATCAGCCCGATGCCTTTTGCAGCCTCGCATTCCTTGGTATAGAAATTGTAGGCCACATTGTCCCATTTATTCAAGCCTTTGTAATATCCGATGATCGCGCCGACATTGCTCTCGCCGCTAACCTTGCCGCTTGATACATTGCCTATGAAAGAATACAAATTCCATGCCTGCGTAACGCCCGCGTCGCCGCCGAGAATGCCGCCAACATGGTTCACTCCCTCTACAGTACCTGCATTCTTACAGTTGCTGATGCTGATTTTGATTCCGTTCGGCGCAGTACCGTTCCAATAACCGCTGCCGACAATCCCGCCGACATACTTTTCTCCGGTTACGTTGCCGTAGAATTGACAATTTTCAACGCGGCAAGTTCCCATTGCGTTATCTCTGGTACCGATGATACCGCCGACCATATTTTTACCTTTGACAGTCGCATAGCTTGTGCAGTTCTCAATGGTACCTTGGAGCGCTCCTGCAAAAGAACCGATCTTGCTCATTTCGCCGCTGTATCCGATGACAACGCCTTTTTCGACGGTGCAGTTCCGGATAGTCGCCTGAAAACCTGCACTTGCTGCTGCGAAAGGGTTTTCGGTAATTTCACCGCCGATAAGTCCTGACTTCAGCGTCTGTGTTCCCTCTTTTAAGGTTACATTATCAATGATGATCGCATCTCCGACAAGGCCTACGCCTGCAAAATTATCGACCAACCCGTAGCCTTCAATTCGTTTTCCGAGGATATTTAAATTCTTTACCTCTGCGCCTTGCACATAACCAAGCAATGGTTTTTCACCCTCCGGAACAGTCAGCAGATGATTATTGCCATCTATTGTTCCTGAGAAAGCATAAAGATTCGCGCCTTTTTTTATACTGGCTTCATTTTCATCGATTCTTTTTCCAATCGGTACCCAATTATTCGGTAATGAAATATCATTATCAAACTTTAAGAATGTACCGAAGAAGTCATATCCGTCATTTACATAATCGCGTAACTGCACAATATCTTCGGTTTTGGTGAGCAGCCACGGATTTTTCTTGCTGCCATCCCCACTCCAGCTTATGTCGCTCGGAACATGAGCCTTAAAGTCCGTATATACATACAGTCCTTCCGCAGATCTTGTGAAATAGCGGTCTAAAAAAGATACGTAAAGCATGACACGATAGGTCGTGCCTCCGGTATAACCTTCCGCACGGTTAATGTCCATCTGGGTTTCGTTCCCTCTGCTTGTCTCTACAGAAGTACCTCTTCGCACCTCCCAAACGTATTCAATCTCTGCTCCTGCCGCAAGCACATCCTCAGAAATTACAGCTTTCACTTTTAGCGGAAGAATATCTTCATCTGAAGTCTCCTTATCATAATAGAATCCTTTGGTGTTCCCATTGAACTTGTCTGCCATATCGTTTGGCAGGTCAGGGATTTCACCGACATCCCATGAAAAATCTATAACTGGCGTGTTATACACTACAACATGTGCTTTTTCGGATTTTGCAGTGTTTTGTTCCTCTGTTTTTTCTGTATTTGTTGCAATGCAGTAATAATATAAGTCGCTCGCGGTTTCGTTTGAAGGCGTATACTCGGCTTTCGTAGCCCCTTCAATTGCGGTCCCCTCCTCGTTCTGGGAATTGCTGGAGTACCATTGATATTCCACATCTCCGCTCGCTGTCGCATAGACTTTCAAAGGACTTATTTTATCATTTACAACATATTCTGTTTTGTCATTCTTTAAATTTTCCACAAAGAATGGAGTTGTTTCTGTCGGAGCTGCAAGAAAGGCTACCTGATAGGTTTTGTCTCTCCGACCTTCTTTCGAAACCGCGACAGTAGAAATGCTCTCCCCGGAACTCATATCAAGGTATACACGATGCGCTTTCCCTGCCTCTGCTTCCTTTCCATCAATCGTAAGACTGTATCCTTCGCCAGATACCTGCGGTGTGATCGTTGCGTCTTGTGCATTCTGTTTAACATAAGCATACAAAGTTCCGCTCTTGAAATTACTGCCGTCTTTCGTTTGTCCGCTTGTTGTCAGGTCAGAAAGCACTGCGGCTTTTTCTACGCGAACATCTATTGTACTTGCCTTTGTAAGTTCGCTCTCTGTGCCAATGTTCTTATCATACAAGTACAGCTTGATTGCTTCTTCTGTTCCGATTTCAATTTCCTTATTTTTACAATTCGTTCCGAGATAAATATCTCTTTTTGCAGCAGTTCGCTGCAGGCCATAAACAAGCTGGCCTAATGCGGCATCGGAATTCAGACTTAACCATATCTTCCCTTTTGCGTTGTCTTCATCCAATGTGATGACATATTCTCCGTTTTCTTCAGAAAGAATGTTTTTTCCAAATTCGTCTGCAATTTCAAAACTTGTAATTTGCGGAGCTTTTTCTAAAACTTTAACAAGAATTGCTGCTGCACCGTTCGTTGTGTTCGTATAAACGAGATATTCACCCGCTTCACTGAATTTGACAGTGATCTTTCCGGTATCATCACACGATAATGTTCCTGTTTCGTCACTTCCGATTTTTTTGTATCTTATCTCGCCACTTGTTTCTGCTACGGGTTTACTCGCTTGGAATTGTATGGCCGTTTTCATTAAAAACTTTCTTGAATAGATAAAAACTTCTGAATCTTTCAAGGTAATGATCGTAGAAGTGTTTTTTAACATAGGGCTTAATTTTTCTTCACTGGTAAGATAATTCGTTGACAGTCCTTGCGAAATATATAGTTGCATATTTTCGTATATAGAAAAATTAACTGGGTTTGATTTAATTCCGTTTTTATTAAAAGTGATAATTTGTGTCACAAAATTTGTGTACAATAAAAATGGTGCTTTTTCGCCCCAGAGTTCTGTAAGCACATTTTTTTTATCAACAGCCCAATCTTTTCCTTCCGGAGCATACTGCGTTTGCATACAGGCAATGGCATCATACGCGGTCAGTTTTCCGTCATTATCTACATCAGATACCGTCACGCTTCTCATCGCCATATCCGTGCCATCTTTTGCTTTCGCGAATTCTTTTGTTTCACCGTCCGAATCTAAAGCAAGTGTCACATAAATATTTACCGGCTGAACGGCATTCTCGCTCTCTGCCCACGCCATGCTCGGCATCATGGTGAATACCATCATCACCGCCATCAGCACAACGAGCACTTTTTTGAAATAACTTACTTGTGTGTTCATATGTATTTTCTTCTCCTTTTTCATATATTTCGCTTTGAGCCTTGCCGCTATCGGAAAGCTTTCGCGATACATCTATGTAAACACTATGTGATTGTGTAGTGGTCCGTTATTCTGCGGCAGTTACCTGCATAGTCTCTTCTGCCTGCGCTGCTTCCGCTGCCTGTTGCTCGCGGATCTGTCTGCGGTATTCCTTATGGTGCTCGCGTTTTTCACGCCGCCGTTTCTTTCTCTCTAAATAGTGTTCCGCGACCGGTCTGGTTCCCGCTTTTTCAAGCATACGCGTCCATGGGCCGAACCGATATTTCAGTTCCCGATCATACAGCACGTCTTTTCGGGTGGGCTCTCTGCCGCATTCCCGGACGAAGTCCCGCACAAGCTGCAGTAGCTCCTCATCGCTCATTTTCTTATATGGCTCGCTCAGCCGTTTTAATTCCCTTCCTTTTTCGCCTTCCGTCATTTCCGGATTTTCCTTAATTTTGCGTTTTATTTCCTGCTGCTGTGCCTGCTCCATGTTTTCCTCTCTTATATACACATTTTTTATCTGAAGCCCCATGGGCGATGCCTTCCTGATGCGGCACCGCCCGAAAAGGATGAAAAGATACAAAAAAAGACTGCCGTCTCTTTGGCAGTCCGCATCTATCGCCTACATCCTGTTTCCGCACATAGCTCTCCCACGTGAGATTTTCCCCATGCTGCTTTGCACATATCAGCCGAAAAGTGCCGCCGAGCAATCCTCCTGCCGTTGTAACAGGAAAATCCTTTTGTCCGCTTACCTTTTCGCAACGATGTATCCTTCTGCCTCAGAGAAATTGTTTACATCCAAGCGATAGCTCGTCTCCTGACTTGTCCTGTCTGTACAGGCATTACAGTTGCTGAGAAACAGGGAGGACTTTCACCTCACATCCGTTAGCTACCCTTGTTGCTGTTTTTCTTTTTTATAAAATTATGCAAAGTTTATCACAAAAAACACATAGAGTCAACATGTTTTTTTACAATTTATCCCCGCTATTCTGCTTTCTTTACCATGCACTCTTTCTTGCAGAAACTCAGTGCATACTTTTTCACTTCCGGATAGCCCTCCGTTATAAAAGGCTCTGCGTAATGCTGTTCTTCGATCTGTGCAAGCCCGCGGTCGCAGGCTGCCTCCATCTCTGCAATGCTGCCCGCTATTTTCAGTTCTAAAAGAATCACGCGCCCTTTGCGTATCTGCACCGTCTGCATCACAATGTCGGGGCTTCCGTTTCCACTCTCACGATTGGATTTCACGCTGTATCCGCCGATGTTCACAAGAAGTCCCGCCATAAAGCCGTGGTAGAAATTCTCGGCATAATCGT
>FR882018.1:32572-35224 GCA_000435615.1 Firmicutes bacterium CAG:238 | reverse complement strand
CCCTTTTTGCCAAAAAGGGTGGGAAAATGAAAGTTTTTTTTTAATTTTTTTGATTTTTCCATGATTTTTATGTCAACGCTTTCCTACAAGAGCATCTTGCGGCTAATCTGTTCTATACAAAAAAAATTTTGATTCATAGATTTTCCATGCACATCCGCAAACTGTTCCGCATAAGATAAGTTGAGTCTATAGGCAGATGGGAGATAGATATGGGACTGGATACCAGGGAATTATTCGCGAGATTGATACAGTGTGAGGCGGGCGGAGAAGGAACCGCGGGAATGCAGGCGGTCGCCACGGTCATCATGAATCGCGCGACCATCAACGTGGGCGAATTTTCGCGTGTCAATAACGGCGGCGATGTGCGTGCGATTATCACACAGCCGGGTCAATTTGTATGCATGCAGGAGACCGTCGGCGGCAGATATAACGCACAGAACGTCTACAACATGACGCCCTCGCAGGAGCACTATGACATCGTAGACTGGGCACTGGCCGGCGGCAGGCTGGCGGGCGTCGACGAATCGCTGTTTTTCTTCAATCCTTACAGTGATTCCTGTCCGAACTACTTTCCTACAAGGGTCGGCGTCATCCACAACCGCGTCGGCAATCACTGTTTTTACATACCGACAGAACGGTACGCAGAAACTTAAATTTTCAGGAGGATTTCTATGACACCATGCAATAACGTGATTACACCAACGATGATTCGCAAAGGTCAGGTACAGATCGGAGATAAAATCGAGTTTGAAGACATGGCGGTTTCCCCGGCAGTTTCCGAAGCTGTCACAGACCCGCAGGAGACGATTCCTTCAACGGATATGCAAAGCACCACAACAAACAACATGGCAAACGACAGCGGCGTATGGTTTCGCCCGCAGGCAGGCAGTACATCGCCTTCGTACATAAATCCAAATGCTGCCCTTCAGTCGAACACTGCTTCCGTTCCGTTGATTTACCAGAACATGACCGATTATGTCAATTCTTTGGAAAACAACGGTCAGCAGACCCCGATCTTCGCCGTGCCAAGCAGTCCGTTGATGCCGCCGGAGTACGAACAGACGATTGACTATGAATCCATTCAGTATATGAACGGATTCCTGCATACGCAGATTGGCCGCTATATGCGTGTAGAGCAGATGATTGGCTCCGACTCGACGGAAGACCGCTACGGTTTCCTCGTCGGCGTCGGCAACAACTATGTGCTGCTTCAGGATATTTCCAACGGCAATGTTGCAATCGTCGATCTTTATAGCATCAAATACGTGTATATGTATTGCGGTGAACCGATATTCCCAAACATTCCGCCTGGAGTCTCCGACAGATAAGTATGCAGTAAATACAGTAAATTTCGAACATCCCGCTTAGAAAAATCCCATCTCAAAACGAGACGGGATTTACGTTTATATTTGTAACCATTAAATCTTCTGCAGCATATCCATGATATGTGCAGCAGTTTCCTCAGGGGAGTTCCCTGTGATTTCAATTTCGTCATCACACCAGCTTCTGTATAAAGGAAGCCTGATGCGGTACAGTCTTTCCGGCGGCACTGCCTGACTGACAGGCCTGCCGCCCGTGGGAAGAAGGCTGATGTCTCTGTTCAAAAAAACAATATGTCCGTTTTCCGCCAGAGTATAATAATTTTCTTCGCGATTGACTACTCCACCACCACAGGCGATTACCGCACCTGTAACCTTGGAGAGTTCCCTTGCAGCTTCTGATTCCGCCTGGCGGAAAGCGTCTTCTCCATCTTCTGCAAAGATTTCGGGAATGCTCTTTCCTGCCATCGACACAATCATTTCATCGATGTCATAGAACGGGCGTCCCATTTCTGCCGCCAGAGCCGTTCCGGTCGTCGTTTTGCCGACTCCGGGCATGCCAATCAGCACAATGTTCTCTTTTTCCGCGGTGAGCTCGCGTTCAATCTGTCTTCCAACCGAAGCGCTGATTGTTTCATCCCCAAAGATTTCTGCAGCAGCCACTGCCTGAAGAACCAGCATCGCAAGCCCTGACATATAATTGATACCGGCTTTCTTCGCCTGACATAAAAAATTCGTCCGCAATGGATTATAGATAACATCCACCGCCCACTTCAAGTTCGGGAAAGTTCCCGGAAACACAGCGGCCTGCCCTGTGTTAGGGTACATACCGACCGGCGTTGTATTAACCAAAATCTCGGCATCTTTATGCCGGTTCAGATTTTCATAATTGATTTTTCCGCTCCGGCTCACAAGTTTAACACTTGCAGCCCCCATATCCTCAAGAACGCGGCAGACAGCCTTGGAGGCTCCGCCGCTCCCGAGCACCATGGTTCGTGCGCCGCGCACCGCCACGCCGTTCTGTTCCAAGCTCTTTCGGAAGCCTGTATAATCTGTATTGTAACCGACGATTTTGCCGTCTCGGCGAACAAGCGTATTCACCGCTCCGATTGCGCGTGCCTCTTCCGAAAGCTCATCGCAGTAAGCCATGACCGTTTCCTTATATGGTATTGTGACATTCAGTCCGCCCCATTCACCGTTTCGGAGGAAGTTTTCGACTTCTTCCGGTTCTTTTTCGTATAATTTATATTCATAGGGCCTGCCTGTAAGTTCTCCGATTCTACGGTGAATTTCAGGGCTGAAGCTATGTTTTAAGCTGCGACCCAAAAGACCG